>JAEYRX010000070.1 GCA_023435225.1 Bacillota bacterium
ATTGTAAACCCTTGTCAATTCTTGATTTCTGTTTAGTTAGATAAGATCGAATTGATCGAATTTTTTGTGAATTTTATATCCCTTGGCTTTCTTACTTTTACCCAACTTGTGGGTAATGGTAAGGCCCTTTAAAAGGGTAACCACCATGCTTCGCAGTCAATTATATAAGACTTGCAAAGCCTAACTAATACCCTTTAAGGGATAGGGTCGCTTTTAAAAGTCTTTGTTTTTCCAGAATCTTTCATTGAATTAAAAAAGAGGCGGTTTAATTGACGCAACTAAATGCTCCCAAAGGTACATATGATCTTTTACCCAAGGAGCTCCTTAAATGGTATTACTTAGTAGATAAAATACATCTCCTGTTTAAACAATATGGCTATGGAGAATTACGGACTCCAATATTTGAGTATACGGAGTTATTTCAGCGAGGTATCGGAGAAACTACTGATATAGTAGAAAAAGAGATGTTTACCTTTCCGGATCGGGCAGGCCGGAGTTTAACGTTAAGACCGGAAGGAACGGCCTCAATAGTTAGAGCCTTTTTGGAACATAATATGGCCGGTTCAGGCGGCATCCAAAAACTTTATTACTATGGTCCCATGTTTCGTTGCGAAGCGCCTCAAGCTGGCCGTTTTCGCCAATTTGTCCAATTCGGCGCCGAAGTGCTTGGTAGTGAAGATCCCCGGGTTGATGCGGAGATTATCACCATAGCGGTTAATTTTTATCAGCGATTAGGAATTCAGGATTTAGATGTTAATTTAAATTCAATTGGTTGTCCGGAATGCCGTCCGTTATACAGAACCAGGTTAATTGAACATTTACGTCCTAAAGCCGATAAATTATGTCCAAATTGTCAACGCCGTTTGGAAAGAAATCCGTTACGGCTTTTGGATTGCAAAAGTCCGATCTGTCAAAGCTTAACTGCAGATGTTCCTTTAATAACAGAAACACTTTGTGACAGTTGTGGCACTCATTTCTCTAAATTACGTCAATTATTGGATGCTATCGGCATTAAATACCGCTTAAATCCACGATTGGTCAGAGGTTTTGACTATTACACCAAAACTGTTTTTGAAGTTCTGGCCGGAGACTTGGGAGCCCAAAACGCTCTTTGCGGTGGTGGCAGATATGACGGACTGGTTGAAGAATGCGGAGGGCGTCCTACACCCGGAATTGGTTTTGCCGCCGGAGTCGAACGTCTAATTATGGTATTAAACGCCCGCAATTTATGGCCGGAATTATCAAGAAAACCGCAAATATTCCTGGCCCCGCTTGGCGAAAAAGCCCAGATGGCGCTTTTTCCTATAGTTATCCAACTACGAGAAGCGGGTTGGGAGGTTGAAACTGATTATCAAGGCCGGAGTTTAAAAGCTCAACTTAAAACCGCTGATAAATTGGGAGTCCCTTTTGTCGGTGTCTTAGGTGAGGACGAACTTGCTAAAGGTCAAATACTGATCCGAAGAATGAATACCAGCGATCAAGAGATAATTTCTTTAAATGATTTAGACGGATTTTTAAAGATAAACTATAATTAACTTTAATTATTGACTAATAGGGCAAATTAAGTATAATTAAATAAAGAATAGTAATTAATTGATGAACGGTAAAGACGGGGAAAAGTAACTAACCGGTTCCTTAAAGGGAGAGAACACCCTGACTGAAAGTGTTCTTAGGCTCTCCGGATAGTGAAGAACACCTCCGAACCGGTTGGGTGAAAAGCATTATCAATTAAGGCTTATTAATTCGACCCGTATTTCTGCGTTAAAGAAAATGAGTGGAGTGAGACTGAAAAGTATTTAGTCAAAACTCTATTAGGGTGGCACCGCGGGAAAATCTCGTCCCTTAGATTTTTTAAGGAGGGGAGATTTTTTTTTTTTGAGGTGATAGACGAAAGGCAAGAAGCAAAAGAGTTTATAAAATTTTACTATCTTTATTGACTTTTGTATCTTTTACTTTCGCCTGTCGCCAAAATCTAAATTTACACTTAGAAGTAGCTTGAAAGGAGTCAAATCATGCATCAATATAGAACCCATAATTGTGGGGAACTTAATGTAAAAAATGTTGGAGAAGAAGTCAGGATTGCCGGATGGGTGCAAACTATCCGCGATCATGGCGGAATCATCTTTATTGATCTTCGCGATCATTATGGAATAACCCAAGTAGTTATTTCCGAAAATGAACAATTAAAAGAAGCTTTTATGGAAGTTTCCCGAGAATCAACAGTTTCTGTATTTGGCAAAGTTGAGAAACGTTCGGAGGAGACCGTTAATACCAACCTCGCAACCGGATATATTGAGGTTAAGGCAGAAAGTATATCAGTATTAGGAAAGGTAAATAATCAATTACCTTTTGAAGTGACACTGGCCAATGAAGCCCGGGAGGAGCTACGCTTAAAATATCGTTTTCTCGATCTCCGGAATGATAAACTTCATAAGAATATTATTTTGCGCTCAAAAATCATTCAAAGTATTAGACAGAAAATGATTGCCATGAATTTCATGGAGATTCAGACCCCCATTTTAACCAGTTCATCTCCGGAAGGCGCTCGAGATTATCTGGTTCCCAGCCGGGTTCATCCTGGTAAATTTTATGCTTTACCCCAGGCGCCGCAACAATTTAAACAGTTACTTATGGTATCGGGTTTTGACCGTTATTTTCAAATAGCGCCATGTTTCCGTGATGAAGATGCCCGGGCTGATCGATCGCCGGGTGAGTTTTATCAATTGGATATGGAAATGGCTTTTGCCACTCAGGAAGATGTTTTTGAGACTGTTCAAAAATTACTGCATGATATTTTTGTGGAGTTTTCAAGCCGGAAAGTGACTGATATTCCTTTCCCCAGGATTCCCTACAAAGAAGCAATGTTAACTTATGGAAGTGACAAACCGGATTTAAGAAATCCTTTACGGATTTATGATGTTTCAGAAGTTTTTGCTTCTTCCGATTTTAATGCCTTTAAAAATAAAACGGTCAGAATTATTCCGGTATCTAATTGCAGTTCTCAACCGAGAAGCTTTTTCGATAATATGGTAGAGTTTGCGACTAGTATTGGCGCTAAGGGATTGGCTTGGTTGAAAGTAGATGAAAGCTTGAGTTTTAATGGACCGATTGCTAAGTTTATTAATGATGAAGCTAAGCAAAAGATTATTGAGATTACCGGATCACAACCGGGACATGCTCTCTTTTTCATAGCCGACCAATTAAAAGAAGCCGAAAAATTAGCCGGTCTGGTCAGGACTGAACTAGGTAAAAGATTGGACTTATTGGAGAAAGATGTCTTTAAATTCTGCTGGATTGTAGATTTCCCAATGTATGAGTTAAATCCGGAAACCGGTCAGGTCGAATTTAGCCATAATCCGTTCTCTATGCCGCAAGGAGGTATGGATGCTTTACAAAATAAAGATCCCTTAGATATTTATGCTTATCAATATGATATCGTTTGTAATGGAGTAGAGTTATCCTCCGGCGCTGTCCGTAACCATGATCCGGAGATTATGGTTAAAGCTTTTGAGATAGCCGGTTATACTTTGGAAGATGTCCAAAGTAAGTTTCCGGCCCTATTTAACGCTTTTCAGTATGGTCCCCCTCCACACGCCGGTATTGCTCCCGGAGTGGATAGAATAATAATGTTAATTGCCGATGAACCAAACATTAGGGAGGTTATTGCCTTTCCGATGAGCAGCAAAGCGCAGGATTTATTAATGGGGGCTCCATCGGAGGTTACTGAAAAACAACTAAGAGAACTACACATTAAAATTAATTTGTAAAATTAAAAGAAATTGACAATAAAACGTTATTGTTCTTACAACCCCAACAATTTCACCACTTTATAAGCGCGGATTTTGCCGTTCTTTGGAACTTGATGCCATCGCTAAGCTGTGGTAAGATCTTAGTAAAGCAGTTGACAGTTTATAGTTTAAAGTTGGAAATGTTCGAACACATTTAAACCGATAATTAAACTTTAAATGAGAGGGTTTTTTTACTGTCAACCATCAACAAACAACTATTAACTAAAAAAGTCCCTGCTTTGTACGTGTTAAGGCTGATTTTGTTATGAACCAACATAATTACCTAGGGAGTTCGGGCTCTACTTATGGCTTGCATGCCGCCTTTTTAAGGCGGACCCAACAGATTTGTAGGAGAACACCCACCTGCTTGTGCAGGGTTCAGGTAACGGTCAGCATAACGGCATAGCGGGGTTTTATTATTTTGCTTTGGTGAAAAGATGAGTACTTCTAAAAAACTAAAAAATGAACTTCGTCGGGAAATGAAAGAATTATTGGCTTCATTAACTCCCGAACAATACCAATTAGTAAATTCCCGTTTAGAATCCGCTTTTTTAAAGTTGGAAATAGTAAAAAAAACGGAAAAAATAATGCTCTATTTTTCTATTAAACAAGAAGTTCATACCCATAGTCTGATTAATATCTTGTTAAATCAAAATAAAATTATTTCTTTACCAGCCTGCACTCCAAATAAAGATTTGCGGGCTGCGATTATTTATAACCTTGCTCAGCTTTTTCCGGGGATTTATGGGTTAAAAGAACCGGGGCCGGAAGCGCCGGAACTTAAACCCGATGAACTAGATCTGATAGTTATTCCCGGTTTGGCTTTTGACGAACGAGGATTTCGCTTAGGGCATGGCGCCGGTTATTATGACCGATTTTTAGCCCATACAAATGCATTTAAACTAGGTTTAGGATATGATTTTCAACTTGTTCCGGAATTACCGGTAGAAGACCATGATGTAAAACTGGATGCTTTATTGACGCCATCAGGATTTCATAGATTTTTTTAAAATGAATATTTTTGCTTTGTTCAGCGAAAAAGCTTATGTAAATTCGCTTAAAAAGGAACAATAAAAGGGTCTGTTGCAAAATAGCTTTTTGTCGTTCTGTCCACCCAGGGTTAAAACTCTGGGCTAAGCTTGAAAATCATTCTAAAGCCCGATAAACGGGCTCGGAAATACTTCGAAGTATTAATCAAGCCCCATGAATGGGGCTTGAGAAAGATTTTAAAAGCCTAGCCAAGGTCCTTTAGGGCCTGGTGGAGATGAAGGCATTCGTTTATTTTTGATTTTGCAACAGCCCCTTTATGTTTACGTTAGTATTATACTTTGAATTTTCCAGCAGCTTCAGAGAGCTGTTCGGCCATTTCCAGTAGATTTTTAGCTGCTTCAGCTACTATCATAGTTGAGGCATATTGTTCCTCAAAAGTAGCAGATACTTCTTCAACCGCTGCCAGATTATCCTCGCTGATTTGGGAGACTTTTGACATTTCATTGATAACCGCTTCATTACTTTCACCTAATTGATTGGTCGTTTTAGTAATATGGGTAATACTGGTTACAATTTCATCGACCTGGCGTACCAGTTCTTTGAAGAGATTAGCTGTTTCAACAATTGTTTGGCGTCCTTTACCAACTTCAATATTTCCTTCTTCCATGGTAATAACAGCGCGGTTGGTTTTTTCAAATATTTTATTGATAACTTCATCGATATGTTCAACTGATTCACGAGATTGAGAGGCTAATTGCCGGATGCTGGTGGCAACTACTGCAAAACCTCGCCCTTGTTCGCCGGCTCTAGCGGCTTCAATTGAAGCATTTAACGATAACAAATTGGTTTTTTCCGAAATGTCACGGATAACATCGACTAAATCTTGGATTTCCTTTGAGTCATTGGCTAAATCTTCAACCATTCTACTAATATCGGAAACAGTATCAACCAGAGTGTTGATGGCTTGAGTCATTTCTCCGGCGGCTTCACCGCCGCGTTCGGCTGCAACTGATGCTTCGCTACAAGTATTATTAATTTCAATTGTGGCCTGAGTAACAGATTTGGCGCCTTCACTTGCTTTTTGGACCAATTTTATCGCTGAATCAACTGCACTGGATTGAGTGTTGGCGCTAACCGCCAATTCTTCCACTAATTGATTTAACTCACCCAAAGAACGGCCGGTTTCGTTGGCTGCTTTAGACAATTCATTACTGGAAACGGTAATATTTTTAGCATCATTAGCGGCTTCAACTACCATTAAGCGTAACTTTTCAACCGCCCGGTTAAATGCTCCAGCCACGGCGCCGACCTCATCATGTGATTTTATATCAACTCTAACTCGCAAATCTCCTTGAGCTAAAAAATCTGAAGATTTACGAAGTTCAGCTAAAGGCCTAATAATGGATAGAGCCACTAAAACTCCTATAATTATTGCTACCAATACTCCAATAACGGTAATCCAGTTTTGGAGCAATATTACTGAGCTATAAATCCTTTTTCCCCGGTTATAAGTCTCCAATCCTTTAATCCGGTATATTTTACCCAAATCAAACAAGCTTTTATAAAGATTGGAGGAGTTTTTTTGAAATACATGATAAATTGGTATAACATTTGACCCTTCATTACGAAGTTCATTATAAAGATTGCGCAATGATTCTTGATATTTTTTTGATAAATCAGTAATTAGTGATAAATCCTCTTCAGTTAAAATATAATCAAAATTTCCTAATTGTCCGGTTACGTTACTTGTCTGGGATGATAATTCTGAAACTGCGGCGCTTTCACCGTTTATGGCCCGGGAGGCAATATGTTCAATGTTATAAACTAATTGGAGCGTATCGGATAGAGGAAAAAGTACTGATGAATTGCTATAAAAGATATCATTAGCAACTTGGTTCATATCACGAATCTTTGATATCCCAACCATACTAACGATTACAGTTGTTAAACTCATAAATAATAGAATAACAATAATTTTAAAAATTACACTTTTAATAGTAAAAACCGAGAAAAAGTTTTTAATTGTGATAAAAAGATTTTTCATTACTATTCTCCTAAAAAACGTTTATGGAAGTAATAAAGGGAAGTACAATCCTAAAGTTGTCCTTCCCTTTATATATCGGCAATTAATAATCCCAGCTAAATCATTATTTTTTAGATTTGGTTCTAATATCCACCCAAACGGCTAATAATAGAACAACCCCTTTAACAATCATTTGCCAGAATGCTTGGACGTTCATCATACTTAAACCATTGTCGATACTGGCCATTACCATTGCTCCGATAATCGCGCCGGAGATAGACCCGGTGCCGCCTAAAAGGCTAGTGCCACCGATAACACAGGAGGCAATCGCATCCAGTTCCATATTTTTACCGGCGGTGGTTGTGGCGGCGTTTAAGCGGGCGGTTGTTAAAAGTCCGGCGATGGATGCCAGTAAACTGGCTAATATAAATACCACCATAGTTCTTCTTTTGACATTAATACCAGATAAGCGGGCCGCTTCCACATTGCCGCCCATGGCATATACCTGACGCCCGAATTGAGTGTTTTTAGTAATAAATGTAAAAATAATAGTCAATACCAAAACGATTATAATCGGATAGGGAATACCTTCGTATTGATAAAAAACATAAGTAGCTAGAACTATTAAGCCACAGTAAAATAAAATAGTCAGTAGTTCCAAAAATAACGGGCGTACTTCAAAACCATATTTTATCTTTGAATTTCTGGCTCTTATTCTCCCGATAATTAAAGCTAAAATTGCTATTGATGTTAAGATTATCCCTGGGATTAAGTCTAAATATCCGCTGCTGATAATTTTAAAATCCGGCCACATTGGAGCGACGGTCAACCCTCCCAACATACCCAATAGTATGCCGGGGAAACTTAACATACCTGCAAGAGTAACAATAAATGCCGGAACTTTTTGATAAGCTACCCAGAAACCATTAAAGGCCCCGATAACTACTCCCAGAGCTAAAGTGGCTAAAATCACCCAGACGGTAGGTACGTGATACCATACTTGTAAAACGGCGGCAAAACCGCCGGTTAAGCCTAAAACCGAACCAACGGATAGGTCGATATGAGTGGCAACAATGACCATTACCATTCCAATTGCCAGGACGGCAGTGATTGACATTTGCCTGGAAAGATTGGAGATATTCCGGGGAATCAAGAATGTTCCTTCGGTTAAAACAGTAAATAAAATCCAGATTGCTACTAAAGCGATAATCATGGTGTAAGCGCGAATATCGAATTTAAAATTTAAGCGTTGCCAGAAACTTTTTTCCTGGACTTGAGTTTCAGCAGTCATATTAATTCCCTCCTGTCGCAGCATACATTAATTTTTCTTGATCCGCTTCATCATAGTTAAACTCACCATTGAGAGTTCCTTCATGGATAACCAGGATACGGTCGCTCATACCCAAAACTTCCGGTAATTCCGATGATACCATAATTATCGCCACACCCTGTTGTTTCAACTGATTCATGATATTGTAAATCTCATATTTAGCGCCGACATCGATTCCTCTGGTCGGTTCATCCATAATTAAAACCTTGGGGTTCGTCATTAGCCATTTTCCGACGACAACTTTTTGCTGGTTACCACCACTTAAGTTATTAACTTTAGACTCCAAAGAAGGAGTTTTAATCTTTAATAACTTAACCGAATTTTCACTGGCCAGGATCTCTTCATTATAATTGATTATTCCATTTTGACAGAAATTTGGTAAATTGGCCAAGGTTAAATTGGTTTGTACAGCTTGTTCCAAAACCAAACCATAGCGTTTGCGATCTTCGGTAACCAATGCAATACCATTTCTAATTGCATCAACCGGAGAGTTTATTGTAACAAGCTGCCCATCGATATATATTTCTCCTTCATTTCTCCCGATAAAACCACCGAAGATACTGTTAACGAGTTCAGTGCGTCCGGCGCCCATTAAACCGGCTATTCCTAAGATTTCACCACGTTTTACCGAGAAATTAACACTTTCGACTATTTTACGCTGCGGATTATCGGGATCATAAACATTAAAATTCTTTACCTCCAAAACAATTTCACCGGTTTGGTGTTCGATCCGGGGAAAACGCTCCGATAATTGGCGTCCGACCATCATTGAGATGACCTCATTTTCATTAGTTTCCGATATAGGTTTGGTTGAGATAGTTTCGCCATCTCTAAGAATGGTAACGGAGTCGGCAATTTCAAAAATTTCATTGATTTTATGAGATATATAAATACAGGTTACTCCGTTGGATTTGAGCCGCCTGAGTATTCTCATTAAAGTAGCTACTTCACTTTCAGTCAAAGCAGCTGAAGGTTCATCCAACAGTAATATTTTAGCTTGTTTGGAAATTGCTTTGGCGATCTCCACCATTTGCTGGTGACCTACACCTAGATTCATTACTGTTGTTTCCGGACGAATCTTTAGTTCAACCTCTTCCAGCCATTTTGAGGTTTCATAATAAAGTTTAGGCCAATCAATTATTCCAAAACGGTTCGGTTCATTACCGAGAAAAATATTTTCACCGATAGTAAGCTGTTTGATTACGGATAGTTCTTGGTTAATGATAGCGATACCGGCATCTTCGGATTCTCTAATGCTGTGATATTTTTGAAGTTTACCGTTGATAAAGATTTCACCGCTATAAGTTCCATAAGGATAAACGCCGCTTAAAATTTTCATCAAAGTTGATTTTCCGGCGCCGTTTTCACCACAGAGGGCGTGTATTTCTCCCTGGCGCACCTGGAAATTGACGTTTTTAAGGGCTTTTACTCCCGGAAATTCCTTATTGATATTACACATTTCCAGGATATAATTCTCCACGGGGGCTCCCCCTCTCATTTGGATTTTTTAGTCGTTTCTTTTAAATTCATTAATAATTATAAATTTATTTATCGGGACATTAGGAAGAGAGAGGTCGTTTCGGCCTCTCTCTTCCGTTAATTCAGTTTAACCTTATTTAGGCCATTGATTTTTAGGAACGTTACGGTAAACATCTTCGATTTTATGGAAACCGTCTTTAATTACTTCATCATACATATTGTTTTTATCAACTGAAATAGGTTCCAATGCTAAGAACGGAACGATTTTTTTGCCGTTATCGATCTTGTTGTTGGCTTTAACTTTTTGTCCTTTAGCCATTGCAATAGCGGCTTTAGCAGCATTTGCGGCAATAACCTTGATAGGTTTATAAACGGTCATTGATTGGGTTCCTTCAACAATCCGTTGGCAAGCGGCCAAGTCGGCGTCTTGTCCGGATACCGGAACTTTTCCGGCTAATTTTTGATCCATTAAAGCTTGGATAACCCCACCGGCAGTACCGTCATTAGCGGCTACAACGGCGTCGATCTTGTTGTTTAATTTGGTTAAGCAGTTTTCCATGTTGGATTGAGCAACTTCCGGTTTCCAGTCATTGGAGAACTGGTCATAAGCTAAGGTAATATCACCTTTCTTAATTAGCGGATCAAGGACTTTCATAGCGCCGGCTTTGAACATGAAAGCGTTGTTGTCGGTCGGCGAACCACCAATGTAAGCATAGACTCCTTTCGGAACCAGCTTGGTGATGTATGCGGCTTGAAAATATCCAACTTTTTCATTATCGAAAGAAATGTAAAGGTCTAAGTCACAGTTCTTAATCAAACGGTCGTAAGCGATGGTTTTAACTTTGGATTTTTTAGCAGAATCTATGATTGGAGCCATTGCTTCGGCGTTGTGCGGGATGATAACTAAAACTTTAACGCCTTGAGAAAGCAAGTTTTCGGATTGCGATACTTGAAGAGCGTCGTCACTGTTAGCGGCTTGTACTAAAACTTCAGCTCCCGCTTTTTTACATTCGGCAATAAAAATATCACGGTCTTTCTGCCAACGTTCTTCTTTTAAGGTATCCATTGATAATCCGATTTTAAGTTTTGGAGCAGCAGATACCAAACAAGAGAAAGCAAATACTACCAACAAACTAATAACTGCAAATCTTTTCAACTAAATTCCTCCTTTAAATTTTGTTGTAACCGGGCTGTTTCAGCTCTGATTACGATCTTGATAATACCATTTTCGGCATGTATCGTATCTAGAATAAGTTGCAAATGATGGAAAGAAAGTTGTAAAAAAAAATTTACATCGCTGTAAATTTAATTTAATAGTATTATTTTGTGGTTAAAAAAATCCACTACATTATTTTCCATAAAGTTTTTTTAAGTAATACCAATTGTTAAATTACATTCTTTTATTCATCTTATTAAGTACTCATTCAACTTTCGTATTTATTTTTAATGCAGTTTCAACTTTTGAAAAAATCATAAAGCTTTCAATGTTTTCAAAAGTTAATTTTAATTGATATGATATTACCGCGATTTATTTTTGAAGTGCGAAAGTTGAGTTACTCACTAAATTAATCTTGATAAGTTCCCGGATAGCCCAAAGGTTTATTGACTGCCATATCGTAAAGTTTTTCAGCATTAAGCGCCTTGAAACGATATATATTAAATTTCCTTATTTGATGGTTGAATCTTTCAATTATCATTGTCTCAACCGGAGTGATATCGCTAAAATAATTAGCTGAACCAGCGGGAAGCTTCTTTTCCAATACTAAAAGGCCCGGTCGATTATTAAAATCGCGGATTTTTTTAATAGTAATATAGTCAAAATGGTTTCGATGGGCTTCTCTCGATGTAAATACAATTGCCGGTTTTGAAATATAAAATTGAAGTTCGGCCGCTACTTGATAAGAATCTCCAAAAACAGGAACCGGTCTTTTACCATTGGGGAAATCTTCTTCAATAATCCCATCAATTTTTCGCCCTAATTGAGCCCAGCCATAGGTTCCATTGGTTAAAATCAGATCCGGACTCATTTGCCAGTTTAATTTATTAACGAAAAATTCAGGATATCTTATTAATGATAGCAAGAGAATACTAATCCCAAAAGCTAATCCTATATAAACAATTAATAAACGTCTTTTTATAGCAACTAGATTATGAAATGAATTGCCTAACTCGCCGGCTAGAAAAATAATAGCCGGTAAGTATCCAACTGCAGGCCAATTTGGGGAAGCCGGAAAAGTAAGACTAGTAAAACAGAAGAAGAGAAATACCGGTAAAAAGCAGCCAATTAGAAAAGATACTTCAGCGGGTGTATCCCGTTTTATTAATTTTTTGACTGTATAATATATGAAGGATAAAAAAAGCAAAGGTGAAAAAACACCTAATTGACCGGCGAAAAATTCTAATTCTTTATTCAAACTAATCTGCTGATGGATTCCATGCTGTGATTGCCAGAGAAATGCAGCCCAATGATGTTGCCAATTCCAATATAAAACCGGGAGAAACATAATAAACCCTATTACAGCAGCTATATATGGTTCTTTGGTTAAAAGAATGTTTCTTTTACTCGGTCGAACCAATAACATTAAAAATACTGCCAAACCAATTAAGATAGCTTGGAATTTAGAAAATAACGCTAATCCAAAGAAAAGGCCAACCCAATACCAGGCTTCTTTTTTTCCTTTTTCGATAGCGTAATACAAAAAATACCAGGTTAGAGAAGCAAAGAATATCATCGGAATATCATGAGTCATAATATGACTTCCCGAAGTTACCAGTGGCACAAATAATGCGATGAGTACTCCCAGCCAAGCAGCGTTTTTATTGTAGATTTTTTTGGCCATTTGGAAAACAAAAAATAGAAAGGCTAGCCAGCCAAGGAAGGCCGGCATTCTGACCCATAATTCGTTTTGACCTCCGATCATGGTAAAGAAGCGAATTACATAGGCGACAAAAGGGGAGTTATCAAAGTAACCTATATCCAACTGACGCGACCAAGCCCAATAGTAAGCCTCGTCGGGATGTAGATTGTAAGTGATGGAAAAAATCAAGTTAGAAACGGCTACTAAAGCAACCAATAGTAAGATAAGATATTTTGAATATTTTTGAAAGAAGAACGGCATAATTTTAAACTCCTCTCGATTTTTGAGGATTATCGGATTGTTTTAAGAGTGACTAATTGTTTATTTAGGGAAGCGCTGATTAATCCGATTTTGTGCGAGCAAATATGCGGCATTAGGCATTTTGCTCGCACAAAATCGTCACTTATTCAATTAATCAGCGCTTCCTTAGTATTACTCATATAAATTAGGAATATAACGAAAACTTTTTGTTACAAAACTTTAACTTTGTATTTATTAGTTTCAATTATTTTAATCGATATTTATTTTACATAAGAAAATACTGGTTTTCAAGGTTTTATTTTAAATAAACCAACTTTGAAATTGGTTGCCAAAATTTAAGAGTACTGTATACAAGGGTTGAATCAGTTGACAACCCTTATTACGAGTAATAAAATGTTTAATAAGTTTTTAATGACTAATCCATAGAATTCCACTATTATCATTTAACATATTTTCGCGAATAATAAGATGAACTAAGTTTTGTTTCCGCTCTCCGTAACTGTCTTTTAGGGAAGCGCTGATTAATCCGATTTTGTGCGAGCAAATATGTGGTATTAGGCATTTTGCGAAGCATAAAATCGTCACTTATTCAATTAATCAGCGCTTTCTTAGATAAAGAGCATTTTTCCATAATTAGCTCATCTTATATAGAAATAAAATAAACAACTAATGAGGAGGATTTAAATGAACAAAGCTTTACAAAGTTGGGTTCAAGAAATGGCCGACCTTTGCCAACCAGACAAAATATACTGGTGTGATGGTTCGCAGGAAGAATATGACCGGTTGTTTAAAGAGATGGTCGACTCGGGTATGACTACACCTTTGGATCCTAAAAAACGTCCCGGTTGTTACCTTTTCCGTAGTGATCCTTCAGATGTAGCCAGGGTTGAAGATCGGACTTACATTGCTTCCAAAAAAAAGGAAGATGCCGGTCCTACTAACAACTGGATTGACCCGGTAGAACTCAAAAAAACCATGACTGAGTTATACCGGGGTTGTATGAAGGGGCGTACAATGTATGTAATTCCTTTCTGCATGGGTCCACTCGGTTCCCCGATTTCCAAAATTGGTATTGAATTGACTGATAGCCTGTATGTTGTCAATAATATGCGCATCATGACCAGAATGGGTCAAAAAGTTCTTGATCAATTAGGTGATAATGGTGAATTCGTTCCTTGTCTCCATTCGGTAGGAGCTCCCTTACAAGAAGGCCAAAAAGATGTTCCCTGGCCGTGCGCACCAATAGAAAAGAAATATATCAGTCACTTCCCTGAGGAGAGGACTATTTGGTCATTTGGTTCCGGTTACGGCGGGAATGCGCTTTTAGGTAAGAAATGTTTTGCCTTGAGAATCGCTTCGGTACAGGCTCGCGATGAAGGTTGGCTGGCTGAGCATATGTTAATCCTTGGAATTACTAATCCTAAAGGTGAAAAGAAATATGTGGCGGCTGCTTTCCCCAGCGCTTGTGGTAAGACTAATTTAGCAATGTTAATACCGACAATTCCCGGCTGGAAAGTTGAGACTATCGGTGATGATATTGCCTGGATGAAATATGGTTCGGATGGTCGTTTATACGCTATTAATCCGGAGGCGGGTTTCTTTGGCGTAGCGCCGGGTACCTCGATGGACTCCAATCCTAACGCGATGAAATCTATTGAAAAAAATACTATATTTACCAATGTCGCCCTTGCCGATGATGGTGATGTTTGGTGGGAAGGAATCGGATATAATACCCCCAGCCACGTAATTGACTGGAAAGGTAAAGATTGGGCTCCTGGAGCTGAAACTCCGGCAGCTCATCCCAATGCCCGGTTTACCGCTCCGGCCAGCCAATGTCCGGCTATTGCTCCGGAGTGGGAAGATCCTAAAGGAGTGCCTATTTCAGCTATTTTATTTGGCGGACGCCGCCCCAGCACTATTCCTTTGATTCATCAAAGTTTTGACTGGGCTCATGGTGTCTTTTTAGGCTCAATCGTTGGGTCCGAAATAACCGCAGCTGCAATCTCGGCTAATATTGGTCAAGTAAGGCGCGATCCATTTGCCATGCTTCCATTCTGTGGATATAATATGGGTGATTACTTCCAACATTGGTTGAAGGTAGGGGCTAAATCCAGCGCTGATAAACTTCCGAAGATTTTCTATGTTAACTGGTTCCGGAAGACAGCCGACGGGAAATGGCTATGGCCGGGTTATGGCGAAAACAGCCGGGTACTCAAATGGGTCTTCGAACGCGTAACGGGTGAAGGGAAAGCGGTTGAAACCCCCATCGGTTATATGCCTTCTATTGACGCTATTGATCGAACCGGACTGGATGTCAGTGAAGCCGATATGGCTGAATTGCTAAAAGTTAATAAGGATGAATGGTTGAAGGAAGTAGTTTCCATCCGGGAACATTACACCAAATTCGGTGATCATCTGCCGAAAGAGCTTAGCAATCAATTAGATGCGTTGGAAAAACGCTTGAAAGGCTAATTAAGTTAAATATTTCTATTAAATAGAAGTTAATATAAGACCCAAGAAAATCCATCTTGGGTCTTATACATATAATTGATTTCGGGAAAAACTGTTTAATTAAAACAATAATCGACAAATTACAGACTAAGTTCTATGAGAGTTTGTTACTCTGAATACAATATGTAGCTAATTTAATAAATAAATTTATCAATATATGGTATCTAAGTACTAATTTTTATGATATAATTTTGTAAAATGATATTAATAATTTTTTGGAAACAATTGATAATCAACTCAGCTGCTGTAAAAATAATTAATGGAAATTCTTTAAAAAGAGGATTTTGCCGAATTTAGTCAAATTCTACTTGTGATAATATTATATTACTCTCATATCTGTTCCATTCAAATACTTAGTGGATTTCATTAATACGCTTTACCACTACATATTTGAATGAATCGGGTAAAAAGAGATAATGGAGGTAACCTGAATCATGAAGGATAAGGGGATTAAGTTTGGATTTATCGGCTGTGGGCAAGGAGGCGGAAAGATTGCCGACTTGTTTGCTCAAAAAGGTTACAAAGTCTTAGCTGTAAATACATCTCCGGTGGATCTTGCCGCCTTGACCATGATTCCCAACGAGTATCGTTTGTGTATCGGTTCCCGTTTAGGAGCCGGTAAAGATCCCAGAGTGGGCCAGGAAGCGATCCGTAGTGATGCTGAAAAAGTTAAAAAAGCTATTCATGATTATTTTTATCATGATGTGGATTTTGTTTTTGTAGTCGCGTGTCTTGGTGGTGGAACCGGGACCGGTGTAGTTTCCGATATCGTTGAACTATCCCGTGAGGTAGGGATGACTACCGGTTGTATCACAACTATTCCACTATCCAGTGAATCTTTGGAAGAACATAAAAATGCGCTAAAAGGTCTGGATATTTTAAGTGATGTTAGTCCTACACCGTTATATTTGGTTGACAATGAACTGTTAAGAGTAAAATTTGGCAACCGTCCGGTAATGGGATTTTGGCCGATGGCCAATGAGACAATCGTCAACACTTTGGATGAAGTAAATCAGATTCCCAATCGGCCTTCAAACATGTTTGTTTTCGACCGGGAAGATTTCTTCAGATTATTAAATACGCCCGGCTGTTTTACTCCCTTGCGAATTGAATTGGAATTAACCGAAAGTAATGACCCGACTAAGCTGGCAACCGCTTGCCGGCAAGAAATCGTTCGTATTTTAAAAGAAAATAACTTCCAGGGTGAAAGTATCAGGGTAGCGGCTTTATTGGTTTGTCCGGAAAGCTACCGGGTAAACGCCGAATCAGTGGAGTTACTTTATCAGGAATGTCAAACATTAACCAACACACCAACCTTGTTTAGAGGATTATATGTTGATAAATCATTGCAGCGAAAAATGATTTTACATTTACTCCTGGCCGGATTGGATGTTCCATTGGGTCGCTTGGAAGAGATGCGAAACCGGATTCAGGATCTTAGTCCGGAAATTGTAAACCGGGTTAACCGCCGTGTTTCTACTAATCTAGGTGATGACTTGGTTGAATGGGATAATTCCAATCCTCTCCCGGCAGCACGTCGCAGTTTCGGTGAACCGCGTTCCAATAAAACTCCGGTTCAAAATCCAACAACACCTTTTAGTACTCCAAGACGATTGGAACCGGTTGGCGCACCGGATGTAAAATCAGCCGTCGACCAAAAGAAGACGGTAGAAACAGAAAAAGAAAAAGAAGAGACATATAAGGTATTAACTGTTGGCCAAATCTCCGACTTAATGGAGAAAGCCAAGACAGCTTCTGATGATGAAAAGAATAATAATGGAAAAGGGTTCTGGAACCAATTTAAGTCCAATGTTAAGAAACGATAAAAAAATTGCCAATGAAAATTGGCAATTTTTTTGAATGGGAATATAACCATTTACCAGGTAACTGCCATACCATTGCCGTATTAAACCAATAACGAATGAACTAATAACCAGCAACCAATAACCAATAACTAATCACTAATGAACAAATACTAATGTAGGGAACTGTTCCAAAACATTTGCTTTTTGCATATGATCATTATGGAAGGGAGTGTTTTGGGGTGTTAACTAAAACCTCGGAATTGAGGGAGCGGGAAGTCGTCAACGTTCTTGACGGCCGGAGGTTAGGCTTGGCATCTGATCTGGAAATAGAAGCAGAGACCGGAAGGATAAAAGCAATTGTAGTTCCGGGACCTGGAAAATTTTTTTGGCTTTTTGGAAGAAATGAAGAATTTGTAATTCCTTGGGATCGAATTATTAAAATCGGAGTTGATGTTATCTTAGTCGAGACTCCCAACTACGTTACCGAAAATGCGGCAGTAATAAACCCAAACCAACAATGAGATTAAGGGCCAACCGGAAGGTTGGCCCGGATTATTATATACGGCACCCGGCAAGTAACCTTATTGAAAATAGACTTATCGGATTGAGTTATATATTTCTTTTTTTTGAGTTGTAATGTTATAATATAAATTATTCATTATTTAAAGTATGAGGAGCAACATGATTAACCTGAAAGATTACAAGTTAATTGTCTCAGATTTAGATGGCACCTTAATCAAATACGGTACTGATGAAATTTCGGAAACAGTTAAAGAAGCTATAAATTCCTTGGTTACAAAGGGAATATTATTTACAATTGCCACTGGAAGAAGTTGGAATCAATCAAAAAAAATAATACGGGAATTAGCAGTAAAACTACCGGTTGTTTTGCAATCGGGAGCGATTATTATGGAACCGATTTCAAAAAAAATATTACACTGGCAACCACTGCGAAGGGAGTTTGAAGAGAGATTACGTAATATTCATGGTTCTTCGCCGGTAGACCAATTTGTTTTAGATGAATACGGAAATTATCATACTATCCGGATAAATACCGTTGGAGGTAAGATCTTCTTCAATAAATTTGGAGAATCTTGTATTGTTAAAGATCCTATTGAGACCGGAGATATAATAATTAAACATTTATATGTCGGGCCTGAGAAAATTCTGTATCAAATAGCGGAAAAGATTGTTAGTGAGTTTAATCCGGAACCAAACTGGGTACTTTGGCCGCCTGAACCGGGGTTGGATGATTTCTTTTTGGAGATCTTTGATCCCAATGCTTCTAAAGGTCAGGCTCTCCAGTGGTTGTCTGAATACCTTAATATCCGTCCTAATCAGGTCATGGCTTTTGGTGATGGACATAATGATCTGGACTTGTTATCTTGGGCGGGTTTGGGAGTAGCAATGGAAGAAGCCCCTGCCAATGTTTCAGCTAAAGCTAAAATGATTATACCAGGTCCTGAGTTTGATGGTTTAGCTAAGTTTTTACGGGGGGAACTCACTAAAAGCAGGAGTAAGTTTTGTAAGTAGTCGTCCACGCCAGCTTCCGCTGCGCGCCTGAAAGAATGAAAATAAGACTGGGTATATAAGTTAATTTAAATATCTATCATATCAAAACATTCCTAAAGCCGAATGTATTGTCAAATTAATGAATTTAAATTAACTTATTTCAGCTGTAATAGGATGAAGTAAATACTTTTTCAATACATTTGCATTTGGCTAGAAATGCAAATACTGGGGATAAGAATTTACTTCATCCTATCTGACAAGCCTCGATAGCTTTTTCTAGATAGTCGCCAGTAGTAAAAGCAAAGTTTTGGAGCCCGACATAGTTTTTGGGGTTTGCAGCATAAGCGGAAATATTCCGACTTCTGTCTCCTGATTACTTAATATGAGGTGGTGCACGGATGGTTTACGATTTTCATACTCATACTTTTTTAAGTGACGGGGAATTATCACCGGTAGAATTAATCCGCCGGGCCATGGTTAATGGCTATCAAGCTATTGGAGTTACTGATCATGTTGGGTCTGGTAATCTTCAGCGGGTAATTGAAGAATTAATCAAAGAATGTAGATTAGTTGAAAAATATTGGTCAATTAAAGCAATTCCCGGAGTTGAGCTCACTCATACACCGGCCGGTAGTATTGATGTTTTGGCCAAAGAAGCACGAAAAATGGGAGCGGAATTAGTAGTTGTTCATGGTGAGACTTTGGTGGAACCGGTAGAAACCGGGACCAACATAGCGGCTGTTTCCAGTAAATGGGTTGATATTTTGGCTCATCCCGGATTATTAAGTGCAAAAGAAGCCCATATTGCGGCCGAAAACGGAGTATTTATCGAAATTACCGCCAGAGGTGGGCACAATGTCGGTAATGGCCATGTAGTTAAAACGGGTCGGGCTGCCGGAGTAAATTTCCTGGTCAACTCCGATACTCATCAACCCGGTAACCTTTTAACCGCTGATTGGGCCAGAATAGTCGCTACCGGAGCCGGGTTGGATGAAGCGGAAGTGGAGAAGACTTTACATCATAACCCTTTGGTGTTATTAAATAAAACTAATTCAAGAAGACAAAAATAACAAATTCAAAGAGAAAAACTATAAAAGTAAAAGATAATAATAAACACTGAGGCGCGGAGACACGGAGGAAAACATGGAGATAATAATCAAAAATACTCTGTGTCACAATGTTGAAAATGGTTTTAATATTTTTGATTTTGATTATTTAAGGTGACTATATGCTTTTAACATATTGACAGACAATTTTCCCAAATGTTAAAATATAGCTAATTTAATTATCTTAAACGGCAATGATTAAGGAAAGTACCGGGATTCAAATTCTTTTAAGAGAATAAGGACCTTTGGCTGGAAGTCCTTTAGGAATAAATCTTGGGAAGTTCCCTTATGAGTCGGCTGCTGAAGGCGGTATATCAATAGACATCCGCATAGGTTAGCCCGGAGGCCCACCGTTATTGGGGATATGGTATAAGAGGTAATAGTATTATTATAAGAACGCAATTTGTATATTTACTCCGTACCTGAAAAGAGAGTCTTTTAATAAGGCTAAATCGGGTGGTACCGCGGAATAGGCCCACGTTTCGTCCCAATAGTTGGATGAACCGTGGGCTTTTTGTTTTTAATTAGGCATGAGGCAGAAGTATAGTTAAAAGTTGATAGTTTATAGTTGAACCAGTTATTAAGAAATTAACTGTCAATTATCAACCTATAAACTGTACACTGAGGCCAAATATTAAGTTTAAGGAGTGTGTTAAAAATGATTATCGTCACGAACCAAGATATTACCGAAGAACAATGGGGCAATTTATGCGCCAAGTTAAGCGATTGGGGTTTTCAGATTCATGTAATTCAGGGTGTTGAAAAGAAGGTAATCGGAGCGGTAGGGGATAAACGTCGAGTTGACTTCCATTTTTTAGAAAATATACCGGGAGTTGAAAAAGTAATCCCTATATTGAGCCCTTATAAACTGGCGTCAAAGGATATTAAACCTGAAGGTACTACAGTTAAAGCCGGCGACTTAAAAATCGGCGGTGGATATTTTGGGGTAATTGCCGGTCCTTGTGCGGTTGAAAGTGAAAATCAGTTGTTGGAAGTTGCTGATGGGCTTAAAAATGCCGGCGCTAAAGGATTGCGTGGAGGAGCTTTTAAACCGCGTACTTCTCCTTACAGCTTTCAAGGGTTAGAAGAAAAAGGACTTCGTTTACTGGCTCAAGCCAGAGAAAAAACCGGATTACCAATAATTACTGAGTTGATGAACCTGACGGAACTGGAATTGGTAGCTGAATATGCCGATATTATTCAGATTGGGACTCGCAATATGCAAAACTTCGGGTTATTGCGAGCGGTCGGACGGCAGCCGAAACCGGTATTATTAAAAAGAGGATTGGCTGCAACGATTGAGGAATGGTTGATGGCGGCGGAATATATTATCGCCGAAGGTAATAGTAATGTAATTCTCTGTGAACGGGGGATCCGGACTTTTGAGACAGCAACCAGGAATACGCTTGATTTAAGCGCTATTCCTTTGATTAAGAGTATGTCCCATTTGCCGGTAATAGTAGACCCCAGTCATGGAACCGGGAAACGGAAATTAGTGATTCCGATGGCCAAAGCAGCCGTAGTGGCGGGCGCCGATGGATTACTGATTGAAGTACATCCGGATCCGGCCAATGCTTGGAGCGATGGTGAACAATCACTAGATTTACCGGATTTTGAAAGCCTAATGAGTCAGATTAGAGAATTGGTGAAATTAGAAGGGCAGGTTCTGGAATAGATTAATGATGAGATTCCACTTTTCGATTGGCGTATTTATCTAAAAAAGCTTGTCATTTCCATAAGCTGATGATATAATGAGGGCGTACTTAGGAAAATGTAGTTTTATTAGTTATATACCAACGATTAGAAATTTTCGTTTGGATATATTTAAACCAAGCTTTAAGTGAGGGGATACTGAGTGGAATATCAAGACAAAACGTTGAATTGTAGTGAATGTGGTGCAGAGTTCATTTTTACCGCAGGTGAACAAGAGTTTTATGCTAGTAGAGGATTTACAAATGAACCGCGTCGTTGTAAAAACTGTAGAGATTCTCGTAAACAACAGAATAATGCAGGCCGTCCGCGTGAGCTTCATGAAGTTGTCTGTGCTAATTGCGGGGTAACAACTCAAGTACCATTTAAACCACGGGAGGATCGACCTGTTTATTGCCGTGATTGTTTTGAAGCTAGTAAAAAATAATATGAAATTACGCCTTCCTTGCGGAAGGTTTTTTATTTAAAGGAGTTTTATAATTATTAAAATCCTCATTTAAGAATCATAGAAAGGCAGCAATTATGAATGACCATGTTAAACAAATTTCTAAAAAAGTATGGGTGGTTCAAGGTCGAACTAATACCGGTGTCATTCAGTTGGATGGCCGCTTTTGTCTGGTTATTGATCCCGGTCAGGACCGGGAAAGCGCTAAGCTTGTTTCACGAACTCTGGAAGAATTAAAGTTGGAATTAGCCGGAGTACTGATAACTCATTCTCATGCTGATCATTATGGCGGTACCAATTTCCTAAAGAGTAATATATCAATATCTTATTTTGCTTCCGAGTTTGAAAGTTCATTAATCGAACAACCATTATTGGAACCGATTTTTTTATTTGGAGGGGCCGAACCTATACGGGAGCTAACTTATAAGTTCATTTTGGCCAAACCGGTGAAAATTTCGACTCGATTACAAGCAGGAGAATGGGAATACCGGGGAGTAAAATTAAATATTATCAGTTTGGCCGGACACTCCAGCGGCCAAATCGGGTTGGAATACGAAAATATACTTTTTGCCGGTGACTCTTTAACTTTAAGTAAGTATATCGAGAAATATAAGTTCCCTTTTTATTCCGATATTCAAAAGACTTTTGATACATTCGATTGGTTGGAAAATACAAATTATTCTCTTTTGGTACCCGGGCATGGAGAAATAATGAATAACCGGGAATATCGAAATGAAACGTGTTTTAACCGTAATTATCTTCACCGGTTTATTGATATTATTAAAAAGATTTTGAATGAAGGACCTTTGACTGATGAAGAATTGTTACGACAAGTAGCTATTTATTTAGAAACTCCAATAGTAACAGTTATCCAATTTGTTCTGAATCGAACCTTGATTTTGGCAATCTTAAAATATTTGTCCCAAAAAGAAGAGATAATATCTTATTTCGATGATAATCGATGGGTGTGGAAGAAAAAATAAATATAAATTAATGTTACGGGGGTATCCTTATGTGGAAAGAAATCAGTTTAACAACCAATTCAAGGTCGGAGTTTGTTAATGTTACCGCAGAAATTAAGGCGGAAGTTGCCCGGGCTGGAATAAAAAATGGAGTTTGTAATATATTTGTGCCGCACACTACTGCCGGAATAACAATAAATGAGAATACCGATCCCAACGTAACCCGGGATCTGATTCAGACGTTGGAGCGTTTAGTGCCCAGAACCGGGGATTACCGTCATTCCGAAGGAAATTCCGATGCCCATTTAAAAGCATCTATGGTGGGTTTCTCCTGTTCAATTCCTATTATTAATAGCCAATTGAGTTTGGGCACTTGGCAAGGAATATATTTCTGTGAGTTTGACGGACCGAGAAATCGAAAATTGAAAGTGGGCGTACAGGTAGGATGAAGTACAAAGGAGTGACATCGTGGATAAGCAAAGATGGTATCAGCTTGAGGCGGATATAGCGGCTGGGGTTCTTGGGACTCAACTGAACCATGGTCTTTCAATGCCGGAAGTTCAAACTAAACAAACCAAATTTGGCCGGAACGAATTGGAAACCGAACAAGTAAAATCAATTTGGATAATGTTAATCGAGCAATTTAAAGGCTTTTTAATAATTTTATTATTTAGTGCGGCAATTATCTCCGGTCTATTGGGTGAATGGCTTGATTCCGTTGTCATAATGACTATTGTAGTCTTAAATGCTGTTTTAGGGGTATTTCAAGAATATCGGGCGGAGAAGTCGTTAGCTGCTCTACAAAAACTATCAGCGCCTATGGCCAAAGTGTTGCGAGAAGGTCACTTTCAGGAAATACCTGCTTCCGAACTGGTTCCAGGTGATGTTTTTATCTTGGAAGCCGGTGATTACGTACCGGCTGATGGGCGTTTATTTGAAGCAGCCAATTTAAGAGTGATGGAATCGACTTTAACCGGTGAATCCGTCCCGGTAGAGAAGACGGCAACAGTTATTAATGAGGAAGTAGCTTTAGCTGATCAAAAAAATATGGTATTTAGGGGGACAATAATTTCTTATGGCCGGGCTAAGGCAATTGTTGTAAAAACCGGAATGGAAACAGAGATCGGCCAGATCGCTTCATTAATACAGATGGCGGTCCCGGAGCCAACCCCCCTGCAAAAAAAATTAGCTGAATTAGGTAAATACCTAGGCAGTATGGCTTTGGTTATTTGTGCTTTAATTTTTATTATCGGTTGGTTGCGGGGAGAAGACCCGGTAACCATGTTTTTAACCTCGGTTAGTCTTGCGGTTGCAGCTATTCCTGAAGGTTTACCGGCAATTGTGACAATAGTTCTGGCCATCGGGGTTCAAAAAATGGCCAAACAGCGGGCTATTATTCGGAAACTACCTGCGGTTGAAACATTGGGCGCCGCTTCAGTAATATGCTCGGATAAAACCGGAACGCTAACCCAAAATCAGATGACTGTAAAACGATTATATTGCGCCGGTCAATATTATGAAGTTACCGGTGAAGGTTATAACCCGGAAGGGGAGTTTTTATCCGCCGGTAAACCTTTGATAATTCCCGAAAAAGGAGTTCTAAAATTATTATTGCTCTGTGGTTTTCTTTGTAATGACGCTGTTTTGGAAAAAGAAAAAGTTAATGAACAAATCAGTTGGAAAATTATTGGCGATCCAACTGAGGGTGCTTTAATAGTTGTGGGTGCGAAAGCAGGAATTAATCATAAAGAAGTACATGATGAATATCAAAGGGTTTTAGAGATTCCGTTTGATTCCGATCGGAAATTGATGACCACTATCCATAAAGGAGATTTACCCGAGCCTAACCTGGAAAATCTTCAGGATATTATTCCTCAAGGTTTATGGATAATAACCAAGGGTGCTCCCGGGATGTTGCTGGAGAAATGTTCCTCAATAATAACAGCGAACGGGATCCAAAAAATTACTCCGGCTTTAAAAGTGGAACTCCTTCAAACTAATACTGTAATGGCCAAAAAAGCTTTACGGGTTTTGGGAGTAGCAGTCCGGCGTCTGCCCGGGATTAATCGGTTAAATTCTGAAGCTGTGGAAACGGATTTGATTTTCGTCGGTTATTGGGGGATGATAGATCCGCCGCGACCGGAAGCGAAACAAGCTATTTTAGAATGCCGTGAAGCTGGAATAAAACCGGTAATGATTACCGGCGATCATCGCGATACTGCAGTAGCCATCGCGGAAGACCTTGGACTTCTTAGAGCGGGAGAAGTTGTAATTAGCGGTGAGGAGCTGGACCATTATTCCGATGAAGAGTTAAAGGCCGGAGTTGATCATATATCCGTTTATGCCAGGGTTGCCCCGGAGCATAAGGTACGGATTGTAAACGCCTTTCGGAATAAGGGATATGTGGTGGCAATGACCGGAGATGGGATTAATGACGCTCCTGCCTTAAAAAGAGCCGATATTGGAGCTGCAATGGGGATTACCGGGACTGATGTCGCCAAAAACGCTTCGGAAATGGTACTGGCTGATGATAATTTCGCTACTATAGTCGGGGCGGTCCGGGAAGGAAGGATAATCTACGAAAATATAAAGAAGGCGGTCTGTTTTCTGCTTTCTTGTAATATTGGCGAAATTTTCACTATTTTTCTGGCCATTATTTTACAATATCCGGTTCCTTTATTGGCTATTCAAATACTATGGATTAATCTGGTAACCGATAGTTTGCCGGCTTTGGCCTTGGGAATGGACCCCGCCGAACCTGGAGTAATGAATTGGAAACCCCGTAAAAAAGAGCAAGGAATTTTTACCGCCGGAATGAAACGGACCATCTTTATTGAAGGGTTTATTATCGGTTGTTTTTCATTGCTGGCTTTTTCAATCGGGATGAAATTCCGGGGTGATATTGAACAGGCGCGGACTATGGCTTTTGCTACTTTGAGCTTTTCACAGATTTTTCACGTTTTCAATTTCCATTCACTAAAAAACTCCATCTTTCGTAAGGGTTTAAAGATAAATTATTTTTTAATTTTGGCTTCAATTATATCCGGATTAATTCAGCTAATGGTAATGCTTATCCCATTTTTCCGGCCTATTTTTAGGGTAGCGGTATTGGATGGCCGGCATTGGGTATATATATTAGGATTATCTGCAGCGACTATTCCCATGGTTGAGCTATTAAAAGCAACCTATCTCAAAAAGTATGCACATCAAGAATAAGTATTAAAAAGTCATTCGACCCTTTGCTCTTATAGACTAAGGGTCTTTTTATTCCTCCTCTGCCAGCCAGATATAATTATGCCGGTAATCTACATCAACCACCTGATAAGAATGGTCATCATCATATAATCCGGGTCCTACAACTTTCTGTCCGTCGTAATCCCATAAAAATGGGATACCCCCGGTTAATTTTAACCCATGACGTTCATTGGCGACCGGAGTCAAATATAAATTATTTTGACTCTGACCGGAACGGGAATTAGTCCGAAATAAAAGTTCGTGATTGTTACGTGCGGCCACTTTTATCCCACACTCCTTAAAATAATCGGATTTTACTCTTATTTAGGCTATAGTGTTTCCTAAATTAAGTATAGTAAACAAAAACTCCAAAACTTCTTACAGTATGTATTATTGGCCAATATAATTTATATTCAAAATTAAAAAAAAAATCCCCGGTATATCCAAAGGGTGCTCGGGTAATAATCACTAATGAGATGGATAAGACTAGAAAAATCAGGATAGGAATCCCTAACACATTATTTTCAAGTTATCATTGTGCTTATTGGCAACGATTTATAACTTGCTCCGGAATGGAAGTAATTATTTCAGACGAGAGCGCCAAGAAAACTGCCGATTGCGGCGGCAAAATACTTCCTCATGAATTTTGTATTCCCGTCAAAGTATTTTTGGGACATGTGTTGAATCTCTTGGAAAAAGGAGTCGACCAGGTTTTGTTGCCTAGGATGACCAACCGGGGCAAAAATAATTATTTTTGTCCCAAGTTAATCGGCCTACCGGAGATTGTTCAATATACAACCGGTTTGTCTCCGGAGCGTATGTTTTCTCCCGAAATTATCTGTAACGGTTTACAACTTAAAGTTACTAGGTTTCCAAAGAACGAAATCTTTTCAGTAGCTAAGATGAAGAACGCAGAACAAATAGCTAACTGTGATTGGGAAAAAATTCTTATTCAATGTAGACGAGAAAGAATTACCCTACCGGAAGCGATTTCCGGAATCAAAAGAACAAGACCGGTAATTTCTCTGAATATTGGAGTGTTAGGATATGCTTATTGCCTATATGATCCCATCATTAGTAAAAAAATCATCAATAAACTATCGGACCTGGGAGTCGCCATTAGCACCTGGGAGATGATTGAACCGGCCTTGATTGAACAGCAGTTAGCAGGGTTGAAAAGACCGTTATTTTGGAATTTTGGCCGGATGATTCTCGGCGCCGGCTTGCATTTTTTAAATGGTTCTGAGATTGACGGAATTATTTACGTCAGCGCTTTTGGGTGCGGTCCCGATTCGGTAGCCACCAAGATTTTGAGTTTGGAAGCTAAGCGAAAAAATAAACCTTTATTAGTAATTAGTTTGGATGAGCATACTGAAGACGGACATTTACAGACTAGGTTGGAAGCATTTACGGAGATGATCACCGAAAAAAGGGAGGATTATCAAATAATTTGAAAATATCTTTTCCTTATATGGGTCCGGTCTTAGCCTATAAGAAGCTTTTTGAAAAGCTTGGTCATGAAGTAATTGTACCACTCCGGCCCACCCGAAAAACCATTGAGTTAGGCACCAAATATAGCCCGGAGTTTATCTGTTTTCCTTTTAAAATAATATTAGGCAGTTATCTGGAAGCTTTGGAGCTAGGGGCAGAGGCTTTTATTACTACCGGCTTTATCGGAGCCTGCCGGGCGGTTTATTATGGGAATTTATGTGAGCGGATTTTGCAGGAACTAGGGTTTAATATCAGGGTTTTTGTTTTTGATTCCCCTGCGGAAGATTTTACGGGTTTTATCCGGCAATGTAGGGAGCTGGGAAAGGGAAAAAGTTTTTTAGAAGCTCTTAGTTCGCTCAGTCTGGCAGTAAGACTCATTTATGCCACTGATTTTTATCAAAAAAAAATTAATCATCTTCGGCCTTATGAAATAAATCCAGGGGTATGTAACCGGATATGGTTAGAGATACAAGGTTTACTTGATAGCTGTAATAAATTAAGAAAAATGCCTTCAGTTTTAAGAGAAGCAGACAAGCTAATTTCCGGAATCCCGATTGAGAAGGAAAGGGCTATTCTCAAAGTCGGTCTGGTGGGTGAAATTTGTTTTGTGATGGAAAGTCATGCTAATAATGATATTGAAGAGAAACTGGCCCGATTGGGAGTGGAGGTGGTTCGGAACCAATATATCTCCCACTGGCTGAACCATTCTCTTTTTTCATCACACCATTTAACCCGCCAGGCTGACCGCTATCTGAAATATTGTGTCGGTGGCCATGAAAAGATAAATATCGGATATATTCTGAAATACAAGAAAATGGGCTTTGACGGGATTATTCATCTAATGCCGTTTGCTTGTATGCCTGAATTAGTAACACAAACCATTATCCCGCCATTATCAGCCGAACTGGATTTGCCGATATTATCTCTTTCTCTGGATGAACAAACAGGATGGGTTAACAATACTATCAGGATTGAGACTTTTGTTGAACTGTTATGGGCACGGCGAGAAATGGCGAAAGAAGGGTGTGTCAATGGGGAAGCTATTTGTCGGTATTGATGTAGGGTCGGTTAGTACTAATATTTGCTGTGTAGATCACTATGGACAGGTGATTTATGTCCGTTACTACCGTAATGAAGGGGAACCGTTGCAAATTATACGGAAAGGAATGAACGAACTCTTCCATAGTATCGGTAAAGAAGATGAAATCCATGGGATTGGGAGTACCGGAAGCGGCCGATTATTAGCCGGAGCGATTTTGGGGGCGGATTTAATCAAGAATGAAATAACTGCTCATGCTGCAGCAACGATTAATTTTCATCCCCAAGTAAGAACTATTTTAGAGATCGGCGGTCAGGATTCGAAAATCATTATTATTAAAAACGGAATAGTTACTGATTTTGCCATGAATACAGTTTGTGCGGCGGGAACCGGATCATTCCTGGACCATCAAGCCGAAAGGTTAAAAATTCCCATTGAAACATTTGGAGGGTTAGCCTTAACCGCCCGTAATAAAGTCCGGATAGCCGGCCGGTGTACCGTCTTTGCCGAATCGGATATGATCGCCAAGCAACAATTTGGATTTTCCAAAGCCGAAATAATTAATGGTTTATGTGAAGCTTTAGTCCGAAATTACCTAAACAATTTAGGTCAGGGAAAAGAGTTGGAGCCGCCTTTTGTTTTTCAAGGCGGCGTAGCGGCTAATAGGGGGATCAGGGCAGCTTTTGAACGGGAATTAAAAACAGAGATTATTGTACCGGAATATTATCATATAATGGGGGCAATTGGAGCGGCATTGCTGGTTAGAAAACAATGGTTAAAAAATCAAAAACCTACCCGTTTTCGAGGGTTTAACAAATTAAAAGTGGATTTTCAACCGGCAGCTATTGAATGCGCCGGTTGTAGTAATCTTTGTGAAGTTGTCCGGGTTGAGCAAAATGGGGAGATAATTGCGGTTTGGGGAGATAAATGTGGGAAGTACAGTAGTAATCTAGGCGAAAGGCGACAGGCGTGAGAAAATTGAAAAGGGAGATGTGACAAGATGACGGTTGCTTCTCAAGTTAAACAGACTTTGGCGGGGTTGAAAAATGCCGATGCGGTTTTACGAATTTATGCTGCTCAAGCCCGGGAGGAAGAAACCGTAAGGATTTTTAGAGATGCCTATCATGAGATCGGAGAAATCGCGGATGAGATTGAAGATCGATTAAAGGCAATTGAATTGCAAGAACCACAATATAAAGGATTTTGAATAAATGCAAAATTGGCTATTGGTTTTATTCCGGTCGTTTCTGATGTTTTTTTTGGTTTTAGCAGCGATTAGGCTTATGGGTAAACGCCAACCGGCCCGGATGAACGCTTTTAATCTGGTGAATTATCTCGTTATCGCCATTATTACCGCTTTGATCGCTTTGAATATCATTACTAACCTTTGGTTTGGGTTGTTGGCTTTAGGGGTTTGGGTCCTGTTCCCAATCGCCCTTGATTATTTATCGTTAAAAAGCAAGGTTATCCACGATCTGCTAATCGGTAAGGAAGCTGTTTTGATAAAGCATGGTAAGGTTATGGAGGAAAATTTGTTCCGGGTCCGGCTTACCGGTGAGGAACTACTTAGGGAACTCCGGGCTAAAAATGCCTTTAGTTTGAATGAAGTAGAATTTGCGGTGATGGAAACCACCGGTGAACTTAATGTATTATTGAAACCGGAAAGAAAACCGGTAACCCCCCGGGACCTGGAATGGAAAGTATCACCTCAAGCCGAACCCCAGACCGTAATTTTAGATGGCAACATTTTAGATGAATCATTAGCCGGCATAGGTCAAAACAGGAGTTGGCTCGAATTACAGTTGGAGAACGCTGGAGTATCGCTGACCAATATTTTTATCGGCCAAGTTGATTCCAACGGCGAATTATACCTCGACTTATTTGATGATGCGCTAATCCTGCCCAAGCCTAAGGTCAGAGAGCTCCTTTATGCTAATCTGGAAAAATCACAAGCATCTTTAATAACTTTTTTATTAGAGACCCAAAACTCGGAAGCAAAAGAGATGTATACCCGGAATGCGAAAAGGTTAGCATATTTGCTGGAGAGATTAAGGCCATATTTGCTACGCTAGAATAGACAGTATATTATTACTGTTTATAGAATACGGAAGTCAGAATCCGGAATCCAGAATAAAAAATCGAAGCTGTTTTTTTGAGGCTTCACAGCATGAACTAAAACCTTCTGAATTCTGGATTCTATATTCTGAATTCTTTATTACGATAATTCACAGCATAAGAAGGAGAGAGCGATGTCCAATCAGAAGAAGAAAAAATTGACCCCTACCCAGCAGGAATATCAAAAATTTGCCAAAGCTCGGGATCCGCAAAGGCCGGTTCTGATTAATTGCGTCAGAGCATTTTTGGTTGGCGGATTTATTTGTGTTATTGGCCAGGCTTTGCAGATAATGTATATAAAATATTTTAATTTTACCGAGTTAACAGCGGGTAATCCTACTGTGGCTTCCTTGATAATAATCTCAGTTATCCTTACCGGATTTGGTATCTATGACTATATTGCTCAATGGGCCGGAGCGGGAACGGCAGTACCGGTAACCGGTTTCGCCAATTCTATAGCTTCGGCGGCGATGGAACACCGAAGCGAAGGGTTTGTCTTGGGGGTTGGGGCTAAAATGTTTAAGTTAGCCGGTTCGGTGATAGCATTTGGAGTGGTTTCAGCATTTATAGTAGCTATAATAAAAATTTCCATTAAAGCTTTGGGTGGCGGCTAATGCAACAGGGGCATCAAAGTTGGGTTTTTACATCCAAACCGGTAATTAAAGCCACTGCTACTATAGGCGGTCCTATGGAAGCCCAAGGAGCGATTGCCGGAGATTTTGATATTCTTCACGACGATCTTTGGTTGGGTGAGACTAGTTTCGAAAAAGCCGAAAGAAAAATGCTGGAACAAGCTTGCGAGCTTGTCCTCAAAAAAGCCGGACTGAAAAAAAACGACCTCCAGTTTTTTTTAGGCGGTGATTTATTAAATCAGATAATATCCAGTAGTTTTACCGCCCGGACAATTGGAGCTCCTTTTTTAGGGTTATATGGAGCCTGTTCAAGTTCAGGAGAAGGGTTGGCGCTTGCGGCTGCTTTAGTTGATGGCGGATTTGCTCAAAATGTTTTAGCGGCAACTTCCAGTCATAACGCTGCCAGCGAAAAACAATACCGGTATCCCACCGAATATGGTACCCAAAAACCGCCAACGGCTCAATGGACGGTAACCGGCGCCGGAGCAGCATTGATAACCAAAGAAGGAACCGGTCCCAGGGTTGCGGCGGCCACTATCGGGCGGGTAGTCGATATGGGAATTTCCGACCCGTTTGATATGGGCGGAGCGATGGCGCCGGCCGCAGTGGATACATTGGAAGCGCATTTCCGGGATTTGCAACGGAGCCCTGATTATTATGATTTAATAGCTACCGGAGATTTAGGCAGAGTCGGTCATCAGATAGCTGCGGATTTATTGGAGAAGCACGGAATAAAGATCCCGGAGCCTATATTTACCGACTGTGGAATTATAATTTACCGGAAAGAGCAGCCGGTCTTTGCGGGAGGCAGCGGTTGCGGTTGTTCGGCTACGGTTGTTTATGGTCATTTTATTAAGAAGATGCTAAGCGGGGAGTTAAACCGGATCTTGGTAGTACCCACCGGCGCTTTGCTTTCTCCTTTGTCTTATCAGCAAAAAGAAAGCATTCCGTGTATCGCCCATGCAATAGTAATTGAGAATATGTAAGTTGAATTAAATTTTTAACTAATAACTAAACACCTTCATCCTATATCGAAGGAGTATTCACTAATGGAGAAATTTATCTGGGCATTTATTGTGGGCGGAGGAATTTGTGTTATCGGCCAGCTATTGATGGATCTTTTCAAGCTGACACCGGCGCATACCATGTGTACATTAGTAGTTCTCGGGGCGATCCTGGGTGGATTCGATCTTTATGAACCGTTGGTTAAATTTGCCGGGGCCGGCGCTACCGTACCGATAAGTAGTTTTGGGAATTCTTTGTTAAAAGGAGCTATGTCGGAGGTGAAAAGGGATGGGATTGTCGGGGTAATTACGGGTATCTTCGAAGTAACCAGCGCCGGAATCTCAGCGGCAATTATCTTTGGATTTTTAGGAGCATTGTTGTTTAAACCAAAAGGGTGAGAAAACAGTTTAGAGTTTAGAGTTGACAGTTGACAGTTAAAAAACGATGGAAGCTATTATTATTTAATAGATTAGACAAGCTGTTCGAGAGAGACGGAACGGCTTTTTTGTTTTTTTATATACAGGTTTTACAAAATTGGTTGGGATTTGATAACACTAACAAAAATCAGCCTTCATATAATGAACTAAGATTATCACGACCATCCTGCAAAATTATTTGCCGGATAGATATTATGGAGGCTATTCTCATGTCGATAAATGAAAATCAAATCCCTTGTCCCGGCGGAACTATATATACAATCCGGCCCGGAGATTCTTATTATAGTTTGGCCAAGCGGTTTAACACTACGGTAAATGCTCTTCAGGCGGCCAATCCAAATGTAAACCCGACAAATCTTCAAATCGGCCAAGAAATATGCATTCCGGTCCCTCCTGTGCCCGGACCTTGTCCAGGTGGATTTATTTATACTGTTTTAGCCGGAGAAACAATTTATGGTTTGGCCAGGCGTTATGGAATATCGGTGGATGCTATCCTAGCCGCCAATCCAGGGCTCGATCCCAATAGTTTACAAGTAGCCCGGCGTATTTGCATACCCGCTCCACCTAGAACCGAGCCTTGTCCAGGTAGGCTTTTTACTATTGAACCGGGAGACACTTTCATTGGGATCGCCGGCCGATTTGGCTATACACTGGATGCTCTTTTAGCTATAAATCCAGGGATAGATCCCGACCGGCTGCAAGTCGGTCAACAGATCTGTTTACCACCGGCGCCCGGAGGCGGACCTTTCCCATGTTATGGAGGTACAATTTACCAAATTCAACCGGGAGATACTTTATACTCGGTAGCGCGACGTTATGGATTGACATTGCAACAACTCTTGGCTGCTAATCCCGATATTACGAACCCCAATTATATTCAAATCGGTCAGCCGGTTTGTATACCGAGATAGTATTTCTTACCTAAAATTTTAAAGAACTGTCGGTTTCAAAAAAACGGACAGTCTTTTATTATGGTTTTTCAAAGATTAATTAAAATTCTTACTGTTATGTTAAGCATAACTAGGATTGTCTTGGGGAGACGCCGGTAGAGGTTCTTCCAATAAAGGCTGATATTCCGAGCATCTTTTTTTGTATCTTATTAGGTCGATGAATGCCTCCAAGCGTGTTTCTACTCCGGCTTGGGCTGAGTGTTCATCCACAATAATTGAGAGGACCGGAATAGCAAGTTCTTTGGTTATAGTTGGGAACATTTGCGAGGCAATAATCTCCGGCATACAAGTAAAAGGCGCTAGATGAATAATTCCATCAAATAGGTTAATTCCAGCTTTCACCGTATGCGCGACAGATTCTAACCCATGTCCGCCTACCGGGTTTCTCAAATATGGTTTGGCCAATTCTTTTAATTCCCGGAGCCAACGAGGATTTAAGATACCCAATCCCAAATGTTCCTGGACCCAATCGGAAAGATAAATCGTTCGTTCTACTTCCACTCCCATGCTTCCCAATTTTTTTTCCAGTTGAAAGTTAACTTGGGGTTCCAAGACCATGTATATCTCACCTAAGAAACTGATCTTTGGCGGATTCATTTCTTTTTGTGATAGGGAGTGCAATTCTGCCAGCGAGTTTTGATATAACTGCTTGGCTTCATTTATTGACGAAGTATGATCTAGTTTTTTATAAAACATCTGCTGAATTTTAGTACTGGAACCAGGTACCTCTTCCAGAGGACGTACTTTGTTTACATTTCGATCAAATTCATCAAGCAGATGAGCTTTAACCCAAAATATTCGGAGTGCTCGAAATAGGTCGTTTACTTGATGGCGGGGGATATAGCGCCTTATTTTCCAAATTAACTCCTGAAAATGGGTCTTGGGAGCTTCCAGTATAAGACAATCCACTTCATATCCGGCTTCCTGTAAAATTTCCCCTTGCAACGTCCCGTAATAGCCGAACCGGCAAGGACCAATTCCTCCAACCATTATTATAAGTTCAGCTCCGGCCTCAATTGCTTCAATATAATTACCGAGATTGACCTTAAAAGGGAAACAGGCAAACTCCGGGGCAATTTTAGTACCCAGATTTATGGTTTGTTGGGAAGTTAGGGGTGGAATTACCGGTTCCAGACCAAGCTCCATTAGCAAGGCTCGGCCGGGGATATAGAAATTACCGAGATGAGGGAAGGTAGCTTTATGCATGAAATTGCCTCCGGGAAGTTAATTTGATAATACTTTCTATATAATCTCCCAAAAGGCTATTTTAGTAGAAATAATAATAGATTTTGAACTGGTAAGTTTTATTGTTCTTATTAAGAAATTACCAGCAGGAAAAAGTGGAGTATTCTTGAAGTTACGATTTCAACTTACAAGGAGGCTGACATTTCGGAGGGCACTTAGCGCTGCAAGACTCACAGGTAAAACCTTGATCACAAGCGTTCCAGGGTTCATTATCGGCGATTTTTTTACCGCAAATGCAACAGATCATTTCCTCGTCGCTCATTTTAATGCCTCCATCAATTTTTGTTATTAGGTCAGGATCTCCTTTATATATTACGATGATTTTGATACTTTTTCCTGCTAAAAGAGAAGTTGATTTAGAAGTGAATAAAAAAAACCAGTTTAATTTACATTATTCTAATCGCATTTTATATTGACATCCTCACCGGACTCTGTTAATCTATTAATAAGCAAATATCCTTTAACTCTGGTCCTGCGAGGCTAGGAAGGTGTTATATTTGACTTTACCTTCTTATGCCCTGCGCGTAAGAAGTTTTTTGTTATTTAGACGAAAGTTCACAGGCGAAAGGCGAGAGGCAAAGGATGATTAAAGGAATAAGTAACATAAGGTAACCCAATTAAAATTGTTTTCCTAATCACCAGTAACTAATGAACCACTGAACCAATAACTTTGTATTGGAGGGGACCTTAATGACGGAGATAAAAGCCCAGGTAATGGATGAAGAAAATATCCGGCGGGCCCTATACCGCCTCTCCCACGAGATTACCGAACATAACAAAGGTACGGCAGACTTGATTTTGGTAGGCATACGTTCCCGGGGAGTCCCTCTGGCCAACCGGTTGGCCGATTTCATTAAGCAAACTGAAGGCAAGTCGGTTCCGGTTGGAATTCTTGATATCACTTTTTACCGCGATGATTTATCTCTGGTCTCTTCTCAACCGGTGCTTCACCGGACTGAAATGCCGGAGAATATATCTAATAAGAAAGTAATTTTAATTGATGATGTTTTGTTTACCGGAAGAACGGTTAGGGCGGCTATGGATGCGCTTATGGACCTCGGGAGACCGGCCACTATCCAGTTGGCGGTTCTAATAGACCGGGGACACCGGGAGTTGCCGATTAGGGCTGATTTCGTAGGTAAAAATGTCCCCACCGCTACTCGGGAAGGTGTCCAAGTAAAGCTAAAAGAGACTGATGGTGAAGACAAAGTAGTAATTGTTGAAAACGAACTACCCCCTGAATAATCCCTTTAAAACTTGTCCAGTGAGGCAAGCAAGGGAGGAAGGGTAAAGATTTTGTTATCCTCCCTTGGTGGAGGTTTTTTTATAGGTAACAAAAACATAGTCAAATGTCATAAGTCAAAAGTCGAATGTCAAAAAGTAAAAAGTCAATTGAAAGATTGAATCCTGGTTTTACAATCAGGGCTTTGGACTTTGAGACTTTTGAGACTTTTGACTTTCGACTGAATAAAAAAATGGAGGTATGAAGATGATCGGAAAAAAGGTTGATGTTGATGAAAGACTCCCATTGATCCAAAGTATCCCATTAAGCCTGCAACATTTATTTGCAATGTTCGGGGCTACGGTTCTGGTTCCTTACTTGGTAGGGTTGGATACTTCGGTAACCCTCTTTACCAGTGGTGTAGGTACTTTGCTTTACATCCTGGTGACTAAAGGAAAAATCCCAGCCTATTTAGGATCGTCATTCGCTTTTATTGCCGGACTGATTGCTATTATTGGCGCTGTTCCCGGTACCCAGGGCGACCCGAGTAAAATCGCTTTAGCGATGGGTGGCTGTTTGGTCGCTGGTATAATGTATCTAGTGGTTGCTCTATTGATTACCAAGTTTGGCACCAAATGGCTTAATGTATTACTGCCTCCGGTGGTGGTAGGGTCGGTGGTTATCGTCATTGGTCTTGCCTTGGCGGGAGCTGCGGTAAATATGGCTATGAACGGCGCCGGAACAGTATATAAACCGGAATATTTACTTATTGCGTTAGTATCATTGGGGATTGCAGTTTTAGCGGCTGCTTTCTTTAGAGGATTTTTAGGGGTAATTCCAATTTTAATCGGTATTATTGGTGGTTATATCTTCTCATTATTAATGGGACAAGTAAACTTTGACCCGGTAATGAATGCTAAAATAGTATCCGTTCCCCCATTTATCTTCCCTAAGTTCACTTGGGGCGCTGTGGCGGCTTTGGCTCCAATAGCTTTGGTTACTATAACCGAACATATCGGACATTTAATTGTAACCAACAACATAGTAGGCCGTGATTTTATTAAAGAACCCGGTTTACACCGTTCTTTAACCGGTGATGGCTTGGCTACCTCCTTTGCAGCATTAATCGGAGGTCCGCCTAATACCACTTACGGTGAAAATATCGGGGTTATGGCTATTACTAAGGTGTTTAGTGTTTGGGTGATTGGTGGAGCTGCTGTTATTGCAATTATCTTCTCCTTTATTCCGAAAATCGGTACTTTCATTCAGACCATTCCGGTTCCGGTAATGGGTGGCATTTGTATCCTTTTATTCGGCATTATCGCCTCCGCCGGTATTAGAATGTTGGTTGAAGCCGGTATTGATTTTTCTAAGAAAAGAAACTTAATTATTGCATCAGTAATTTTAGTCATCGGTATCGGTGGCGCTAAAGTTACACTTTGGGGTGTCGAGTTCGGCGGTATGGCTCTGGCTACTTACATCGGAATTATTCTAAACCTCATTCTTCCACATACCAAGGATTTAGAGGGAACCAACGAAGTGGAAGAGACTAAGAAACAAGTAGCGGCTAATTAAAACCGGATCCCTTGCCCCGGTAAAAGCAAGTGAAAATTGTAAAGGGTAAGGAGTAAAAAATGAATTATTTTACACTTTTAACTTTTCTCTTCACATTTTTAACACAGAGATAGGGTCGCCTTTAGGCTTATAAATTAAGTATATAACGGGAGCGGTTGTTATGGTAAAATTGCCAAAAGATCTCTTAGGCATTCAAGAACTATCTACGGAACAAATCAGTCTAATTTTAGATACTGCGGCGGTATGTAAAGATATTTTTAGTCGGGACATAAAAAAAGTACCGACTTTACGGGGAAAAACAGTAATCACTCTCTTTTTTGAACCAAGTACCCGGACCCGGACTTCGTTTGAAATCGCCGCCAAATGGATGAGCGCCGATGCGGTAAACTTAACGGTTGCCTCAAGCAGCGTCGCCAAGGGAGAAAGTTTTGTGGATACAGCCCGTACTCTTGAAGCCATGGGGTCCGATGTGATTATTATTAGACATTCGCTCGCCGGTACGCCGAAATTATTAGCTGATTCCATCGGTGCTCATGTGATTAACGCCGGAGACGGCGCACATGAGCATCCGACTCAAGCATTATTGGATTTATTCACTATTAAAGAGAAAAAAGGCCGTTTTGAAGGTTTAAAAGTAGTAATAGTCGGTGATATTCTGCACAGCCGGGTTGCCAAATCAAATATCTGGGGACTAACCAAATTAGGCGCTGAAGTTACGGTAGTCGGTCCTCCAACTCTAATCCCATCGGGAATTTTGAATTTAGGAGTCCGGGTAGAGAAGAATTTGGAAAAAGCTTTGGCTGAAGCTGATGTGGTAAATATTCTAAGGATTCAATTGGAAAGACAGACCAAAGCGTATTTTCCCACTCTTAAAGAGTATTCCAAATTATTTGGGGTTAACAAACTCCGCCTGGAACAGGCAAAACCGGATTTATTGGTTATGCATCCCGGTCCGGCCAATCTGGGAGTGGAGATTAGCGAAGAAGTATCAATTCATAATCAGTCGGCTATTACCGAACAGGTAACAAATGGAGTAGCGGTCCGGATGGCAATTTTATATCTATTGACCGGAGGAGGAAATAAAGATGCGGTATTGCATTAAGGGCGGTGAAATAATCAATCCGGCCGGTAACTTCAACGGAATCGGCGATATCTTATTTGAAAATGGGAAAATAGTAGCTGTTGAGAGTGAAATAACGGTTGAGAATGCTGAAATAGTTGATGGAACTGGAAAAATTATTATTCCAGGCTTGATTGATATGCATTCCCATCTTCGAGAACCGGGCCGGGAAGATAAAGAGACCATCGCCAGCGGGACTAAAGCCGCTTTAAAGGGCGGATTTACCGCTATCGCTTGTATGGCCAATACCAATCCGGTGGCTGACGGGCCGGTAGTTATCGAATATGTTAACCAACAGGCCAAATTGAACGGATACGTTAAAGTTTATCCTATAGGAGCTGTTACTAAGGGGCTTAAAGGCGAGGAATTGGCAGAAATGGGTGAAATGGCTGCGGTTGGAGCAGTCGCGTTTTCGGATGACGGAAAAACCGTCACCAATGCTTCCGTGCTTCGTTCAGCCATGGAATATTCAACTTTGTTTGGTTTACCGATATTATTGCACGAGGAAGACCCCAATCTGGCCGGTCAGGGAGTAATGCATGAAGGATACTGGTCGACAATGCTTGGATTGCCTGGAATTCCTTCTCTGGCTGAAGAGGTTATGATTGCCCGGGATTTGCTGATTGCCGAATATACCAAAGCTAAAATTCATATTTGTCATGTTAGTACTAAAGGAAGCGTTGAGTTAATCAGACAAGCCAAGTTAAAAGGAGTTGCTGTAACTGCTGAAGCTACTCCACATCATATCAGTCTTACTGATGAGGAGATACAGAGTTATGACCCGGTATTTCGAGTCAGTCCGCCATTACGTTCCAAAGAAGATCGAGTGGCGGTCATCGCCGGATTGAAGGATGGAACTATTGATGTTATTGCTACTGATCATGCGCCGCATACTTTGGAAGAAAAGCATCGGGAGTTTTCTTTGGCTCTCACCGGAATGATAGGTTTTGAAACCGCTTTGGGGGTTGTTTGGACCGAGTTGGTAGAGACCGGTCAGTTAACTCCGGCGGAATTAATTGAGCGTTTGTCAGTCAGACCGGCTCTAATATTGAACCGTCCCGGAGGAAGACTTAATCCGGGAGACCCAGCGGATATAGTAATTTTTGACCCCAAGAAAGAATGGGAAGTAAAATTGGAAGAGATAATCTCCAAATCTAAAAATTCGCCATTTATCGGCCGGAAACTCAAAGGTAAAATAGAGAGAGTATGGGTTGACGGCGTTTTGAAATATGAAATTTAGGTTGAACTGAATGTTTAGGCAATAGGCGTTAGGCAACAGGCAACGACAGTTTAAAACCTTCTATGCGTTGTCTAGGGAAGCGCTGATTAATCCGATTTTGTGCAAGCAAATATGCGGTATTAGGCATTTTGCGAAGTACAAAATCGTCACTTATTCAATTAATCAGTGCTCCCCAAGATATGCAATTTTAGAACTGAGTTTAACTGATTTTTAATGAATAAATATTTATAATAATGTATATTTATGATACAATAATTTAGCAGAGGATTCTTGATAGTGTTTTTTATATGGTTTTTAATTGTCAATTGTCAATTCTTAATTGTCAATTGCTCTAAATATGGAGGCTAATATGAAACAAGCTCGTTTGGCCCTTGAAGATGGGACCATATTTTATGGAGAGTCGTTTGGAGCGGAAGGGGAATCCGGAGGAGAAGTAGTCTTTAATACCGGAATGACCGGATATCAAGAGATATTAACCGATCCTTCTTATAGTGGGCAAATAATTACCATGACTTATCCGTTAATCGGAAATTATGGCGTCAACTCTTTTGACTACGAGTCGCGCCATCCTTTTGCCCGTGGTTTTATCGTTAAAGAATATTGTGATACTCCCAGCAATTGGCGGTCGGAAATGAACCTGACTAATTTTTTAACAAAATACAATTTACCGGGGTTAGCCGGAATTGATACCCGGGCTCTTACCAAAAAATTACGGACACATGGCACAATGCGGGGAATTATAACCACTTCTGATGAACCTGATAAGATATTGCTGGAAAGAGTTATTCAAGTGCATGATTTATCAGGGCAGGATTTTGTAAAACAAGCGACAACCGACCATATATATACGGAGGGAGAGGGAATCAAACATGTAGTACTGATAGATTTTGGCGCTAAAGGAAATATCGCCCGTTGTTTGATTCAACATGGTTGCAAAGTAACGACTGTTCCCTGTGATACTACGGAGGAAACAGTTTTAAATATGAAACCTGATGGTGTTATGCTTTCAAATGGGCCTGGCGACCCTCAAGATGTTGGTTATGCAGTAGAAACCGTTAAAAAATTAATTGGAAAGTTGCCAATCTTCGGAATCTGCTTGGGGCATCAGATTATTGGTCTGGCTTTGGGGGGGGACACCTATAAATTGAAATTCGGTCATCGTGGCGGTAATCATCCAGTGAAAAATTTATTAACCGGTAAAGTGACAATTACTTCTCAAAATCATGGTTTTGCAGTAAGGGAAGCATCACTAAACCCTGAAGAAGTAATAGTTTCACATATCAACGTCAACGATCGGACGGTTGAAGGTCTGAAGCACCGCTATCTACCGCTTTTCTCGGTACAATACCATCCCGAAGCGGCACCCGGCCCCTGGGATTCCGAGTCTTTATTTGATGAATTTGTTCAATCAGTTAATATATAAGTTGAATTAAATTTCTTTAATAAATATTTAAACACCTTCGTCCCTAAAGCCGGACGTAATAGGAACCAATGAATTTAATTCAACTTATTACAGCTGTAATAGCATGAAGTAAATACTGATTTGATGGTATTTGCATTCGGCTTTAAGAATGCAAATCTTGGATAAGAAATTTACTTCATCCTATATAGTTGACAAATTAAAGTTTACAGTTTTTAAAAATTAGCAGTGATGGTTTTCACCAAAATAGTTCTAAAATATGTTCTAACTGTCAAATTAACAACTATCAACTGTCAACTAATATAAGTAGGTGGAAAAATGCCGTTAGATAAATCACTAAAAAAAGTAATGGTTATAGGATCAGGACCAATCATAATAGGGCAGGCGGCGGAGTTTGATTATGCCGGGACCCAAGCGTGCCGTTCTTTGAGGGAAGAAGGCATATCGGTAGTGCTGGTCAACTCCAACCCGGCTACGATTATGACTGATTCCAATATGGCCGATAGAGTCTACATCGAACCCCTAACAGTTGATTCGCTGCGGCGGATTATCGCAATTGAACGTCCAGACGGTTTGCTACCGACTCTTGGCGGCCAGGTAGGATTAAACCTGGCGGTAAAGCTGCATGAAGCAGGGATCTTGGATAATTATAACGTAAAATTATTGGGAACACCGCTGGAAGCGATAAAAAAAGCTGAAGATCGTCAGTTATTTAAAGAAACAATGTTGGAGATCGGTGAACCGATTCCGGAAAGCGCTATAGTTGAAAAATTATCGGAAGCCATCGAGTTTGCCGATAGAGTGGGTTACCCGCTGATTATCAGGCCGGCCTATACTTTGGGCGGTACCGGCGGCGGAATTGCGGCTAATCGGAAAGAACTGGAAGAGATTACTGTCCGGGGACTGACCTTAAGCCCAATCAACCAGGTATTATTAGAACAATCAGTGGCCGGTTATAAAGAGATCGAGTATGAAGTGATGCGGGACGCTAATAATAGCTGTATCACCGTATGTAATATGGAGAATATCGATCCGGTAGGTATTCATACCGGTGATAGCATAGTAGTAGCTCCAAGCCAGACTCTGGCTGACCGGGAATACCAGATGCTTAGGGCGGCTTCATTAAAGATTATCCGGGCTTTGGGAATCGAAGGCGGTTGTAATGTCCAATTAGCCCTTGATCCGCTAAGTTTCAAATATTATGTAATTGAAGTTAATCCCAGAGTGAGCCGGTCCAGTGCTTTGGCTTCCAAAGCCACCGGTTATCCCATTGCCAAAGTAGCGGCAAAAATAGCTGTCGGACTTCATTTGGATGAGATCATGAATGCCGTTACCGGAAAAACTTATGCTTCATTTGAACCTACTTTAGACTATGTAGTAGTGAAGATACCGCGCTGGCCGTTTGACAAATTCAACCTGGCCAATCGGACTTTGGGAACCCAGATGAAAGCCACCGGCGAAGTAATGTCGATTGACCGCTCTTTGGAATCCGCTTTGCTGAAGGCGATTCGGTCATTGGAGATTGGAATGTACGGATTGGTACTTCCAGAGGCTGCCCAGATGCCAAAAGAAGAATTGGAAAAAGCTATTGTAGTTGCGGATGACCGCCGATTGTTCTTCTTGGCTGAAGTTTTAAGACGCGGATACAGTATTGATGATATCTATAACCGGACTAAAGTAGATCCTTTCTTCCTACGTAAGCTGTTAAATTTGGTGGAGACGGAAAAAAGTTTAGCTGAAAATGGCTACCAGGATGTGGAACTATTAAGAAAAGCAAAAAAACTAGGTTTTTCCGACCGGGAGATCGCTCGTTTAACCGGGAATAAAGAAGATGAAGTTCGGGATTATCGTTATCAGAACAATATCCGCCCGGTTTATAAAATGGTTGATACCTGCGCTGCAGAATTTGAAGCGGTAACTCCCTACTTTTACTCTTGTTACGACCGGGAAAACGAAGCGATACCAACCAATAAAAGAAAGATAGTGGTTATCGGGTCGGGCCCAATCCGGATCGGTCAGGGAGTTGAGTTTGATTATTGCAGCGTTCATTCGGTACTGGCTTTAAAAGAAGCTGGAATCGAAGCTATCATCATAAATAACAATCCGGAGACTGTCAGCACCGATTTTGATACCGGCGACCGACTTTACTTTGAACCATTGACTGTCGAAGACGTATTGCATATTTTAGAACTGGAAAAGCCGGAAGGGGTTATTGTCCAATTTGGCGGGCAAACCGCTATCAACCTGGCAGCTCATCTCCAAAAAGCCGGTATTAAAATCTTAGGAACCTCGGTAGATTCCATCGATTTGGCGGAAGACCGGAAACGGTTTGACCGGTTGTTACTTGACTTGAATATTCCCAAACCACCGGGGAGAACGGTAGTCTCACTCCCGGAAGCAATCGAAGTGGCGGCAGAAATTGGATTTCCGGTATTGGTACGGCCTTCTTACGTTCTGGGTGGCCGGGCAATGGAGATTGTGTATAACGAATCGGAACTCCGAAATTACTTAACCTATGCGGTTAAAGCCGCGCCGGAACATCCGGTATTGGTTGACCGTTATATAATTGGCCGGGAATGTGAAGTGGATGCTATTTACGATGGAAATAACATTCTTATTCCGGGAATTATGGAACACCTGGAGCGGGCTGGGGTACACTCCGGCGATTCGATAGCCGTATACCCGCCACAACATTTAACAATGGCTGAACAGGAGAAGATCTTAAGTTACACTTTAAAGTTAACCAGAGCTTTAAAAGTAGTCGGTTTGATAAATATTCAATATGTGTTGGATAATGATAATGTTTATTGTATCGAGGTTAATCCGCGTTCCAGCCGGACAGTGCCTTTTATGAGCAAAATAACCGGTATTCCAATGGTACAGGTGGCGACTAAAGCGATACTGAATCAAAATATTTATGACCAGGGTTATGCCGGAGGAATGTGGCCCGAGGCCAAACTTGTGGCAGTTAAGGCTCCGGTATTCTCGTTTGCTAAATTGACTCAAGTTGATATTTCACTTGGTCCGGAGATGAAATCCACCGGCGAGGTGATGGGGGTTGATTATACTCATGCCGGCGCTTTGTATAAATCATTTATCGCCGCCGGATTTAATATACCGCGGAACGGTTCGATTTTAGCGACTCTTTCCGACCGCGACAAAGCTGAAGCATTACCTTTACTAAAGGAATTATCGGAACGCGGTTTTACCATCTACGCTACTATGGGTACGGCAGCTTATTTGCGGGTTAATGGAGTTCCGGTAACCAAACTCAATAAAATCAATGAAGAGTCTCCAAATATTATGGATGCCATTAAGGCAGGCCAAATTCAACTAATGGTCAATACTATTACCAGGGGAAAAGAACCGGAACGTGACGGCTTTAAGATCCGGCGGGCCGCAGTGGAACATAACATCCCCTGCCTAACATCACTTGATACGGTAAAAGCATTCTTACAAGTATTAATTGCATTAAGCCAGGGGAAAGAACCTACTACCGCCATCCCGATTCAGGACTTCAAAACCGTTCGGGTGGAGAAACTAGCATAAGAGCAGGCAATAGGCAATAGTATTTGAGGGTTGTCCTTGGTTATCTATTATTTATATTGAAACGGAAATTGGGATATATGGACAATATGTCTATGTTTTTTGCATTAAAATAGGCTTCAAAAGCTAAACAGCATTACTATTGCCTGTTGCCTTACGCCTAGTGCCTAGCAATCAGTTCAACCCAATATTGTATCTGAGGAGGAATTATGTTTAACGGTCGGGTCTTGATTGTCGAAAATACAAGTTTGGCCCCTAATTATTACCGGATGACGGTTTCGGCTCCGGAGATTGCGACTTTAGCAAAACCGGGGCAGTTTATTCAGTTTAGAGTTGCCGGAAATGATTCGAATGACCCTTTGTTACCCAGGCCGATTAGTATTTATCAAATCAAAACATTATCCGGCAATATCTCCGTTATTTATAAAGTGGTTGGCCGGGGCACGGAGATTTTAGCTGCGAAAAAAGCCGGAGAATTACTTGAAGTAATTGGGCCGATCGGTAACGGATTTTCTATTCCGACCGGAATTGAAAAGATGGCGCTGATTGCCGGAGGGGTAGGAATGCCTCCTTTATTTTGTCTGGCTGAATCTTTAAAAAAGGAATACTTGAACCTGGAATTAACCTTATTTTATGGGGGACGTTCCGGAAGAGATATATTGGAGTGGGATAACTGGACTAAAATCGGAGTTGAAATCCATACGGCTACTGAAGATGGAACTTTGGGGACACGTGGTTTGGTAACCGGGCTTTTTTTAGAAGAACACCGGCAGGCAGGTTTTCAATATTTAGTTGCTTGTGGACCTCAACCGATGTTACAAGCGGTCCAAAAAATTGCTATAGCCGAAAACATTCCGGGGTTGTTGTCTTTAGAGGCTAATATGGCTTGCGGTGTAGGAGCTTGTCTGGGTTGTACTTGCAGTACTACAAAAGGATACCGGCGAGTTTGTGTTGACGGCCCGGTATTTGATCTGAAAGAGGTGGTCTGGTAATGGCTGAACCGTCTCTAAAAGTACAAATCGCCGGATTGGATTTTAGGAATCCGGTTTTACCGGCTTCCGGGACTTATGGTTACGGTCGGGAATACCTGCCTTTTTTTACTCCGGATATTTTCGGAGCGGTTGTTACCAAGGGTGTCTCACTTGAACCATGGCCGGGGAATAAACCGCCGCGAATAACCGAAACTCCGGCGGGGATGTTGAATGCTATCGGTTTACAAAACCCGGGTTTGGATGTATTTATTAATGAGGCCTTACCGTTTTTAAGGAATTATCAGGTACCGGTTATCGTAAATATAGTAGGGAAGACTATCTCCGATTATGCGTTAGTTGCAGCGAAACTGAGTGAGTATAAGGAAATCTCCGGATTTGAATTGAATATATCTTGCCCAAATGTCAAAGAAGGCGGAATTGCTTTCGGGACTAACCCGGAGATGGCCTATGAGATTACCAAAGCCGTACGGAAAGTCACCAAACATCCTTTAATCGTGAAGCTTTCACCTAATGTAACCGATATTACCCTGATAGCTCAAAAAGTTGAAGAAGCCGGCGCCGATGGTATCAGTATGATCAATACATTATTGGGGATGGCTATTGATATTAAAAAAAGACGTCCGGTTTTGGGCAATATTGTCGGCGGACTATCCGGTCCGGCAATCAAACCGGTAGCGCTTCGAATGGTTTGGCAGGTCTATCAAAAGGTTAAAATCCCGATAATAGGCATGGGAGGTATTGTTACCGCTACTGATGCTATCGAATTTATTATGGCCGGCGCTACCGCAGTCGCCGTAGGGACTGGAAATTTTAAGAACCCCGAGACTTCCTTAAGAATTATAGCAGGAATCAAAGAGTTCCTTGTCGAAGAAAAACTTGCAGACATTTCCATGATAAAAGGAATTGCACAGCAGTTTAATTGAGAATTGAGACAATTAAAAACCTTAAACTTGGAAATTTACCTAGAACCTGGAAAGTTCAAGGTAAACCAATAACTAATAAACCAATAACCAATAACTAATGAACTAATGAACCAATAACTAATGAACAAATAGGGGGTACCGTGTTGCTTGAACAAAAGGAGATTTTAGAGATTTTTCGTGAGACTAAGGTATTGAGAGAAGGACATTTTCGGTTGACATCCGGCAGACATAGTAAAAGATATATGCAATGTGCTCAAGTTCTTCAATATCCGAACTTTACCGAGAAATTATGTGAGGACCTGGCACGGCGTTTTAAAGGACAGGAGATTCACGCAGTAGTAGCCCCGGCCATCGGAGGAATAATTGTCGCTTATGAAGTAGCTAAGGTTTTAGGAGTCAGGGCCTTATTTACCGAACGGGAAGATGGTAAAATGACTTTCCGCCGTGGTTTTGACCTCGAAGAAGATGAAAATGTATTAGTAGTTGAAGATGTAATTACTACCGGAGGCTCAGTGTTTGAAGTAATGGAAGCCGTAAAGGAACGGGGCGGTAATGTAGTTGGAGTGGGAATCCTGGTTGACCGAAGCAGCGGTAAAGTACATTTTGGAGTAAAAAAAGAAGCTCTTTTAAATATAGAGATTGAGACCTGGGAACCGGATGAATGCCCGCTTTGCAAAGAAGGAGCGCCGATTGTAAAACCGGGAAGTAGGAAGTAAAACAATTTACAATGAACAATTGACAATTATCCAACTAATAAATACGTTCGAAAACAAAACCGGATATCATATGTATTGAATTATTTAATATTGTCAATTCTCAATTGATTTTGGAGGTGTTGATAGTGCCTTTAGTAGGAATTGTTATGGGGAGCGATTCGGATCTCCAGATTATGAAGATGGCCGCTGATATTTTGGAAGAATTCGGAGTTGATTTTGAAATGACAATTATTTCGGCCCATCGTTCTCCAAAAAGAGCGATTGATTATGCTTCGACCGCCACAGATAGAGGGTTGGAGGTTATTATTGCCGGAGCAGGCGGCGCTGCTCATTTGCCCGGCGTATTGGCTGCAATGACACCGGTTCCGGTAATTGGAGTGCCGATTAAAACCAATACTTTAGATGGGGTAGATTCTTTATATTCAATCGTCCAAATGCCGGGCGGGATACCGGTAGCTACCGTCAGTATTAACGGGGCTAAGAACGCCGGGATTTTAGCGGTTCAAATCTTAAGCGTAGTTGATTCATCACTTCGATTTAAGATGATCGAATACCGGAAACGGTTGGCGAAAGAAGTCAATGACAAAGGCGTATTATTGGAAGAATTAGGGCATAAGGAATATTTAAGACAGAAGGAAAAGTAAGTAAAAATGAAATGATATTATTAAAAAACTGTTGGTGATGACCAACAGTTTTTTATTTTCATCAACTTATTATCCGGATATTCTCCATTAGTAAATGTATTTTTTTTAATGTCTATTGGAAATAATTTGAGAAATAATACAGCTAAAATGAATTTTCCCTAAAGCAGACCAAATAACAAACCGAAAACAAATAATAGATGAATCTACTATTATTAGAGTTATTGATTTTATCCATAAGATTATCTAGGAGGCGCTATAAATGGATTCAAACAGCAGAATCATGGTAATTGATGACTCCCCGATGGTGTATAAAGCAGTCAAAAGAGCTTTGGAACCGGAAGGTTATCAACTACTCGACCAAGCTTTTAATGGTCAGGAGGGATTGGAAAAAATTAATGCCAATAATCCGGATTTAATAATTTTGGATATTACCATGCCGGTAATGGACGGTCTGGAAACAGCTGAAGTATTATTTAAAAAGAAACCGCAGGCTAAAGTAATTATGTTAAGCGCTATGGGGGATGAGGAATTAATTAATAAAGCTAAAATGCTTGGAGTTAAAGCATTTTTAACCAAGCCTTTTAAACCTGAGGAATTAGTAAGCTGTATTAAAAGTCTATGATCATCTTATTTTCCTGAATTTCTGTAATTAATATTGATTATAAAGGAGAAAAACAGGATGGAACAGAATAAATTCGATGCTTTTTGCCGTTCTTTTGAAGAGGCAATGAAAAATATTTTTACTAAAATGCCGGAAATAGGTCTTAATAATTCGGACCATATTAATGATTCCGGTGGGAAAAGACTCTCGGCGATAGTTGGTGTTGTCGGACTAAATAAAGGCCGGATTCATGTAGAGATGAATGAAAACCTAGTTAAAAAACTGTATGAACATAATAATGGCGAATCGCCGGAAGATGAAATGGATCTCTGTTTTTACCTGGCTGAATTAACTAATATGATTACCGGTAATGGCATTACCACTCTTAATAATCTATATAAAGGCAGTAATTTAAGATTGACACCACCGGCGATTTTTGCCGGAGAAAATCTGGATATCACTACTCCGCAGGTTTTAACAGATTCCAGGTTTTATCAAACCGATTTTGGTACCATTAAAATAGAGATTGGATTTGAGGGATTGTAATTTATGGAGCTCAAGGAAGCCTTAATCCGGGCGGTTGAAGAAGTATTCCCTTTATTTGGAATGAATCCCAAATATGTTCGGGAAGAAGAAACCCCTCTGTTGACTTCAGCCGCAGATTTTAACGTTTTAAATAGTTTTGCCCAAACTTTACAAGGAAATATTATTTTTGGATTTGAGCGGACCAGGGCTTTAAAAATTGCTTCTTTAACCAAAGGAGAAAATCTTTTAGCTTTAGATCTTGATTCCAAGATTACAATCGGAGAAATAGCCACTTTAGCCGTAAATATAGCCATTGGTAAATATAAAACGGTAAACACCATCTATATATCATCCCCGGTCCTGATTACCGGAGATAATATTCAAACCATGATCAGTCATGTTAAAGCAACCAAGTTATTTTTTGAATTGCAAGAAGACTTCGTATCTGTTGCATATCACATTGAACAAAATGAGGAACTGATGTAGAAGGAGGTTTGTCAAATGCAACCACCTAAAAACAAAAAAGTGAGAATCAAGCGGGAAGAGACTGAGAATCAAATGGAATTCGTTGAAAAAATCCTGCAAGCGGCTCCCACTAATCCGGAAAATGATGATGTTAATAAGATCCTAAAAGGTGAGGATGAAACGATAGGAGTTAAACCTACTGATGCAAGTGAAGAATCAGTAGCTAATCGGGAAAAGAGTGTTTCCGATCTGGTATCGGAGATAATTCAGGGTGCTCCGGAAACCGAAGAAGAAATAGATCCCGAATTCTTAAGTGATTTTCTAGTTGAGACCGCTGAACATCTCGAAAATATTGAAATAAAAGTACTTGCGTTAGAAACAGATCCTGGAAACAATGAATTAATCAACGATTTATTCCGCTCATTTCATACCATTAAAGGATTGGCCGGATTCGTAAATCAAAATACGGTCAGGATAATCGCCCACCAAACTGAAACTCGTCTGGATAAATGTAGAAAAGGAGAGCACAAAGTCAGTAAACATTTTGTTGATCTGATTTTGGCTTCCGCCGACTTTCTAAAAAGAATCTGTCAGGATCTTAAATTGTCCTACGACGCTGTTTTTTTAAAGATGGTCCAGGAACACCTTGAAGCTCTGAACAAAGAATTAGAGCCTAATGAAAACTGGGAGCATAAAGTAACCAGTAAAAATCCGGATTATCAAGCGGTGAAAGTTGATAAGCTAGGTGAGATTTTGGTTACCGAAGGAGTGCCCCCGGAAACAGTTGAGGAATTATTGACTAAAAAAGAAGAATACCCGGACTTGAAGCTGGGACAGATAGCAGTTAAGGAAAAGAAAGCCGAAGCCCGTGAGGTCATTAAGTCCTTACGAATTCAGGAGAAAGCAACCAATTTGGTTTCTTCCGAAAATGGTCTTAGTGGTTATACCAGAGTTCCTACTGCGAAGATTGATAGCCTGGTAGATATGATCGGGGAATTGACCATCATTCAATCGGTAATTGAACGGGAAGCCGCTAAGCATTTCGATAGTAATAATAATTTAATGACTAATCTCTCCCGGATGGAGAAGATTACCAAATCAGCCCAGGATGTATCAATGTCGTTGCGAATGGTTTCACTCAAATCCACTTTCCAGAAGATTAACCGGATAGCCCGGGATACTATAGCGGAACTGGGCAGGAATATTAATTTTAATTTGGAAGGGGAAGAGACCGAGATTGATAGGGGGATAACCGAAAAGATTTTTGATCCGTTGTTGCATTTAGTAAAAAACGCTATCTCTCATGGGATTGAAACCGAAGAAGAACGCGTCGCTCTGGGAAAACCGGCCCAAGGTAAAGTATTAATAAGCGCTTATGGGAAACGCGGCAGTGTTTATATTGAAATTTATGATGACGGCCGTGGTTTGCCTTTGGAGAAGATCCGTCAAAAAGCTTTGGATAAAAACTTTATCGATCCAAACCGTACTTATACGGATGAAGAGATTATGGACCTGATATTTCTGCCCGGTTTATCCACGGCTGAGAATGTAAACAATATTTCCGGCCGTGGTGTTGGTATGGATGTAGTTAAAACCGAGATATCCAAGATCGGTGGCCGGGTTGAAATTGCCAGCCGGACTGGGGAAGGTTCTACTTTTACTTTAAAAATACCGATTAATCTGGCGGCGGTTAATGGAATGATCGTTGATATAAGTGGGACTCAATATATCATTCCTACCCTTGGAATCAAACAAATAGTTAAAGCGGAAGAAGCTCAATGGATTAATATTAGCGGTAACCGTTCAATGATTAGAGTCAGAGATGAATTGATCCCGGTAATCCCAATTGCTAAAATTTTTGACCTGCCGGAAACCGAGGAAAATCAAGAAGGTTTATTTTTAGTATTGGAACAAGAGCAGGTTTATAGAGCTCTTCCGGTGAGAAAAATTTTGGAAAGAAGAGAAGTAGTAATCAAGTCGGTTGGGAGCGAATTTAGCCATTTGCCGTTTGTAGCGGGAGCTTCGATCTTAGGTGATGGAAGAGTATCCATTATTTTAGATATTGAGCATCTCTTCAAAATGGGAGATGGATCGGGTAAAAAGGAGAAAGCGGAGATCGCAGGATAAAAGGCAAGAGGAACTTTTAAATTAGTGTACAGTGTATAGTGATAGTTAAACATTATTAAGTTTTATAAACTGTAAACCATCAACTATTAACTAGAAAAGACTATCAACTATAAACTATGAACTATCAACTAATTTTCAGGGGGCGATATTATGGAGGTATTAGGCGGAAAATTTCTTACTTTTTTATTAGAGAAAGAGATCTATGGGATTCCCATCAAGAAAGTAAAAGAAATAATCGGGATGATGGAGATAACCCATGTTCCCAAGACTAAAGACTATATTAAAGGCGTTATTAATCTTCGGGGTAAAATTATTCCCCTGATGGATCTGCGATTGAAATTTGGAATGGAAGAAAAGGCTTATAATGAGCGGACTTGTATTATTGTAATCGAAGTGGCCGGAGAAACTCAACGATTGATTGGGTTAGTAGTTGATGCTGTTTCGGAAGTTATTAATATTCAAAGCAGTGAGATTGAGCCGCCGCCGGAATATAACACTCAACTTGACGGTGATTTGTTAATGGGGATCGGGAAACTTAAAGAAAAAGTAGTCCTCATTTTGGATATTGAGAAGATACTAAGCCGGGATGATATTGCGATTTTAAAGAAAGAAATAGCGATAAACCAAGAATAACAAAGATATTGATAAATTCGATTACAATTGGTTTTTAGGCAGTTTTAGTAATAATGTTGGTGATGATTGTATTTTCATTGTATAACATGACAAAAATTAACCAAAATATGGCTAGGATAATTAAAATAAATTATCCTAAAATTCAGTTAACTAATACGTTAGAACGATCATTTCAACAAATTGTGCTTAGTATTCACGTGATAGTTCTCTATAACGATACTCAAAGTATTAATCAAGAATTGAAAAATATTGAGGAAGCCAGAAAAGTATATTCCGAAGCTTATGCCGAACTTGATAAATTACCTATATATACGGAAAAAGGGCGTCTTTTAAAAGCTAAAATAATGGAAATTGTCAAAAATGCAAAAAGAACAGGTCTGCCGGAACGACGTTCCCAATCTAAGCAGTTTAAGTTGGAAGATTCGAAAACCAAAGTGGTTTCACCCGAAGATGTTATGTAATATGATAAAAGATAATAAGTTTTTCCATAATAATCCAAAGTAAGAAAACCTAGTTAATAAAAACATACAAATTAAATAAACAATTATTCGTAATAATGATACTTCACAATTATAACGGAGGAATGCTATTATGAAGATTAAACTAGGGGCAAGGATTGTCTTGGGATTTGGATTTGTGTTATTGATAGTTGCAATACTAGTTGGGATTTCACTGAACAGCATGAATAATATTCGAGCTGGAATGAATGATGTGATGTTAAATGCCGAGAAAATAAAAATGGTAGATTTTATCCAGCAGGCAGCTTTAACGGTTTCTAAAATCACCAGAGGCAGTATTGTTTTTAGTAATGACCCAACCAAATTAGAACAGGAAAGAAATGAACTGGCCGTAATCCGAACCGAGATTGGTAAAGCTCTCGAATCATTGGGTAAAATCACAACAGCGGAAGAAAAAGAACTATTGCAAAAATATATTGACTCTATGAATATTAGTAAACCTATTAATACACAAGTAACCCAGTTGATAGCAGCTGGTAAATTTACTGAAGCAAGCAATTTGATGGTAAGTAAGGCTGATCCCTTGATGAGAGAATCAATAGATAAATTAATTGATTTAAAAAATTATATTGAACAAAAAGATAAAAAATCAAATCAAAATGCTATTACAATGTATGCAGCTTCTTTTAGTTTATTAATGACCCTAGGAATAATATGTATTATCTTGGGAGCATTCGGAGCTTACTTTATAACCAGAAGTATTACCAAACCCATTAATAAAATGGTGGCTTCAATAACGGAAAGTTCAACCCAAGTTGCAGCCGCTTCCAATCAACTGGCCTCCGCCAGCCAACAATTATCCGAAGGAAGCGTCGAACAAGCTTGTTCAATTGAAGAGACCTCGTCAACCTTACAAGAATCAGCTTCAATGCTCCAACAAAACTCAGCTAATACTAAGCAAGCGGCCCAATTATCTGAACACACCAAGGATGCGGCTGAAAAAGGCAATAATGAAATGCAAGAAATGATGAACTCTATTGACGAGATCAAGAAATCCAGCGATCAAATTGCCAAGATTATTAAAGTTATTGATGATATCGCTTTTCAAACAAATATATTAGCCCTCAATGCAGCGGTAGAAGCGGCCCGGGCCGGAGAAGCCGGAATGGGTTTTGCAGTAGTCGCAGAGGAAGTACGTAATCTGGCACAGCGAAGCGCCCAAGCTGCCAAAGATACATCCGCTATCATTGAAAATAATATTGAACTTTCCGGTAAAGGAGTTACTGTAGCGGGCAGAGTTAAAGATGCGCTATCCGAGATTACTACTCAAGCTAAAAAGGTCAGTGAATTAATGGAAGAGATCGCCGCCGCCAGCCAGGAACAATCGCAAGGAATTGAGCAGGTTAATAAAGCGATCGCTCAGATGGAGACGGTAACCCAACAGAACTCTTCCAATGCTGAAGAGAGCGCTTCCGCTTCCGAGGAACTGAGCGCCCAGGCCCAGAACTTGCAAGAGATAGTAAAACAGCTCTCTGAACTGGTTAATGGAAAAGCAGCCCGGGAATTAGAAGAAACGGCTCTACACCAAGTTAAACATCTTAATATTAATCAATCGGAAAGAGCGGGATTGCCGGAACGCCGATCTCAATCCCATCAACCTAAGTTGGAAGGTTCGAAAACCAAAGTAATATCACCCGAAGATGTAATCCCGTTGGAAAAAGACAATAAGTTTTAAGGCATAAAAATATGGAAAAATCCTGGAAAGACAGTAGATTCAAAACGGCGTTAAATTCTCCAATTAGGTATTTTAAATAATACAAAAGGAGATATATTTTTAATGAAAATAACAATTGCCAAAATGGAAGGAATCGGTTTTTCAGTATTAATATTTCTACTTTCCATTATTTCCTTGGTTGGATATTTGGCTACCGACAGTATGGAGAAATTAGCAGGTATTACGAAAGATAATACTGATAAAAGTATTTTTATCAGTGAAAAAGAAGTGGACCATTACGAATGGGTTCAAGCCCTGTCTTTAAGTCTTATTCAAGAACGTAAATTTACGGGTGAGTTAGATCATAAAAAATGTGGTCTTGGAAAATGGTTATATAGTAATGAAATTAAGAATCTTAGCGATCCGGAAATAGTTAGTCTTTTAAAGGAAATTGAAACCCCTCATATACAACTTCATAAGTCAGCTGAAACAATCTCCGGATTAAGTCAAATCGGTGATAGAACAAGCGCTTATAAAATTTATATTAATGAGACAATTTCGTCGCTTAATAGAACCAAAATAATATTGGCAAATATTAAAAAATATTTTGACAATAAAACTTCCAATGCGGTAAATCAAACCGCCAAACAAGCCGTTGGAAGCAAAATAATTATTTTCTCGACTAGTGTAATAGCAATTATTTTGGGGATATTGATAGCTGTTTTAATCTCCAAACAAATAATTAATATTTTAACAAGAATTATTAATGATATAAGAGTAAATGCAACTCAGGTAGCGTCTGCTTCCAATCAATTGGCTTCAGCCAGCCAACAATTATCCGAAGGCAGCGTCGAACAAGCTTGTTCAATTGAAGAGACCTCGTCAACCTTACAGGAATCGGCTTCAATGCTGCAGCAAAATTCGGCTAATACTAAACAAGCAGCACAACTTTCGGAAAATACCAAAGAAGCAGCTGAAAAAGGTAATAATGAGATGCAAGGGATGATGAGTTCTATCGACGATATCAAGAAATCCAGTGATCAAATTGCCAAGATCATCAAGGTGATTGATGATATTGCATTTCAAACCAATATCTTGGCGCTTAACGCTGCTGTTGAAGCGGCTAGGGCCGGAGAGGCCGGGATGGGATTTGCGGTTGTTGCTGAGGAAGTCCGCAATTTAGCCCAACGCAGCGCCCAAGCTACCAAAGATACCGCCTCCATCATCGAAGCGAATATTGAACTCTCCGGAAATGGTGTTACTGTGGCGGCCAGAGTTAAAGATGCTCTTACTGAAATTACTATCCAGGCGAAAAAGGTTAATGAATTAATGGATGAGATCGCCGCTGCCAGCCAGGAACAATCGCAAGGAATTGAGCAGGTTAATAAAGCGATCGCTCAGATGGAGACGGTAACCCAACAGAACTCCTCAAATGCCGAAGAGAGCGCTTCCGCTTCCGAGGAACTGAGCGCCCAGGCCCAAAACTTGCAAGAGATAGTAAAACAGCTCTCTGAACTGGTTAATGGAAAAGCAGCCAGGGAATTAGAAGAAACGGCTCTACACCAAGTTAAACATCTTAATAATAATCAACCGGAAAGAGCGGGACTGCCGGAACGCCGATCCCAATCATATCAACCTAAGTTGGAAGGTTCGAAAACCAAAGTGGTTTTACCCGAAGATGTAATCCCGTTGGAAAAAGATAATAAGTTTTAGAAGATCTGAGAATATTGCGGATGTAATGAGGCAAACTCTTGAGGTTTAAAACATGAATACATTTACAGATACGCTTTATCAAAAGTATTACAATTTAATCTATCAGAACCTGGGAGTTTATTTTAATTCGACCAAAAAAGATATGCTCCAGGCCAAATTGGATAAATTGTTGCGCCTGAATAGTATTGAATCCTATGAACAATACTATGAACTGCTTAAAAAGACCGATAACCAATACTGGACCGAGTTTGTGGATGAGATAACCGTTCATCAGACTAACTTTTTTCGGGAAGATAATCATTTTGAATTTATCCGGAGCCAGTTACGGTTTATTCTTGACACTAACAAACGGATTATGACCAACCATGAGATTAGGGTCTGGAGCGCCGGTTGTTCAACCGGAGAAGAGCCCTATACTTTAGGCATGGTCTTAAAAGAATGGCTCCCGCCCGATATTAGCATTAAGATTTTAGCGACTGATATTAGTAGTAAAACTCTGGCCCGAGCCCAGAACGGGATCTATCCATTGATCGTCAAAAAAGATATGGACCCATATTATATCGGTGAGTACTTCGAAAGGAAGGAAGAGTTTTACAATGTTGCACCGGTTATTAAGGACATGGTTACATTTAGGCTCTTCAATCTGATCGACCCTTTCCCGTTTCAAAATACTTTTGATTTTATTTTCTGCCGTAATGTAATGATATATTTTGATAATAAGGTCCAACAAGAATTAATAGCTAAGTTTTTCAAAGCAATTACTCCCGGAGGTCTTTTATTTATAGGTCATTCAGAGAGTTTAGTAAATAAGCAGTCAGGGTTTGAATATTTGCAACCTACTATTTATCTGAAAAAAGCGTAGAAAGAGCTATTAAATAAATTGCTCATGCGAATTACAGTTGTAACGTAAAAGGCTTAAAAATTAGTTGGATGGTGGAGGGCAATGGAACAAAAAATTAAGGTTTTAATAGTTGATGATGCAGCGATGGTCCGGAAAATTTTCTCCCGGGAACTGGCGAAAGATCCGGAGATTGAGGTAGTAGGAACTGCTGCCGATGCTTTTATCGCCCGGGAAAAGATCGGTCAATTAAAACCGGATGTCCTATTGCTGGATATCGAAATGCCTCAGATGGACGGGCTGACCTTTTTAGAACAGTTAATGGAGAATTGCCCAATGCCGGTTATCATTGTCAGCTCATTAGCTGTTGAAGGCGGACCGGCGGCAGTCCGGGCCATAGAGTTGGGAGCGGCCGAGGTTATCGCCAAACCGGGACCATCATACTCGGTAATGGAAATGACTGAACAGCTTATTGAAAAGATTAAAGCGGTAGCCCGGATTAAAAAAGGGAAGAGTTTTTTGGCGACTGATACCGGAACAGCGGTTTCTTTACCGGATAAGGCTAGGGAGAATGCTTCCAACAAAGTAATTGTCATCGGGGCGGCTACCGGAGGGCCGGAAGCGGTAACTTCATTATTAACCAGATTGCCGGCGGGAATGCCGCCGATCTTAATCGTCCAGCAGATGCCGGCCCATTTTATTAAGGCTTTTGCCGAAAGTCTTAATAAACTTTGCGCTTTGGAGGTAAAAGAAGCTGAGAGCCGGGAATTGTTATCGGCCGGAAAAGTATTGTTGGCCCCCGGGAATAAGCATCTGGTGTTGCAAAGAAATAATGAAGGTTACATAGTAGTTGTCAAAGACGGACCGTTGGTATTGCATCAAAGACCTTCCATAGAAGTACTGTTCAGGTCGGCGGCTATGTATGCCGGTCCCGATGCCATAGGGGTGTTGTTAACCGGTATGGGCAAGGATGGCGCCCAGGGGTTACTGGATATGAAAAAAGCCGGAGCATTAACTTTAGCATTGGATGAAAATAGTTGCGCCGTTTATGGTATGGCCAAAGAGGCAGTGGATGTCGGAGCGGTTACCAAGGTGGTTTCGTTGGATGAATTACCGCAGGTGTTGGTAGATAACTTGTAAATCGTCCACGCGAGCTTCCGCTTTACACCTGAGAGTTATATAAGCTGGTTTCATCTTTGTATCAAGTATGTTTTGCCGGATAAAAATAGGCAGAAAATAAAAATCGTTAATCCTGATGAGATCATATAATAAAAAGCTTTGGCGCGAAAGTTGAATCATAAAAATATTTTATGATATAAAGGGCTGTTACATTGATAAACAGCCTTTTTTGTACCAAATTTGATTTGTCAAGATACTGTATTTAGGCAAATGATCAGAATTTATTAAAAAAGTGCTGGTAGAATGGATTTTTTATAAAGTTTTATGGAAATTATCCGAAGTTATTATTAAAAGGGGAGGTAATGGGGTTATTTTCTATTTACTAATGCTCAAGTATTAGTATTAGAGTTAAATACTGATGAAAAAATCTCCTAATTGAAAATTATATTCCTGTTTTAACATTTTAAGAATTAATATTTAGGAGGCAACTAAAGATGAAAATGAAACTGGGTAATCGAATCAGGTTGGGTTTTGGTTTTATGATGATAATCGTGATAGTTTTATCCGGCGTTTCAATTTATAATTTTTTTGAGATCAATCAACAAAAATCCATTGCAGATATTAATAGTCATAAGATGGAGATCGTTAAAGACATTAAACACTCAATGCAAATAATAACTAAAAACACCCGCGGGGCTATTGTATTTGCAGATGATCCGGCAACCTTGCAACAACTGGACAAAGAGACGGCAGCCGCCCGTGATGTATTATATAAAGGCATAGATACGCTAAGTAAATTTCAGTTGACGTCGAAGGAAGCTCCGATTTTTAAATCATATGCCGATGGTGCGGCAAATACCCGACAATATAATGAACAAGTAGTGAAATTCATCCAGGATAAAAATTTTAATGCTGCAGCTGAGGTATTGGCAAAATATTCCGATCCTTTAATGCAAGTTGCAATTGATAAACTAAATAGATTCAGTGATATTGCTCAAGCACAACGAGCAAAGGCTGAAGAAAAAATGCAGCAAACCTATAATACTGCTATCAAATTTTTAGTTGGACTGGCTATCATATGTTTAATCCTTAGCTTTATTATATCGTGGCTGATTACCAGGAGCATTACCAAACCGGTAAATATGATGGTTGCTTCTCTGACCGAAGGAGCTGCTCAGGTTGCTTCCGCATCCAATCAGCTCTCGGCAGCCGGACAGCAACTGTCGGAAGGCAGCGCCGAACAGGCCAGTTCCATTGAGGAGACGTCTTCTACCTTACAGGAGTCCGCTTCAATGTTACAACAGAACAATGCCAACACCAAACAGGCGGCCCAACTATCCGACCATACCAAAGAAGCGGCTGAAAAGGGCAATCAAGAGATGCAGGAGATGATGAAAGCTATTACTGAGATTAAAAAATCCAGCGATCAAATTGGTAAAATCATTAGAGTCATCGATGATATTGCGTTTCAGACCAACATTTTAGCTTTGAATGCAGCCGTTGAAGCTGCCCGGGCCGGTGAAGCCGGTATGGGGTTTGCGGTGGTGGCTGAAGAAGTCCGTAACTTAGCCCAGCGGAGCGCCCAAGCTGCCAAAGATACGACTAGTATTATTGAGACCAATATTGAACTCTCCGGCAACGGAGTTTCAGTGGCGGAAAGAGTCCGGGATTCTCTAAACGAGATCACTACCCAGGCAAAAAAAGTCAGTGAACTGATGGATGAGATTTCGGCTGCCAGCCAGGAACAGTCACAAGGGATTGATCAAGTGAATAAGGCGCTCCTGCAAATGGAGACCGTTACCCAGCAGAATGCTTCCAGCGCCGAAGAGAGCGCGTCCGCCTCAGAAGAGTTGAGCGCTCAAGCCCAAAATCTACGGGAGATTGTAAGACAACTATCGGAATTGGTTAACGGAAAAGCGGCTCAGGAATTGGAAGAATTAGCTCATCAAGAGATTAAACACTTAAACTTTAAGCATTCAACCTATACAGCTGGGACGGGTCTGCCGGAACGCCGGCAACAGAATCAAAGTTTTAGGAATGGAGGTCAGTTGCCGTTAAAAGGTGAGACAACTACCAAGGTGGTTTCGCCGGAGGATGTGATTCCGTTGGAAAAGGATAATAAGTTTTAAAAATCATGAATAATGTAATTGATTCAACTTTCGCACCATAAAAATGGCTTACAGTAAAGTCATATCAATTAAAATCGACTTTTAAAAACATCGAATGATTTATGGTTTTAGGAAGGAGTGTTGATATTGACGCCAGAGTTAGGAAATAGAAAAATAAATCCGCAGTGGGATTCTCTTTTAACACCATCCCAGAGGGAGATATTAGCAAAGCCCGGTTTTGGAATATCACCTCAAATGCCCTATCTTCCGGAGGAAGATGTTCAAAAAATCATGAAGATTATTGAAGAATGTATAAAACATGTTGATCTGATAATTGAAAAAGGTTGATGATACATAAAGTTAATATTTGGAATTAAGAGGTATATGCTCTCTAATGAACATATGCTTTTTTTTAGAGTGCCACCCTACCACTTAAGTTTAGCCGCTTTACTTAAAAGTTTAGCGGCTAAACTTTAAAATTAAGCGGCTTAATCTTAAAATTAAGCCGCTTAATTTTATACCCTGCTAAACTGGATAAAAATATAATTTCCTTTTAAAGTGAAGAAGGTTTTGTGTTTTAGGGATTTACTATATTTCTATAATATAGCTATTATGTTTGCCTCTCATGTTTTCTCCTTAAAATAATTTACCACTATCTATATAAAATTATAGTGGTGAAGAACTGAATTATCTGTACATTATTACTGTAAATTGGTTTCTCCCTTGGAGACTGATAATTTACGGGTTTGGGAGAGGGGAACGATGCCGGAAACGACTTTTTTGATATACTTTCTCCGGGCCTATATAAGTTGAATTAAATTTCCCAAATAAATATTTAAACACCTTCATCCCTAAAGCCGGCCGTAATAGAGAATTAATGAATTTAATTCAACTTATTACAGCTGTAATTAGGCTTTTACGTTTTAACCCTTAATCTATATGAGCGTAATTATATGTAGTGATGTAAATACTTTAGTCTATCAACATA
>JAEYRX010000063.1 GCA_023435225.1 Bacillota bacterium
TTAGGTGGAAAATGGAAGCTGGGGTGCGGGAACACTTTTTTACAGCTTCCATTTTTATTCCCTATTTTACATGACTTTTCTGTCAGGTTAAAGCAAAATTTCCCGTTATGTTAGAGCGGGGAAAACAGTTTACGGCCCAAGACAACGGCCGGAAATGGCTATTCACCAATTTGTCAAAAGAATCGATCTGGGTCTGGAAGTTCCGTTGTTTGGAACAGGAAATAGCGAGAGGGACTATACTTATATTGATGATATTATCCAAGGTATTATGGCAGCTATTGAGGTGCCGTATTCGTTTGAAATCTTCAATCTGGGAAATTCCCGGACTGTTGTCCTATCGGAATTGGTTGATTTAATAGGACGCGCTATCGGTAAAAAACCCCGGTTGACAAAATTACCGTTCCAAAAAGGGGACGCGCCCCGGACGTGGGCTGATTTGACACATACAAGTCAAATTTTAGGATATCAACCAAGGATTGATATTGTTGAAGGAATAGAAAGTTTTGTATCTTGGTATCGAAGCCAAAAATTAGCTTAATAACTTTATAAAAAGAATTGTAAAAAAGATATCATATACGACACTGCTTCGCCAGGCAAGAATGTTAAAAGAAGTTGGATTGGATAAAAGCCGGAGAGTAGCTTTTCCGGCTTATAATCATTTCAGTCTTACATTTAGAACTAATTCTTTTTCTACAAGTTCCAAAGCTTTTTCAATTACTTGGTCCATATTAAAATACCGGTAATTAGCTAATCGGCCTAAAAACCAGACGTTTTTTAGGCTTTTTGCCATTATGGAATATTTTTGATACAGAGCTTTGGTTTCTTCATTAGGTATTGGATAGTACGGTTCACCACTATCCTGGGGATATTGACGGACGATGCTCGTAAAGGGATGAATCTGGCCGGTAAAATGTTTGAACTCAGCCACCCGAGTAAAGTCATAATCATTAGGGTAAGTGACTGTACCTACCGGTTGATATTTTCCCTCCGGCAGCTCATCTGTAGGATATGTATCAAATTCAAAAAAAACTGAACGGTAGGGAAGGGGTCCATGAATAAAATCAAAATATTCATCGATTGGGCCGGTAAAAACCATCCTATTAAAACTTATTTCTCTGATTATTGAACGGTAATCGGTATTTAACAAAAGAGAAATACCTGGGTGTTCAAGCATTCGTAAAAAAAGTTCAGTATAACCATATTTAGGTAAACCTTGATAATAGTCTGTAAAATATCGATCATCCCGGTTAGTTCGAACCGGAATTCGCATGGTTACTGAAGCGTCAAGTTTAGACGCATCTAGTCCCCAATGTTTTCTTGTTAAACCTTTGAAGAATTTTTCAAATAAATCGTTGCCCACTCTGGAGACTACTGCTTCTTCGGCAGTTTTTACTTTGGCTATCGGTTGTCGAACTTGTTCAAAATAGCCTGTCAATTCTTGACTAGATAAATTAAGTCCGTAGAGAAGATTGACCGTATCGAGATTAATCGGAATCGGTAACAATTTACCATCAACGTAAGCCAGAACACGGTGTTGGTAGTGACGCCAATCGGTGAACTGAAGCAGATATTCAAAGACTTTCCGGTTATTAGTATGGAATGTATGAGGTCCGTAACGATGAATTAAAACACCGGCTTGATCGTAACAATCATAGCAGTTTCCTCCAATGTGATTTCTTTTTTCGACTATTAAGACTCGTTGTTTATATTTATTGGCCAATCTTTCAGCTACAACACATCCTGCAAACCCGGCTCCAACTACCAAATAGTCAAACAAGATGCATTCCCCCAATTTTAATTATTATGCTAAATGTAACAATTTACCGATTTTGATTTATTTATTTTATGAAAGTTATTTATTTTTGTGTAGTAAAAGTATTATAAACAGCAAATATAATCGTTTCTTTAAGCTTATAGCTTAATCTATAATCCTTTATTGGATATTATGCCTATTCTACTAAGAGTATTGTTTTTTGGGCAAGAATAACTTAACATATCTGAAATCATATACATAAACTAATAATGAATATATTTTAACTTTAAATAAAAAATATCCTAAATAATGGTTTTTAATAGCTTATTTATAGTCTGATATAAAATTGAATGTTACATTAATAATTTATTTTTATTATAAAGTAATATAGGGGAATCCCGGATCGGAGGAAAATTATGAATTTTTCTTTATTAGTTCCAAGAAAACCGGATAATGGGGTCAGGGATTATCACTGGTCATTACTTAAAAAAAGATATAAAAAACTTATACCACAAATAGAAATATGTACTGGTTCTGATAAAAGCGAATTATTTTGTAGAGCTAGAGCGGTAAACAAAGCTGCTCAAAAAGCTAATGGAGATGTTTTTATCATTATTGATGCTGATGTTATCTTTGATCCAGTATTAATCACAAAAATTGCTTCCATTATTGATTTGCATCCATGGATCATTCCTTTTACAAATGCTATTTTTTTATCTGAAGAAGCTACAAATAAACTAATCAAAAAAAGACTTCCAGCTAAAATAAAAATAAAAGAAACAGGTATTGAAAGAAGGTATTTCGGTAAGGGGCAATTAATGAATGTTATGAAACGTGAATGTTTTGAAGCTGTTCATGGTCTTGATGATCGATTTAAGGGATGGGGTTTAGAAGATTTTGCATTTCGTTTGTCTTTGGATACTATCTGTGGTAAACATTTTAACATTGATGAAAATATATATCACTTATGGCATCCACGGGCAAAGCGAAATCATATAAATGCACCTAAAAATAAAAGTTTATATATTCGGTATTTAAAAGCAGCTGATGATGTTACCGAAATGAAGAAACTTATTAATGAACGTTTTAAATAGTAGTTTTCAAAATGTATTAATTTTGCTAGACCAGTGAATATGACTGGTCTACTTCTATGTAAAGTTTTGGGTGAGTATTCATTGATAACGGGAAAGTGATTCAATCATAGAAAGCTATTCCTTTAGAACGGAGAACAAACCTATTTTTAATCATAATATAAATCAACTTTAATAATAAAATTGGTGCTGAAGTAAGACCAGTCCTATATCAAATGTATTAAAGGAGATTAGTATTATGGGTAAAAATCCCGATAAAAAGAAGATCATTCCAATAAATGATATTTGTGCAGCTACCTGTAATTATGCCAGGCCTAACAACGCCAGAACATGTGTTAAACGTTTAAGGGATTTGGGTCTTAAAGAAGTTATCGTCTGGAATAATAAAGCAAAACCAATTAAAAATGCCACCAGGAATATTATTAGTTCAACCAATATCGGATCAATCGGCCGATATTATATCGGATTGCATACGCAAAAGCCATATATTTTAATCGTAGATGACGATCACATGTTAACTAAAGAGGGTTTAAACGCATTAAGACTATGGGCTGCTAAATACCCGGCTGTTCTTCAATGTGGGGCAATATTTAACCCTCCTTTCAAAAGATATTTTAATCGAAAAGTAATTAAATCACATCAAGTGACAACACCTAAAAAAATAGATCTAGTACTACCATATGGCGGATTGTTGATGACTACCGATTTGTGTCGGCGGATTCTCGACCATTGGGCTTGGAAATTTAAAGATGCGGTAAGACCTGGATTTATTGCTACAGACATGGCGGTAAGTTGCGCAATTCTGGATCTGACAGGTCATCATGCAGTTATAGTTCCTGTTAATGGACATGGAATGGTGAAACTAAAAGACGAAGCACCCCATAAAGCGCTTAGTCACCAGAAAGGCGCTAGTGAAGAAAAAACTAAAATTTTGAAGTGGATGATAAACCACGGCTGGAAACCATTGAAGATGAAATAATTAAAAAGGTGGTTGGGTAAATGAAAAACAAACCTGTTCCACTATCAAAAGTGACCGCAGTTATGTGTAATTATGCACGACCAAAGAGCGCCCGTCTTGTCGTCAAGAGATTAATAGAGTTAGGTCTTTCGGACATTATTGTCTGGAACAATGGCGTTAAACCTGTTCCAAAAGCTACTAAAAACATCAATAGCGTCGAAAACATCGGGACTATAGGGAGATATTACTCGGCTTTCCATACTTCAAGACCATATATGTTGATTGTTGATGATGATGTTCTACTTACTAAAAAAGGTTTGAACTCACTGTTGGAAAATGCCGAGAAATATCCGGCAGTGGTTCAAGCAGGATTAATCTACGATTCACCTTTTAAGGAAAAATATAAACGAACCAAATATTTATCCGATAAGGTAAAAAAAGTACAAAAGGTCGATGTGCTTATTGCTAACCGGGGCCTGATTATTAAAACTGACCTTTGCCGATCAATCGTCAATCATTGGGTATGGGGTTGTTTGAAAACTGCTCGAAAAGGATTCATTATTACCGACATTCCGGTAAGTTGTGCTATATTTGATTTGACAAGCAAACATCCGGTAGTTGTTCCTGTAGCTGGTCAGGGATACGAGATTCTTCCGGATGAAGCACCTGAAAAGGCTTTACGATGTCAAAAAAACTATTATAAAGAAAAAACAAAAATTCTACAATGGCTGGTCAACAAAGGATGGAAATTATTAGGGGATAAAAAATGAATCATCTTGAATAGGAAAGCATTCTTATATGACTTGTCTATGCACGTTTTTATATTCTGTGCATTATGGGGGAAATATTATGTCTCATAATTCAAGGAAGCAGAAAGTGCCTTTGAAAGATATCTGTGCAGTTTTATGCAATTACGCTCGCCCTAAAAACGCTAGAGCTTGTGTTAAACGTTTACTGAGTCTAGGTATTACTGAAGTCTTTGTTTGGAACAATGGCGCTAAACCCATACCGGAAGCGACCTATAATATTATTAACTCCAAAAATATCGGTCCATATGGTAAATATTTAGGGGCTATAAATACAACCAAACCTTACGTATTAGTTATTGATGACGATTATTTATTGACTAAAGCCGGATTAGATGCTTTGCGAAAATGGGTTCTGTATTATCCGGCAGTAGCACAACAAGGTAGTAGGTTTAAACCGCCTTTTACTAAATATGGTAAACGAGACTTATATCTTTCTCAAAATTTAAAAGTTCCTAAAAAAGTTGATATGGTAATGCCTAATAAGGGTATGATGATTAAAACCACTATTTATCAACTTATTCCTAAGCATTGGGCTTGGGAAGCGCTTAAAGTTTTAAGTAAGAACATTTTTACAACCGATTTATCCGCTAGTTGCGCTATTTGGGATTTAACAAAAAAAAACTTAGCTGTAGTACCGGTATCTAAAGGTTATGAAATTATACGCGATGAAGCGCCGAAAAAAGCCCTTAAACGGCAAAAAAACATCTATCATGAAAAATCAAAAATTTTGTGTTGGTTAGTAGCGCACGGCTGGAAATTATTTAATTCCCGAAAATTAAAATCAAAGAAGTAGCTTAGAATTATTTATTCAAATTATATTCCAACTAAATAAAAGCTTAAAAAAATTTTTTAAAGTTGGAGGATTGAAAAATGGAACATAAAACTATCGAAAGTATTATTGAAACGCATGGAGTATTAAAATCGATTGATAGCATTAATCCTTTAAATAAAGGGCAATCTCCTGACCAAAAATACATTTTAATGCGAAAAAATCAAGAAGCTTTTATTCTGCGGCTAGCAAAGATTGATAAGTATGATAAATATAAAAAAGTATATACAATTGTCAAAAATTTTCATAAAGAGGGGGTCAAGTGTTTAAATCCAGTAGCATTAGGTAAAACATTCGACCATAAATACTGCTACTCGATTGTTGAATATCTCGAGGGAAGATCCAGTGAGTCTGTTTTACCAAGTTTATCAAAGAATGAACAAATAGAAATCGGAATTACCGCCGGTCAAGAATTGAGGAAATTACATAAATTAAAATATCCTAAGAAAAATAAAAGTTGGTATGAACTTAGATATCCAAAATATTTAAATCATTTAAAAACATTCAGAGATTTGAAGCTTTCTTTCTACAAAGAAAAATATGTATTAGACTATATTAATGATCACATTGATTTGATGAAAGGAAGACCGTTTCGTTTCCAACATAACGATTATAATGTCAGAAATATTATTATTAATGATAAAAAGTTTAATGGAATAATAGATTTTGATGCCTATAGATGGGGGGATCCGCTTCATGATTTTTATAAACTCCCTTGGGGTAGTAAAAGTTGTAGTGTTTGGTATGTAAAAGGTGAAATAATCGGGTATTGCGGTGGGAAAGTACCGGATTCATTTTGGGAAATGTATAATCTATATGTAATGATGAATTTACATCGTAGATTAATCTGGGCTTATCAGAAAAAGCCTTCGCGAATTTTGATAAGGTTAAAAATTATTGAAGAAATAATCAATGAGCATGATTTAAGATCAAATAAAGAGCCGGCATGGTTTAAATATTGATATCACATTATACAATGTCCTGTTTATAAGAAGACTTATTTTATTATTGTTAGAATAATACTGTTTATATTAATAACGTAAACTTTAACCTGTGCGCCTTCATCCAAGTGTTTTAAATTTTCGAACTTTAATCCATCAGGTAAATTCATGGTACTATCCCTGATTCAATAATTTTATCTATATAAGCCAAGAAATGGTCTCTGATCCTTAATAATAATCCCCTCTGGTATCAAGTTTTTTTAAAAAGGCAGAAGAAAAAATAGGCTCATTTAGAGTAACTCCTTGTTTTTAAAGAATTTTTCTTGTTCTTTTTGGGAATTAATCCTTTGAAAGTTTTCCATCCCTGGTAATTAGTTTCAAAGATAGGCGTGTATCGATCTCCCCAGCGCTTTAAAGTATCAAATAAAATCCAGTCTAAAGCTTCTCCGTAGATATTTTTTTGGTTGGTTAAATTCCCGGTGTGTTTATTATAAATGTATAGGACCTGATTAATCCAATGGAAACGATAGCTTTCGATTAGTCGCGTCAAAACTCGAATATCCTCTGCATAGCGGCCATTATAAGGATCATCGGTAGGCCAGCCTCCGATTGTTTTCAAGGCTGAAGTACGGTAAAAACGCGGCCGCAGGGTTTGCTTGGATGATAAAAAACGGCATCGTTCTGGATAAGGACGACCTTTCCTCAAAATACTCTTAATGATTGTTCCATTATTATCGAGAAATGTTTTCAAATAATTGCCATAAATTACTGCTATATCTGCAGGTTGTTTTCTAGCTTCATTAATTAATACTTCAATAGTAAAAGGGTAAAATAAATCGTCGCTGTCCAGCTGGACCAAGTAAGGTGTGTCTATTTGAGCCAGACCGATGTTTAATGATCGAGATTGACCAAGATTGGTTGGATTATGAATGATAGTAATTGGCATACCTTTAGGAAAATAGGTTTCTACTTTCTCTATAGTATTGTCGGAAGATCCGTCATCCACCAAAAGTATTTTCCAATTACGGCAGGTTTGATTTATGACGCTGTTTATAGCTTGACAAATAAAAGATTCACGATTATACGTTGTAATTAAAACCGTTACTTCGGTTTGCATCGCTTCACCCACAAGGTAATCTAAAACAAAAAAATATTTATAAAATACTTCTAAATTACTCGATTCTTAATTGACATTTTAACCAATTGCCTGTTTTATTAAGTCCCTTTTTAAGTCCGGTTACCGGTTCCCAACCGGTTAACTCTTTAATTTTCCTTAGATCAGGAGTTCTAATCATTGGTTCAAATTGATATCTTTCAACAAAGTTATAGCCATTGGATTTGTTATCCATTATTTCGTTGATTAATTCGGCCAAGTCCAGGATTCGAATTTGTTGCCGGCTACCGATGTTGATGACATCCGGCGGATATTCCGCTCTAAACAGTGAAAAAAGAGCCTGTATAAAATCATCGATGTAACAAAAAGTCCGAATTTGGGTTCCATCACCGTTGATTTTGAGGGGTTCCTTTTTTAAGGCCCAGGTAATAAAGTTGGGAATCACCCGACCATAATTGGTTTTAACGTCCATATTCGGTCCATAAACATTAAAGGGCCTTATGATTAAATATTTTATACCATAATGTCTACAGAGGTGTCTGGTCAACTCCTCTCCAAAACATTTACCGATTGCATAAGGGCTCCGTTGTTTACCCAAGATTAAGCGGCTTACCGTATCTCCCTCACTGAATCCCTGATAAGGTATACTATCATAAATTCCATACACTTCGGAACTTGAGAAGTATATATACCTGGCGTCAAATCTATAGGCAAGTTCGATTAGATTTTTAACGCCATCGGAATTAACGGTTAAAGTATCAATTGGGTTTTTCTCATAATCGGTAGGATTGGCCAAAGCAGCTAGGTGCCATATAGAGTCAAATTTATTTTTTAAATTGGGAATGGATTGAGAAATATCGGTCCTAATAACTTTCAACCTTGGATCGCTTGAAACTTCGGCCAAATTATTCAGGCTTCCGGTAGAAAAATTATCGAGAACGACTATTTCTTTAACATATTGAGTTCGAAGTAATCGTTTAACGAAGTGACTACCGAGAAATCCGGCTCCACCGGCTATTAAAAATCTTTTATAACTAAAAGAATTATTTAGCACGGCAATGCCTCCATTATCACAAAATCGTCTTGAATGTAATTTTATTTATTTCCAAACAGATTTGTTATAGTCTACGACCTCCCTCCTTTTAATGTGTTATGATCCAAGCATTTTAATGCCGCTTAAAATAGAAAATCAACCGGAATGAAAAGGCTTTATCTGGCTTTCAAATAAGTTTAATGCCTGTGCTACAACCTGATCCATATTGTAATACCTATAACTTCCCAACCTGCCGGCGAACCAAACATTAGTCAACTTATCTGCTTCAGCTTTGTACTTATAATAAAGCTCGAAGTTTTCAGCTCTGGGAACCGGATAATAAGGTTCTCCAACAGCAGAAGGATACTCATAAGCTATGGTCGTTTTCGGATGAAGCTGTCCGGTCAGATGTTTAAACTCGGTTATCCGGGTAAAATCATATTCATTCGGATAATTGACAATGGCTGTATCTTGATAACATTCGCGATCAAAAGTTTCAAAAGAAAATTTTAAGGATCGGTAGGGCAGTTTACCAAATTTATAATCAAAATACGCATCAATTGGACCCGTGTAGATTAATCTTTTATAGGGAATCAGCTCCCGGATCTCCCGATAATCAGTCTGTAGTATCAAATGGATCTTCGGATGGTCAATCATCTTCGCAAACATATTTGTATAACCATATTTGGGTATAACTTGATATTTATCGGGAAAATAACGGTTATCCCTATTGGTTCTGACCGGAATTCGTGAACAAACGGAACCATCCAGTTCGGACGGGTATAAATCCCATTGCTTCTTGGTATAATTTTTATAGAATTTATCATATAATTCTCTACCAACTTTACTAACTATAACATCTTCGGAGTTGTTAAGCGTATCTATCGGTTCGGCTATGGATTCAAAAAATTTCTTTAAATCTTGTTCACTAAAATTAAACCCATAAAGCTCGTTGATTGTATCTAGATTTATAGGAATAGGTACTTTTCGACCATCGATATTGGCGGTTACTCTAAGTTCAAATAGATTCCATTTGGTAAATTGCGATAAATAATCAAACATTTTTTTACTGTTAGTATGAAATAGGTGAGGTCCGTATTTATGAACCAAAATTGCATCTTCATTATAGTAGTCATAGGCATTACCGCCAATATGATTACGAAGTTCCACTATTAATACCTGCCGACCCAAAATGTTTGAGATACGTTCCGCTAATATGCATCCGGTAAATCCAGCCCCTACAATCAAATAATCATACATTGCATAATTACTCCCAATCTTCGGTTCTTTTTTAAGAAAATAATTATCCCAAACTCTTTCACTGCAAATTTTTTTCAACTGTCTTAAATGACCCCTTTGTTTTTTTGGATATTTCCTTGTTATTTCGACGTTTTAAGGTCAACTTAAAAAATTGATTGTCCTTTAAGAATGGATTATCAAGATCTTTGAAAAGTCCGGGTTTATTTCTATAAATTAACCTTGATTCTTTATCAATTTGATGGCCGTTTATAAAGCAATTATAACTCCATTGGTTTCGGCTTAACCCTATATTCGTTTCCTGCAAGTCTTGCAAATATTGCTTTCTGATTTTATTTATTATTGATTTTTGATTGTGATCGGACTTTTCTATTTCATGGTTAAAATAGTTGGAATACAGTCCCGAGAAGTGAAAAAGGCATAATGGCTTCCCGTTCACCAGATATTCTCCATTGCTGTCCAAGGTAAGAAGCCTTTCGTGGAAGTTCCACGGTCCCACATTATAACCGGGATCGGTTTGTATAAAATAATTAAACAGTCCTGTTGTAAGATCCAACCATTTTTGCTCATTCCATAAACCTTTTTGGAGATCTTTATAACAGTGTTTCAATAAAATCTTGGCCCACCATTGAAGAAATTTATGGGACTCATTGCCTCTTTTAATAGCCAAATAGCCGGTGTTGAATATTCCGCTCCGGTGAACCGTTCCTAAATGAGTAAATGGTTGTTTCTTGTTAAAACGGATAAAATGCGGCGAGAAAACTATTTCACTTGTTTTCAAACATTCCGCTAATTCAAAAAACGGCCCATATACTTTAGTATCCGCATCGAGAAAGATAATAAAATTGTGATTTTTGTTATTTTCCAATAGGTGGATTAATAATTGAGCTTTACAAGCGTTGGCCCCTTCAAATCGATTGTACTGAAATATAAATTGATTAAAGTTGGTAAAGCCCAAATTTTTCGCTAAAATTATCTCATCAAAACAAGTATTTAAAATGCTTTCCGTCTTCGGTGGAACCTTTTTTTCTACAATACAGACTATAACTTTTGTACCAGGCATATGTTTTTTCACCGATTTAGCCATTACCGTAGCCTGTGGCAAATAACCGGCGGTAGCAACCGTTGTGAATACTATTTCTTCTTTGTTTGTTAATAACATTTTATTTTAGCTCCAATTGAAATGTAGGGGATTTCCCCAAACCTCTGGAGGGTAAAAAGATAATAAAGTCATGGGTCCTCAGCTTGTTGATGAAAAAGGTATTTATGATGTCGTAGAGATTGATTATAATAGAGGTTACATTTGGCTGATTTAAATATGACTGCAGCCTTTGCCGGAGTCCAATAATCTTATATACGGCTTAGACCTTAATTAATACTAAAATTGTCAAGGTATCGTTGTAAAGCATTTTGAAAGCTGGGCATTTCAATACCCAACAAATGAGAAGCATCTTTTGCCAAAACGCTATATCCGGGGCGGGGGGCGGGACGATTTAATTCCGCAGAGCTAATCGGTTCTAATATAGCTTCCTTCAAGTTGGCCTGCTCCAATATTGACTTGGCAAACTCAAACCAGGTACAACAGCCATTATTAGTAATATGATAAATCCCATAAACTTTGGTATCAATTAGCCGGACTATTGCCGAAGCCAAGTCGGCGGCATAAGTAGGAGAACCGGTCTGGTCATTAACAATCCTCAATGTTTTTCCTTCAATAGCATTTTGATAAATAGTCCATATAAAATTATGGCCGATATCCCCAAAAAGCCAGGCGGTCCTGAAGATAAAGAATTTATCTAAGTGCATCTTCACAATCTCTTCGCCCTGCCATTTGGTTTTTCCATAAACATTAATCGGATTAACCGGATCATACTCCCGGTATGGCCGGTCAGCCCGGCCGTCAAAGACATAATCCGTCGAGATATACACCAATACGGCGCCGGTAATTTGGCAGGCATTGACCACATTTTTCGTGGCAATTACGTTATTTAAGTAAGCAGAGTCCGGATTCAGTTCACAACCGTCAACATTGGTCATGGCCGCGCAGTGAATTACCAGTTCCGGTTGGCCTCTTTGAAAATAATCCAGGGTTGCCTGGTGCGAAACAAGATCAAGTTTAGGTAAGTCCGTTAAGTATAATTCTTCATTCTTTAAAGTTTTCCGAAAAGCGTAGCCTAATTGACCTTCGACGCCGGTGATGATGATCTTCATTCGCTCAAACCTCGCTTTGATTTTAGACTTTAATTTTGCCACCAGGAGCGGTGTTCTACATACCACCGAATTGTTTCTTTTATACCGGATTCAAAACTGAAGACAGGATGCCATCTCAATGAAATTCGAAGTTTTCCGGCATCCATGGCATAACGCCGGTCATGTCCCGGACGATCGGTCACATATTTAATCAATGATTCCGTCAAACAAAGTTGATTCAAGATTATTTTCACAATTTCCAGATTAGAATGTTCTTCATTAGCTCCAACATTATATACTTCACCCGGTTTACCATAATGAAATATCGTATCAATTGCCCGGCAATGATCTTGTACGTGAATCCAGTCCCGAATATGCAATCCGTCACCATAAAGAGGCAGTTCTTTGCCATCCAGCGCATTGGTTATCATCAAGGGAATCAGCTTTTCCGGAAATTGATACGGCCCGTAATTATTGGAACAACGGCTGATTATCACCGGTAGCCGATAGGTTTGATATGCCGCTCTTACCAATAGATCGGCCGCGGCTTTACTGGCGGAATAAGGGCTATTTGGCTTTAGAGAAGTTTCTTCCGTAAAATAATCTGTAGCTCCCAGACTACCGTATACTTCATCAGTGGAGATCTGCAGGAAACGAGGTATATTATATTTTAGAGCCAAACTTAATAATACTTGGGTCCCTAAAACATTAGTTAATATAAACCGGTCGGGATTATTAATACTCCTGTCTACATGTGATTCGGCAGCTAAATGAATAACCCCGTCCAACCCATTCGCAAATAAAGGTTCAAGTCTGCGACGGTCGATAATATCGCCTTTAACAAAGCGATAATTAGGCTTCTTCTCCAAATCCCGGATATTTTCAAGATTTCCGGCATAAGTAAGCTTATCATAGTTAATTAAATGATAATTAGGATGAGTATCACATAAATAATGTAATAAATTGCTGCCTATAAAACCGGCTCCTCCGGTAATTAAAATTTTCATTAATCTGTACCTCGTTGAATACTATCTGTTTTTAGTCTGCCATGAAAACCCTATCTGCGGATCATCCCAGGGAATCCGGTACTCATCGGGCTGTTCCGGATCGTATGCTTCCGAAGTAATATAGGCAATCATGGCCGGATTCATTCCCAAGACCCGGTAACCATGAGCAACCCCGGCAGGGATAAGCAATAAAATAGGATTATCTTCACCCATATAGAAAACATTTGTTTCAGCTATTGAAGATGAATCCGGTCTTAGATCGTATAAAACCACTTGAGCGTTTCCAAACGGGAAAAACCAGATATCATCCTGATTTTTATGATAATGGAAGGCTTTAATCACTCCGGGATAGGTGAGTGACAGGGAAAATTGACCAAATTTTTTAAACATGGGATCATCACTGCGGAGAAGCTCCATAAAAAAACCCCGGTCGTCAACATGCTTAATCAGCTTTTTAATATCCAAACCTTCAATCACGGAAAGATCATTCCTTTAAAAAGTTTTTCTTTCATTCAAATCATTATATTCAATCTATGATTGAGATTTTACTTTGATGAGGGATTTTTGCCAGATATGTTGGGAGAGAAGGAAACAAGGAATTTCATTGAGTACAGGAGGCTATCCGCTTGAATAAGCATTTCAAGTTGTCAAGTCTCATGGTTTGAAGTCCGTGTTTTTAAGATTATAGCCCATTTCAGATAGACCAAAGAAAACATAAAATAATATATCTATATATGTTGAAAAAAGTTTTAGGTAAAACATTCACATCCTTAAAGCCGGCTGTGAATGGCGAAATTCTTGAACTTTTTTCAACATATGAATCAAGGAATATATGTTGCCTGAAAGTTTAAATCC
>JAEYRX010000027.1 GCA_023435225.1 Bacillota bacterium
TCCTTACTATCTAAGGAAGCGCTGATTAATCCGATTTTGTGCGAGCAAATATGCGGTATTAGGCATTTTGCGAAGCACAAAATCGTCACTTATTCAATTAATCAGCGCTTCCCTAATCCTATCTTGGGATGCAGATTTGCTGTCCAATCACGATAAAGTTCGGATTTAACCCCGGATTGGCTCTCAAGATAGCGTCCACAGAGGTATTAAATCTCGCTGCAATACTGTTTAGAGTATCTCCTGCCACTACTGTGTAGAAAAAACCTGAACAAGGCATTGGGCGCCGCGCCGGGATACAAATTTGTTGGCCGATAAACAACCGGTTCGGATCTAAGCCGGGATTGGCTTGTAAAATAGCTTGCACGGAAGTATTAAAGCGATTGGCAATACTAAACAAGGTATCTCCGGCGACGATGGTATAGATAAATCCTCCCGGACATGGAACCGGTTGTGGAGATGGAATACAAATTTGCTCTCCTATAAAAAGCCGATTGGGGTCTAAACCCGGATTGGCTTGGAGTATGGCTTGCACGGAAGTATTAAATCGATTGGCAATACTAAACAAGGTATCTCCGGCCATGACCGTATAGAAAAATCCTCCCGGACACCTGCCGGGCCGCGGAACAGGGATACAAATTGGAAATCCCGGTCGTAAACCTAAAATACCGATAAACGGATTAGCCCGAATAATTGCTACAACAGTGGTGTTAAAACGTCGGGCGATACTGGGTAACGTATCACCACGCCTTACGATATAAATATTGCCACTCTCACATCTTGGGAATGGCAAACGAATATTTTCACCAGGTCTGGTTTGTTGAATTTGAGGATTATAGTGTTTTACGGTTTCAGCAGATACTTCAAAGGCATCGGCTAAGGTCTCTATGCTATCTCCCTCTTCAAATGGAAATTTGAAGCTCTCAGCATCCAGTTGATTAAAATCATCCGGCATCATTATTCACCTCTTTTAATCGATTGGGATATTTGCCCATCCCCCATATTCTATGTCCCATATTCTTTTAAGGTGGTATGATAAAAGCCTAATTTTAGTGTTAAACTGAAAGAAGTGATTACTTTCTTAGGGGTGATGAATGAATATTTTTTTATACTTCTCTTATCTTCAAAACCAAACAAAAAAATGATCTAAAGATAACCAATTTATGATAAAATGGGAACAAGCAAATTGGGGGTGCCTGTTTGGATGATAATAAGATAGCAATATTACTTGAGGATTTAATGTCCAAGTTTAATACTTTCGGAGAAGGTTTGCAAATGTTGAATGATAAAGTAGATAAAGGTTTTCAGGAAGTCAAATCCGAAATTGATTCTTTAAAGTCAGAGTTGACCAATTTGAAGTTTGAAAACCGCCAGGAGCATAAACAAATAATCCAGGCAGTTCAAGATTTGGATAGTGAAGTAAAAAGATGAGATACGGAAGTAGTCCAATTGAAGCGGGTGAAATAATCAGCCCGTTTTTAATATTTTTTTGGTATTGATGGTTTATGATTTCGTTCTTCAGATATAGGTGGTGAATTAACAGAAATTTTGTTAACTCTTTCATCGCCCATGGCAGCAGCGAATTATTCCCGCCTTCTCAAAACCCCTGGGCTGTTGCCTACAATAATTTTCAAACCCCTTTCAGGGCTCCGTTCTATTTTTCACCCAAAAAAATATCCCAGCCCTTTCACAGGGTTGAGACTGCACTTATACTACAGCCCAGAGGTTTTGAATCTATTATGTTGCAATAAATTTTTGGATATAAGCTTTCAATGCAACATATATTCCTTGATTTATAAGTTTAAAAAAGCTCAATAGTTTTCCATTCACAACTGGCTTTTGAGATATGAATGCTATATTCCAAACTTTTTTCAACTTATATACCTACAGTTAATCGTCTGCTCTGGGCGAAGATAATATCCTAAAACATCATACTATTAATCAAATAAATCCTGTCTAAAGTTTTTTACCACTCTAAAAGCCGTTGTTCTCCACTTTTACCTGTCATTAACTGCGGAGACCGGCTTTTTCCTGTCCCCGGGCGGGGAAAGGTGGCCGCTAGGCCGGAAAGAGGTCTACGCCCAAATTTCCGCAAACAAAAAATAGGTCTTAAAGGCATTTCATTCAAAGTTTTAGGCATCCATTTCCCTCCTCCATCCGAATCGGCCACTTGAAAAACTTCAGAATGGGGGAGGGCCGGCCGGGATGTCGGCTGATGGGTGGGGGCGATAGGCGGCTTTGATTCACATCCTCTTCTCCTCATACCCTACCTTCCGTCCCGCATCATAAGCCGGAATATAAGCTTCCCGTTCATCCACTCTCACCGGAGTCTCTTCTTCAATTGACTCGATAATCGCCAGCAAGGTCTTGGCATCCCCCAACTCCATCCCCGGCGTTACCGAGAGCGGTTCTTTTCCAATGTAAGCATTATAAAAGTTCAACAATTCATTATAATAACCCCGTTGCGGTTTATACGGAATCGCTTTGGTAGTTCCGTCATTATAGGCCACATTGATTGTCCCGCAGTCCCGCTCTTCCTGATAAATCTCACCCTTCTGCCCAATAATCCTTAAGCCAACTAACGGCCGCTGCATCTCCTTACCACCGGCATAAAAATTATAACTGCCGGTAAAACCGTTCATGAACCGGAATACTGCATTAACTACCGAATATTGTCCCAAAGTATAATCTTTCCGCTGTCCATAAGCGGCCAACTCGTCAATGGGTCCGAAAATATGCCGTAAAGCGGCCATATCGTGCACCCCAACATCATAAAAGACTCCGCCTGGAAAGTCCGGATGCTGCCGCCATTCCTTCGCCGGGAAAGCATCTTTTCGCATATCCGCCGGGAAATTCACCACCCGGTTCCAGAGAAAATAATCCACCTCTCCGATATGCCCGTTTTGCACCAGGTCCCGGATTATATTAGGGTCCTCATTATAGCGGTAGTTTTCAGCTATCATAATGGGCGCCCCGTATTTCTTCGGCAACTCGGCGCATTTTTCCGCCTGTTCCAAAGTAGGGGCTAGTGGCTTTTCACAGATTATCGCTTTTTTAGTCCCGGAGACGATGGCCGCCACCGCTTCGGTTACCGTAAAGTTCAGCCCAATGGGGACCATAATGTCGATAACCTGCAAATCATCCCTTTTCGCTAACTCCCGGTAATCGGTATAAACATCATTACTTGTAAGCCCAAGCTTTTTAGCCCATTCCTCCGCCTTAACCTTATCTTCATCACAAACTGCTACTATCTGGTATTTATCATTCAACTCCTGAAACGCCGGATAGTGCAACCGTTCCAGCGCCATTCCGGCGCCAATGATTCCCACTTTAAGTCGATCCATAAAAATTCCCCTTTAATTTAATAATATAAGGGAATTTCATAATTTCCTTAATAATATTTCGGATACAATATATAGTGAGAATCCCAAATATTTCTATCAGTATATTGTATCCGAAGGTCACAATTTTCAATTATGAAAATCCCTCATTTAAGTAGTATGACTCCAAGGTCAGGGGATATTCCGATTATTGCAGAGAAAGCGTAATATTTGGATACCATTTTTAGCCATTTTTAAATGACTTATAAAGTAAGCATAAAATGTATCAAAAACATCCCAAGTTATCTTTTCTCTACCTTTGTCGGTACCCAAGAGCCAGCGCCCTCACCCAGACGCGCTGGGGGAATCTTGACGAATTGGCTGAACTTTCAGTTATACATTCGCTTCGTCAAAAGTGGTAGATTGCAAGGCGCGCATGGAGCGAGGAATGGAGGCGTACTTAATGTACGTTGAATCCCGCAGCGACTGCGCAACGCAGCAATGTGCCGCTTTTCACGGAGCATCAGCCAATTCGGCAAATCACTTAACCAACCCTTATATCTACTAATTAATCAACATTTCTTCCGTTATTTTTCATTCCTAACACATGGTTTAATTCTTCTACTCATAAAAAACAGCCATATTTTAATATGACCGTTTTTTTATTAATTGCATTAAATTATTGTCTCTTACCCCTGAATCTCCTTTAAGTACCGCTGAACCGTCGCCAGAAAGTGCGGGAATACAATCCCCGGTTCTTCTATATCCGGGTTCCACTTTTTAACCCACTCCAAGGAAATCCACCCTTTATAACCTTGCTCCAATATAGTCTCCAGCATTTTTTGAACCGGTAAATCACCTTCACCAAGCATACAATAACGGATTTGACCGTTAATATTCTTAGAATCCTTAATATGTAGATATTTTATAGCCTTTCCAAGTCTGGAAACGGTAGTAGCCGGAGATTCATTGTAAAAACGATATGGATGATGAATATCCCAAAGCACGCCGACAGCGGGTTCGTTAACTTCCTCAAGTAAGTCGGCCATTAGTTTACTATCCGCCAAATGGCCGTTGGTCTCGATTAAAAGTTTAACCCCTTTAGTCCGGGCGGATTTTCCTAATATCTGCAACCCTTCCTTAACTTGGGCTCGGGAAAACGGCTTATTACTTGGAGCCGGATCGGTATCGCCTAAAACCCTGACAAAAGAAACTCCCATCTCCGCTGCTAACTGGAGGTAAGCTTCACCTTCCTCCAAGCGAAACTCCAAATCATCCTCATGAAGATAACAGGCTGAAGTCAGGGCAGGAATTTCCAAACCGATATCTTTAAAATGATTAAGGTTCTTTTCAAGGTTAGCCCCCATAAGTTGCGTTGCTCTTGGGAGGAACATCTGGTGTTCAATGCCGCGAATCTCTATTCCATCATACCCCAAATCCTTAGCTGAAGCGACGATATCGCCCCAGGACCAATCAGGACACCCAAGAGTGGAAAAAGCAATTTTCATCTGCGAACCCCCCAGTTCTTTTAGTTGAAAGTTGACAGTTTATAGTTCAAAGTTGGATTGATTTTAGTAAATAAATTGTCAATTCTCAATTATTTTTTCAGGCTTTGTTCCAGAGTTGCTTGAACCTTCAACGGTAGGCCAAACAGGTTGATGAAACCTTCGGCGTCTTTTTGGTTATAGACTTGGTCGGCGCCAAAAGTCGCCAATTTCTCCTGATAAAGCGAGAAGGGAGATTTACGCCCAACCGTTTGGGCAGTTCCCTTATATAATTTTACTTTAACTGAACCGGTTACCCGTTCTTGAGTTGTATCGATAAAGGCGTCCATGGCTTTCTTCAACGGGGTAAACCATTGCCCGTTATACACCAACTCCGAATATCTACCGGACATCATCTGTTTATAATGTAAGGTATCCCGATCCAAAGTAATGGTTTCCAAAGCGTGATGAGCTTCATAAAGAATGGTTCCACCGGGGGTTTCATAGACACCGCGTGACTTCATGCCGACCAAGCGATTTTCAACAATATCTACCCGGCCAACACCATGCTTGCCCCCAATCTCATTCAGTTTAAAAATCAAAGCCACTGGGTCATATCCCTGACCATTAATGGCCACCGGTATCCCTTTTTCAAAATCGATCGTCAAAATTTCCGCCTGATCGGGGGCTTTTTCCGGAGAAACCGTGTATAAGAACATATCTTCCGGATATTCACTCCACGGGTCTTCCAAAATACCGCCTTCATAACTAATATGCCAGAGATTGCGATCCATGGAATACGGTTTGGATTTAGTTACCGGAACCGGAATACCGCGTTGTTCGGCATAATCAATGGCCTCATCCCGTGATTTAATCGTCCATTCCCGCCAAGGGGCAATAATCTTCAAATCCGGTTTTAAAGCCTTAAATGTTAATTCAAAACGAACTTGGTCATTCCCTTTACCAGTCGCGCCATGAGCTACCGCATCCGCGCCTTCTTTAATGGCAATCTCGACGTGACGTTTAGCAATCACCGGACGCGCCACTGAGGTTCCCATTAGATATTTTCCCTCATAGAAGGCGCCGGACTTCAACATCGGAAACACAAAATCTTTCACAAATTCTTCTTTCAAATCCTCAATGTAAAGCTTACTGGCGCCGGTTTTGATCGCTTTTTCATGCAACGGTTCCAATTCCTCGCCCTGACCGACATCAGCCGCATAAGCAATAACTTCACAACCATAATTCTCCTTCAACCAGGGAATAATGATCGAAGTATCCAATCCCCCGGAATATGCCAGTACAACCTTTTTAGCTTTCTGTTCCATAACTATGTATGCCCCCTTTAAATTAGATGTGTGATATAAAAGTGAGAGGTGAGAAAATCTTGATTCTATGTCTTTCTCAACTCATTATTCGTACATTTTTGATTCTCAATTCTCAATTCTCAATTACTAAAACTGTTTCAACACTTTCCGTAATATCGTCAAACCTTCATCCAGATCATTTTTATCGATATTTAGAGCCGGTAAAAGCCGGAGCGTGTTCTCGGTAACCGCATTGACTATAAGTCCCTCGTCAAGACAAGCCAACAACACTTGTTTACTTGGCACAGTTAACTCCAACGCCAGCATTAATCCCAAACCGCGGTATCCCTTAATTACCGGTATAGTTTTTCGCCATTCCTCCCAGGTGTCCTTTATATATTGTCCCTTTTTTATAACTTCCACCATCAACCCCGGTTGTTGCAATAATTTTAAAGTAACCAAGCCGGCGGCAAAAGCCATTCCACCACCACCTACAGTTGTACTATGGTCTCCCGGAGTAAAAATATTAGCCCGTTCATTGACTAATAAAGCTCCACAAGGAATTCCGCCCCCGAGACTCTTGGCGATTGTTATCAAGTCAGGTTTGAAATTATAATGCTCATAAGCGAAGAGCTTTCCAGTCCGGCCTAATCCGGTTTGCACTTCATCAACCATAAAGAGCAAATCATGCTTCCGGCAAAGATCAAGTAATCCTTTGATAAATTCGGCGCTAGCCGGATTAACTCCGCCTTCACCCTGAACCAACTCCAACATTATAGCGCAAGTTTGGTCGGTAATCGCCGCTTTCCAAGCATCCAAATTATTATACTCGGCATAAACAAACCCCGGTACAACCGGTTGAAAGCTTTCCTGATATTTAGGTTGCCCGGTAGCCGATAAAGCTCCCAAAGTACGCCCGTGAAATGAACTTTTGGCCGTAACAATCTGATACTTTCCACCTAAAACAGTTTTCCCATATTTGCGTGCCAACTTAATGGCTGCTTCATTAGCTTCAGCCCCACTGTTACAGAAAAAAACTTGTTGATATCCTGATAGTTTAACAAGTTCTTCAGCCAGTTCAATTTGCTCTTCCATATAAAAATAATTGGAAACATGAAGTAGTTTTTCAGCTTGTTTAGCTAATGCCACTGTAATTTCCGGGTGACAGTGGCCAAAATTATCTACGGAAATTCCGGTTAAGAAATCTATATACTCTTTTCCATCGGCATCCCACAACCTGGAACCTTCTCCCCGGCTAAAGACGATCGGAAGCCGCCCGACATTCTTCATAATACAATCCTGGCCAATTTTAAGATAAGATTCGTTATTCATAACAGACACCAACCCTTCTTAGGCTCTTAATTCTGTACTTCATTCAAAAATGGAAAGAATAAAAGTGCGTTAAGCTGGCCAAAGACAATTTTTTGACAGGATTAACACGGATTATTTGGATTTGTAAAATATTTATTTATTTTTTATCCATGAAAATCCGTATTAATCCCGTCTAAATTTTTTATATTTTCAAATTTATCTAATTTGGAACGAATTGTGCATTGTCAATCTCAATTAGATTATTGCACCACCATGGTTCCGATTCCTTTGTCGGTAAGGATTTCCAACAGCATTGAATGCAAAAGCCGCCCGTCGATAATATGGGTTCGATTGACCCCACTTCTTAAGGCTGTAATACAAGCTTCGACTTTAGGAATCATTCCGCCTTCAATTTTTCCTTGATCAATCATCCGGTAAGCCGTTTCGATTTTCAAGGCTGAGATTAGACTTGATTTATCCTGGTAATCCTCAAATATCCCCTCAACATCGGTTAGCATTATTAACTTTTCAGCTTTTAAGGCTGCTGCCAGCTCACCGGCGGCCGTATCGGCGTTAATGTTATAACTACAACCGTCAGCCCCGACTCCGATCGAAGAAATAACCGGAATATAATTATCAGCAATTAATTGCTGTAGTATTGCAATATTAATTGTCGTAACTTCACCAACATAACCGATATCCGGCATCTCTCCCTGGTAATCGGCCGGCATAGTCGGTTGGGTTTTTTGAGCAATTATTAAATTAGCATCCTGTCCTGAGAGCCCAACTGCTTTTCCCCCCAGAATGTTTAGTTGGGCCACAATCTCTTTATTCAATTTCCCAACCAAAACCATCTGCACAATCTCCATAGTTTCGGCATCAGTTACCCTTAACCCTTGAACAAATTCCGATTGTTTCCCGACCCGTTTTAACATTTGGGTTATTTCCGGCCCTCCGCCATGGATAATAATCGGATTAATCCCTAAAAATTTAAGCAGGACGATATCCTGCATTACTCCCCGCTTAAGCTCTCCATTTATCATGGCATTACCACCATATTTAATAACAAATGTTTTACCATGATAAGTCCTGATATAAGGAACAGCTTCAATCAAAACCTCTGCCTTGGCAATCACGCTTTCCATCTAAAAACACTCCTTGAAAATCAATTACTGGATATACGTCAAAGTCATTAAAACATTTACTCGCGCAGAGGCGCAAAGACGCAGAGTTTAAATTATAACAATTTACTGATAATTAGTATTTATCTTTTCTCTGCGCCTCAGCGTCTCTGCGGGAGATTAGCCTATTTGTTCACGTTCTATAACTTCCATTAATTTTTACATAATCATAAGTCAGGTCGCAAGTCCAGACACTGGCTTCGTACTTGGCATTCTTACTAAGTTTGATGGTGATTAATATATCTTTTTGGCCCAAAATTAGCTTGGCTTTATCCTCATCAAAAACTAATCCGGTACCGTTTTGACAAACCAGTAAATCCCCCAGATGAATATCGGTATTATCAGGGTTAAACTCTATCCCGGAATATCCGACTGCCGCTAATATCCGGCCCCAGTTAGCATCCTCACCGAATATCGCGGTTTTCACCAGGTTGGAAGTAGCGACTGACTTCCCGGCTTTAACTGCTGCTTCTTCAGAGGCGGCGCCACAGACTTTGATCTCTATGAATTTAGTAGCGCCTTCACCGTCTTTAGCGATTTTCTTAGCTAGATTAGTACATACGGTAATTAATGCCGTCTCAAATTGTTTATAAGCGGACCCATCATCACTAATAACTGTGTTTTCAGCCTTTCCATTAGCCAAAATCAGCAAACAATCATTGGTACTAGTATCACCATCAACGGTAATCCGGTTAAATGAACATTCGCCGGCCCGAAGTAATGCTTTATGCAGTAATTCCCGGCTAATCGCAATATCGGTTGTAATAAATCCCAACATCGTAGCCATATTTGGGTGAATCATTCCCGAACCCTTAGCGGTTCCACCAATTTTAACCGATACCCCGTCAAGTTCAAATTCAATAGCAGCTTCTTTCGAAAAAGTATCCGTAGTCATAATCGCTTGAGCTGCTTCCTTTCCGCCATTTACTGACAGAAAACCGGGATTTTCCTTCAATCCGGTCTGTATCTTTTCAACCGGTAGTTTGACCCCAATTACTCCGGTAGAAGCAACTAATACCGAATCGGTCGGTATTTTCATCATTTCCGCCAAGGACTGTGCCATGGTTTCGGCAGCTTGAAGTCCTTCCTCGCCAACACAAGCATTAGCATTTCCACTATTAGCGATAATCGCTTGAGCAACACCATTTTTAAGATAACGTTTAGATAAAACCACCGGCGCCGCTTGAACTTTATTAGTAGTAAATATACCCGCCGCTACTGCCGGTACTTCGGAAAAAATCACCGCCAAATCCGGTTGTTTATTCTTTTTTATACCACAAGTGATCCCACCCGCTAAAAACCCCTGCGGCGCACAAACCCCGCCAGTAATTTCTTTCATTTATATAGCCTCCAAATTTATTAGTTTACAGTTGAAAGTTGACAGTTGATAGTTAAATGCATATGGTTAACTCGTCTTTAACTGACAACTATAAACTATTAACTGTGATTTTACGGAAACACCGGCCAATTTATTAGTCCCATTGTTTCAGGGAATTTACACATTAAATTCATGTTTTGAACAGCCTGACCGGCAGCGCCTTTAACCATATTATCAATAACGGTTACTACAATCAATTGTTTAGTTCGTTCATCAACCCTTACACTAATATGGCAGCAGTTAGTTCCTACTACCCCTTTTAACTCAGGTAACGACGGCGCCTTTATTAGTTTTATAAAGGGTTCACCCTGATAAGTTTCGGCAAAAATATCTTCCACTTCCGTGGTAGTTATTGTTTGTTTTAAGCTTAAATGTAAAGTACTTAAAATTCCCCGGGCCACCGGAAGTAAATGGGGAGTAAATGAAATTTTTACTTCTTCTCCGGCTATTAATGATAATTCCTGTTCTATCTCCGGCGTGTGCCGGTGCGCCGGAAGGCTGTATGCCTTGAAGTTCCCAAATAATTCGGAAAAATTATAGCTTGATTCGGACTTCCGGCCAGCCCCGGATACTCCGGATTTTGAGTCAGCGATTATCCTTGACAAATCAATTATATCCTTTTTAATTAAGGGATAAAGACCCAAAATAATACTGGTAGGATAGCAACCGGGATTACCAATAACCCGGGCTGTTCTAATTTCTTTACGATATAACTCCGGCAACCCATAGACAGCCGTATTGGTAAGCTCCCGCTGGGAATGTGAATGCTTATACCAACTTTCATAAACCTGATAGTCCCGGAACCGGAAGTCTGCTCCCAGATCAATAACACGCTGGCCATTTTTTAAGAGTTCCGCTGCAATATCCATCGCTGCTCCATGAGGAACAGCCAAAAAGACTACATCACAACCGGCAACCGCATCCGGAGAATCCGAACCGGTAAATACCGGTCCATTCCAACCATTGAAACTATAGAAAATTTCTTCGAGTTTCTTTCCTTCATTGGAACGGGAGGTAATGGCAGTAATCTCTACTTCCGGGTGCTTTGATAAAATCCTGATTAATTCGCCGCCGGTGTAACCGGTTGCTCCGATAATTCCTACTTTAATCATGAAGTCTACCTCTTTTTGTTAAAGTTTTCATTTAAAAAATTATTTTTTATAATTATACATACTTCTTGAATAAATAGCAAGTTATAAATTAGTTTGTTAAACGAGATTTTAAGAAACATGCCTTTTCAACAAAGATGCGTCTTTGTATAAATATTCATAATTAAATTATAATATTAATATGACAGAATAAATTCCATATATCATCTTAATATCCTGCCCGGTGAAAAATCTTTTATAGTAAACAACTCAACTTTCGCAGAGCGAAAGTTGAGTTTGTAGAATAAAACAAATTTCGATTATTTTTTATAATGGAAAAAATCATAAGCTTCATTATTAAAATTATTGGGTAAACCCAAAATAAAAAGGAGGCTGTGTAGGCCTCCCATTTTATCGATATAATAAATTCTATCACATTCCCAATGCTTTCTTAAACTCTTTCGTCAACATTGGCAATATCTCCAGTACATCACCGACGATTCCAAAAGTAGCCATTTTAAAAATAGGAGCATCCGGATTTTTGTTAATCGCGATAATAATATCCGACGAAGACATTCCAGCTAAATGTTGAATTGCTCCGTGAATTCCACAGGCGAAATAAATCTTTGGTCCCACCGTTTTTCCGGTTTGTCCAACCTGATGAGCATAAGGCATCCAACCGGCATCTACAGCCGCTCTTGATGAACCTACTGCTCCGCCCAAGACGGCCGCTAAGTCTTTAACCAGTTCAAAATTCTTAGGATCACCAAGTCCACGGCCACCGGAGACAATAATATTAGCTTCCTCCAAGTTTACTGATTGACCGACCTCATTAACAACCTCTAAAACCTTGGCTCTAATATCCCAAGTAGTTTTGGACAAATCAACTTTGGAAATTGTCCCGGTCCGCTTATCGTCTGCCGCTAAAGGTTTAAAAACCTTCGGGCGAACGGTGGCCATTTGAGGCCGATGGTTCGGGCAAAGAATCGTTGCCATTAAGTTCCCGCCAAAGGCCGGACGGGTCTGTAATAGATTCTTTTCAGCCACATCAACATCCAAACCGGTACAATCGGCGGTCAAACCGGTTCCCAATCGGGCTGCAACTTTTGGAGCCAGTGAACGTCCGATTGCCGTAGCTCCTAATAAGATGATATTCGGTTGTTCTTTTTTAACCAGATCAACTACTACCTGGGTATAGGAATCTTCGAGAAAATGCTCCAACTCCGGCGCATCCGCTACAAATACCTGATCGGCTCCATGAGCAATCAGCTTTTGGGCTTCAGCTTCAATATTGCTGCCAAGAATCACTGCTACTAGAGGCTCGCCAAGTTGATCAGCCAGTTTCCGTCCTTCTCCAAGCAATTCCATAGCAACATTAGCTAGCTTACCATTACGCTGTTCCGCAAAGGTCCATACCCCTTTGTATTGGGTTTTATCGATAGTAACTATTGTTTCTCTGGTTATTTCAATTGCTTTAAATTTACAAGCAGTTACACAAGCGCCGCACATATTACAACCATCTTTAATAACCGCTTTTTTATCTACGATTTCAATAATACCAAAAGGACAACTGGGAACGCATACTTTACATCCATAGCATTTATCATTTAAAACCTTAATGCCCATTGCAATCCTCCTCTATTATCAATCAATTGCCATAAATACGGCAATATCTGAAAATAAAAATATGGGATAATGAAGTACGGGCGAATTGTAATTCGCCCCTCCAAAATCAACACACTATTTTTCTACATATAATCGCATCCACCAACGATTTCACTTGTTCTTCCGGGGTTCCTTCAAAAATTTCACCTTGACACTTAATCTCCGGAATAAAGATCCGTTTAACCCAAGTCGGAGAACCATTAAGACCGCATTTAGCCGGATCGGCTTCAACATCTGCAGCTGACCAAATAGTGACTTCAGCCTTCTTGGCCCGCATCATTCCTTTAAGTGACGGTATCCGAGGTTCATTTATTTCTTTTACAACAGTAATTAAAGCCGGTAACGGTAGTTGGATTCTTTCATAACCATCTTCATTCATCCGTTCGGCTATCATTTCAGTTTCACTAATTGTTTCAATTTTCTTCACATAGGTGATATGCGGAATACCAATTTTTTCTGCAATTTCCGGACCAACTTGGGCCGTATCGCCGTCAATTGCTTGTTTACCACAGAAAATTAAATTAACATCGCCGATTTTCTCAATCCCTTTTGAAAGGGCGTAAGAAGTGGCCAAAGTATCGGCGCCGGCAAAAGCCCGATCCGAAAGCAGTACTGCATCATCAGCTCCCATAGCGATCGCTTCTTTAAGTTGTTCGGCTGCTTGGGGCGGACCCATCGACAATACCGTAACAGTACCGCCTAATTTTTCTTTAATCCGGATAGCTTCCTCTATCGCATACATGTCAAACGGATTTAAGATACTGGCAACTCCTTCACGGATTAGAGTATTGGTTTCCGGGTTAATTTTAACTTCAGTAGTATCGGGAACCTGTTTCACACAAACAACAATCTTCACCAAATATCTCCTCCTAAAAAGTTTAATCCTTTGTAATCTGTGTTAATCCTGTCCAAAAAAATTTTTAGACAGGATTAACACGGATAATGATTTGATTTTACCGAAAAAAGCGCCCCCTTGGGGCGCTGGGTTGATTATTTCTTGGAAGCGGACTCTTTTATCAATTCAAGTGCGATGATGTTGCGTTGAATCTGGTTGGTACCTTCATAAATCTGAGTGATCTTGGCGTCACGCATCATCTTTTCTACCGGATACTCTTTCATATAACCGTAACCGCCAAAGACTTGAACAGCATCAACCGTAACTTTCATAGCGACATCGGAAGCAAACAGCTTGGCCATTGCAGATTCTTTAGAGAAATTTTTAGCGCCGGCATCGATCATTTTAGCGGTAGAATATACTAAGGCACGAGCAGCTTCAATTTGGGTAGCCATATCGGCCAGCATATGTTGAATAGCTTGGAATGAAGAGATGGGTTTCCCAAATTGAACCCGTTCACGGGCATATTTCACGGCTGCATCCAAAGCTCCCTGAGCAATTCCTAATGCTTGAGCCCCAATTCCCGGTCTTGTCCGGTCAAAAGTTCTCATGGTAGCGATAAAACCGATTCCTTCTTTGCCGCCAAGCAAGTTTTCTTTGGGAATACGGCAATTATCAAAGACTAGTTCACGGGTAGCCGAAGCCCGGATACCCATTTTATTCTCTTTTTTACCGAAATTAAATCCCGGAGTGCCTTTCTCCACGATAAAACAACTGATTCCGCGAGGACCTTTTGTTTTATCAGTTACAGCCATAACAGTATAGATTTCGGCTTCACCACCGTTAGTAATCCATTGTTTGGTGCCGTTAATAACATATTCGTTACCATCCAATACTGCGGTAGTTTCCATTCCGGACGGGTCACTACCGGCATTGGCTTCAGTTGCTGCAAAAGCGGCTAATTTTTTTCCGGAAGCAATGTCCGGCAAGTACTTTTTCTTTTGTTCTTCGGAACCCAAAACCAAAATCGGACTGGCGCCCAAACCGGAAGCGGCATAACTTACGGCAATACCGCTACAGGCTCTGGATAGCTCTTCGACAACCAATACTTGCTCCAAAATACCTCCGCCTAAACCACCATACTCTTCGGGCAAATAAACACCGAAAAGATCCGAATCAGCTAAAACTTTCATTATATCCCAGGGAAAATGCCCGGTTTCGTCCAATTCCAATGCTACCGGAGCAATCTTTTCATCGGCAATACGCCGGGCTAAATCTTTAATCATCTGTTGTTCTTCAGTCAAAAAATAATCCAAACCAGTCGACCTCCTCGAAATTTGTCGGATTTTGTAATTGTATATGTTGTAATACTTTTTAAAAAATTTTAATTACAACATATAGTCATTGATTCGTATGATGTAAAAAGTTCAATAGTATGTCCATTCATAACCGGTTCTAAGGATGTGAATGCTTTGCCAAAAACTTTTTCCATCATACATAAATAATTACGAAATTTCTTTTAAAGTCTAACATAAGCCATTTAGGCTTGTCAAGCAAAGGATTACGGAGTTATTTAATCCCCGCTATTCCCCGGATAATATCGTGTAATTGTATAATTCCGACCGGATACCCCGCCTCGTCAACTACCGGAAGAACCGTAATCTCCTTTTCCTCCATCACATGCATTGCTTCAGCCGCCATTTTATCTTTGGTAATAGTTTTTGGATTTCTGGTCATAACTTGTTTCATTGGAAGTGACAAAGGGTTTTCATATTTTTCAAAAATACGGCGTAAGTCACCGTCAGTAATAATACCGGTTAATAACCCTTTGTCATCGATTGCGATTGCAGCACCATGGTTTCCATGGGCAGCCATAGTGATTACCGCTTCACGGACTGTTTTATCTTGATGAATTAAGGGATTTTTTTCTCCGGTATACATCAACCGTTCTACGGTTAGTAACAATTTCCTGCCCAAAGCGCCGCCCGGATGGAAGAGAGCAAAGTTTTCCGGGGTAAAATTGCGGGCTTTTAGGAGAACTACCGCCAAGGCATCTCCTATTGCCAAATGCGTAGTAGTACTTGCTGTGGGAGCTAGTCCCAACGGACAAGCTTCCTTCTCTACCATAATCTCCAAAGCTATATTACTGTTTTGAGCTAAAACGGAATTCTTGGAACCGGTAATACTGATAATCGGAGTGCCTAATATTTTCAAAGTCGGAAGAATCGCTAGTATTTCATCGTTCTGTCCGCTGCCGGAGATAGCGATTACTACATCATCCGAGGTTACCATTCCCAAGTCGCCATGAATTCCTTCGGCCGGATGAAGAAAGAATGACGGGGTTCCGGTACTTGATAAAGTAGCGGACATTTTTCTCCCTACTAAACCTGATTTCCCCATTCCGGTTACTACAACCCGCCCTGAAGAATTCAAAATCAATTCGACGGCAGCGATAAAATCCTCACCAAGAGTTTCTACTTGATGAAGGATAGTCGCCGCTTCTATTCTTAAAACTTCTTTAGCTTGCTCCAGGAAAACATTTTTTTGTTCTTGTGTCACTTTATTGAACATCTCCCTTAGAATTGGCTTCCCGGGCCGGATTTAAATATAATTTCAATGCATCAGGCCATCTTTTTTCATTTTTTAAAAATAACTCGATAATTTCCCTAACTGCTCCGGCGCCACCGGGAGCTTTGGTTATATAGTCCGATACTTGTTTCACTTCCGGGCCGGCATTACTAACCGTACAAGCAAAAGCGGCCTTTTTTAATGGTAATAAGTCATTCAGATCGTCTCCGATATATAAGACATTCTCCCAGTTCATATTTAATTCAGTCAACAACTCTTCTATCGCCTGTACTTTATTGACGACTCCCTGTCTGAGGTGTTTGATCTTTATCTCTTTGGCTCTTTGAACCACTATATCGGAGTTCCTGCCGGTTATCCATAAAACCTCATATCCCAGTTTCAAAAGGATATTTAATCCCAACCCGTCCCGGGCATTAAAACTTTTAGCTTCAAAGCCATTGGAACCGATAATAATACTTCCATCGGTTAATACACCATCGATATCCATTGCAACTAATTTAATCTGCCCAACATTCATCTTTTAAACCTCTGATTCTAAGCTTTTTGTGTTGTTACCGTAATCCGTATGAGCGATAATATATGCAGTGATATACAAACTTTAGACTATCAACATATAGTATCGCGAATCTTAAGGAAGCGCTGATTAATCCGATTTTGTGTGAGCAAAAATGCGGTATTAGGCATTTTACGAAGCACAAAATCGTCACTTATTCAATTAATCAGCACTTCCTTAAATAAATTACCAACACAAAAAGCTCTATTTTACAATCTGATTTATTTTTACCAGAGTAGTTAATAAAGATTTTAAGTTGGATAACTCAATCATATTGGGCCCGTCTGATTTAGCTAAGTCGGGCTGATCATGAACTTCCAAAAAGACCCCGTCTACTCCGGTCGCCACTGCGGCCCGACAGAGATCGGGAACGAATTTCCGGTTTCCTCCCGAAGCCTTACCTAAGCCCCCTGGTTCTTGAACACTATGGGTACCGTCGAATATAACCGGTACGCCTAAGGAACGCATAATCGGTAGTGAACGCATGTCCACCACCAGTTGATGATATCCGAATGATACCCCGCGTTCCGTTAATACGATCTGCCGATTACCGGTGGAATAAACCTTTTCCACGGCATTTCGCATATCTTCCGGAGCGCTGAATTGTCCCTTCTTGATATTTATGATTCTACCGGTCTTTGCAGCGGCAATAACCAAATCGGTTTGCCGGGATAAAAAAGCCGGTATTTGCATAATATCCAAAACTTGAGCCGCTGCTTCCACCTGAGTTATACAATGAATATCGGAAAGCACCGGTAACCCAAATCTTTCTTTAATCTGTTTTAGAATTTGCAATCCTTCATCTAAGCCCGGTCCCCTGAAAGAATCTCCGGAAGTCCGGTTAGCCTTATCGAAAGATGCTTTAAAAACCAGCTTAATGCCGATTTCTTCGGTAATTTTTTTCAGTTCAGTCGCCATCATCATCACATGCTCGACTGATTCAATAACACAGGGACCGGCGATTAACAACAACTCTTTTCCAAACAAATCCTGAATTTTATATTCCATGGAATCCTCCCTAAAAAAGATGTTCTTTGTTCAAAGCTCAATGTTTAATAGATAGATTAATAACTCAAGAAACAATAGCCTTTGAAACTTTGAACCTTGAACTATTCTTAAATTACAATTTCTTTCCGCTCTCGCACATTTGCTTGACCCGTTCCCAATCAGCCGGCGTATCAATACCTACCGTGTCTTGTTTTACTTCCACTACTTTAATCCGGTAACCATTTGATAGAACCCGTAGTTGTTCCAAAGACTCCGTCAACTCCAAGCTGGTCTGCGGCAGATTAACATACTTTAATAAAAAATCGCGCCGGTAACCATATAACCCAATATGCTTCCAATATACGGCATGTTCGGTGTTTCGTGGGTAAGGAATAGGCGCCCGGGAAAAATATAAGGCATTACCTTCTTCATCAATAACGACTTTCACTACCGAAGGTTCCATAATCTGAGTCAAATCAGTCATTCGATGCCTGGCTGTAGACATCGGCAACGACGAATCGTCAAGTAAGACCTTAATTATTGAGTCTATCTCTTCTCCGCTTACTAATGGTTCGTCACCCTGAATGTTTATTACAATTTCAGCTTGTTCGTACCTACGGGCAACTTCGGCGATCCGGTCTGTCCCGGTCGGGTGGTCAATTTTTGTCATCTCCACTTTTCCGCCAAAACTTTGGACCGCTTCATATATCCGGGTATCGTCAGTAGCTACCACTAACTCATCAATTAATTTAGCAGTTTTAGCTCCTTCATAAACCCATTGGACCATCGGCTTCCCCGCTATGGGAAGTAACGACTTTCCCGGCAACCGAGAAGAATTATATCTGGATGGTATAACACCCAAAACTCTCAAGAAATGTCATCCTTTCTATAATTGAATTAATAGCGTAAGCTATTATTTAATCCTCTAAATCCTGTTAATCCCGTCTATTAAAACCTTGTTTTAGACAGGATTAACACAGATTAACACGGATTTTAAAATCAATAATTATCCAATTATTAATAACCGTTTCATACCGAGTCAATTATTTCTTATTTCTCTTTTTAGCAATATCAGTAATCTTTTGAATTATTGCCGGATCTCCAACTTGATAATCCAAACTTAAAACGTAACAATCCAATGCATTTTTACGGAAATAATCAATATAAGGTTCCAACTTTACACCATCTTTGGCTGTTATTATCAGTTCGGAAAAACCATTTTCAGCTAAAACTTTACTTAGTTCAATAATTTCTTCTTTTTCCCAGCGGTAATGATCCTTATAAGCTTTAAAATATCCTACCTCCGCCCCCATCTGCTCCAAAGAACCCAAAAATTGACGCGGATTTCCGATTGCGGTAATGGCAGCCACCTTTCTCCCAGCCAAAAATTCCGCCGCTGCTAACATTTGTCCTTTTAGATCCGAACCCAAAGGTATTAAGTAAGAAGTTTTCTCCTCCACCACATCTACAAGTACTTGTGGATTGACCTTTATTATATCGGATTTTAAATCAGATAAAACATTATCAGCTATTTTTTTAGCCCTGGTTAACAAAATAATCTCAGCCCGTTTAAGGCTGGACAGTGGCTCCCGTAAAAACCCCCTAGGCAATAAATGCCGGTTGCTAAAAGGCTTAGTAGCGTCCAACATAACGATATCAAGTTCCCGGAATAAATTCCAATGTTGAAAACCGTCATCAAGGATAAAAAGGTCAATCTCCGGAAAAACATGTAAAGCCTTCAAACCGTTTCGATAGCGTTCTCTTCCAACTACAATCGGGGTTTCCGGCAAGAGCTTGGACAATAAAAAAGGCTCATCACCAATATCTATGGGAGACAATCCCTTTTGAATGGAACTTTTAAAACAAACTCCCACATCTTGTAAATTTCCGCCATAACCTCTGGTGAGAATAGCCGGAGTAAATCCTTTTTGTTGGATCATTTCGACTAACCAAATTACAGTTGGAGTTTTACCGGTTCCACCTGCAGTAATGTTCCCTACACTAATTACGGGAACCGGAAGTTTATTTCTACGAGTGAACCGGAAAGTCAGCTTTAATAATAGCAAATAAATAAACTCTAATAAATTCAATATTAAACGGACCAAAAAATTAATTAGTCCCGGTTCATCCGTTGTAATAACTCTAAACAAATAAGCCTGTAATGTCTTCCCGGTCATGATTCCTTATTATCCACCAATTTTTTTAATAATTCAATGCTATTCCCGGCAGCTCCCCGATTGGTTAAAACAGCATTTTTAGCATTGGAGGCCCTATTTTGATATAATACCGGATCAGCCAGCAATTCTTTTAACTTTAAAGTCAATTCTTTAGCATTATGAACGGTGAACCCCGCATCAACTTCTTCTAAAAGACCTTTGCTTTCCCGGAAATTATCCATATAAGGACCGTAAATTACCGGTTTTCCCTGAGCCGCTGCTTCCAAAATATTATGACCGGCAATGCCATTCATCTTAATTAAACTCCCGCCTACAAAAACCAGATCGGCGACGGCATATACCAGACTTAATTCGCCATAAGTGTCTAACAATAAAACCTGACTATTTACTTTCGTTTTACCGGAAGATCGCTTGCAAAAAGAGAGCTTGTTTTCGTTAAGCAGGGCGGCCACCTCATCAGCCCGCTCCGAATGCCGCGGCGCTAAAATTAAAAAACAAGGTGTCTCTAAACGCAAGTTTTGAAAAGCTTCAATTATTATTTCTTCCTCTCCCCGGTGGGTGCTGCCGGCTGTTAAAATCAGCATCCCCGGTTTTAGGCGATATTGTTGACGGAAGAGATTCAATTGTTCATCGCTATAGACCGGATAATCCTGATCAAATTTAACATTGCCGGAAACCATAATTCTTTCCAGCGGGGCTCCGATCTCTCCAATCCGGTTGGCATCTTCAACAGACTGCATAATAAACAAATCAATTTGTTGAAAAATGTTTTTTATAAACCCGGAAAATCTCAGGTAATTTTTATAAGAACGGTCGCTAATTCGGCCATTAGCCAAGGCTACCTTAGCTCCAAATCCTTTCGCATATCTAACGGCATTAGGCCAAAGTTCACTCTCTACTAAAATCAAAATTTCCGGATGAATTTTTTTAACAAATCTGCGCATTAAAATAGGGATTTCCAGTGGGAAGAAAGTTATCAAAGCCATATCCTCAAGTTTTTGAGTGGCAATTAGAAAGCCGGCCGGAGTAGTCGTTGTAAAAACAACTTTATATTCAGGGAGAACTTCTTTTATTTCCCGAATAAGACTGGCTGCCACCATGGTTTCTCCAACCGATACTGCTTGAATCCAAATAACCTTCTTCCCTTTTAACTCTTCAACTTCAGACTGAGAAAAATTATTAAAATAGCGCAGTACCGGCCTTCTTAACAACAAATTGCGCATAATAAAGTACGGCGCTATAAAAATAGCAGCAAATAATACCAGGATATTATAGATAAAATAACTTATTTTCCACTTCGCCACTGCTGCAAAACCTCTTCCCCGCGCCGGTTTGCTTCATGAATAGCATCCTGAAGTCGTTTCTTTTCAATTTCTAGATTTTCATCGGTTAATTCAGCAGTTACCTTGATGGGTTCTCCAAAATAGGCTACGCATCTGGCAAAAGGCTTGGGGATAACAAATTTATCCCAGGCCTCCTCCGCCACCCATTTTCGGTCAAAAACAAATGCCAGCGGTATTAGAGGCGCACCGGTTTTTTGGGATAAATAAATTCCTCCAGGTTCAATATGATAAATAGGTCCCTGGGCATCCGGAGTTATAGCCATTCCCGCTCCTTGACGTAAAACCCTCATTAATTCAATAAGGCTGCGGACTCCTCCTCTGGTACTTGAACCTCTAATGATTTTCCACCCAAAACGCCTCATAATTGAACTTGATATCTCACCGTCCCGGTGCAGACTGGAAAGGATATAATAACCGCATCCCCTAAAAAAATAAAAACCGATTAACTGCTGCCCATGCCAGGTATTAATGATAAACCCCTCTTTACCAAGGAATTCGTCTATTTGTTCTCTACCAATTATGCGAAAACGGATACTGCGTCCTAATAACCAGACTATAAAGGTAATTAGTATAATTTGTACTTTAAATTTAAAGCTATTTTGTTTTATTTTAGAACTCATATTAAATGGTTTTCTCCTTTTTATACCAAGTTGCATTCAAAGTGCAACTATAAATTACGTTCCCTCCGCAGTTTCACAGCGTTCCACGCAAAAGTTGCACTATTATTGAATGCAACTTGGTATTAATCCAAAAAAATAAACCCTTATTGCTAAATACGCATTACTATGGGTATAAATATAAACGAAGTTGGTTTTTTCTTAAGCAAACCGCATTTTTTATTTTACCATAATCAATTTACAATGTTAAGTACGTTTATCACAGGATAATTTGCGTTACAACCGAACTTAAGTTTATCAATACTTCCGCTTGACTGAATAATAATGGTAAATTATAATGAGGCAAAAAAAAGAGCGTAATATTTTTATTCGGAGCAAAATTATGAATTGCTTAAATTGTGGATTTGAGGTAGAACCCGAAGATTCGGTCTGTAAAAATTGTAAGCAAAATCCCCGAATCTCAATTCTGCCTCCGGAAGAAAACGAAAATTTTACGGGACTTACTATTGAACAAGATTTAAATAATCAGCAAAAAGAATTTAACCATAATGATCCTCGTATTTTTATCCGCCGTATTCAATTCGGTACTGGTAAAAACAATTTCCTTTTCTATTTTTTTATAGCGATCATGTTACTATTACTGGCGGTAATCGCCTTACCATTATTTTTAGTGATTATAGGGTTGTTTTTAATTAGTATGGTTTTTGGAAAAAGAAATCATTAAAATAAAAAGGCTAAAGCATCATGATCCACCCAGTAATGCCTAAGCCTCCCTATTTTTGAAAATAAAATTATTTAAAACAAATCATTCAGCCTGATTATTTTGATCTAAGACCCCGCCTCTTGTGTCTCCGCCCCGCCCGGGGCAGAGATAACCACAATGATTCCGTGTAATAAGGCTGCGGAGGATTAGCTGTTCCCTGTCCCCGAGCGGGGAAAGGTGGCCGTCAGGCCGGATAGGGGTCGTCACCCAAATTGCGTATTAAGAGTTCCCAATTACCTATATTAATCGGTAACTCCCGGACCATATGGCAAAGGATAACCTTTAAATCCTTTGGCCAAATAAATTAGTAATACCATATCTACTCTACCATTTCGATAAATATTGATGGGAGCTAATTTTGTAATTGAATCAAAATAGGGAGCTAATTTATGATCGGCTCCTTTTTCTTCACTAATAATTAAAGCCGTTTTATTAATGTAAGCTGACTGATCATGAAGAAACACAAAATGATGTGGTTCGCGACTCAAACAGAGAACCGGTAATTTCCCACCTAAGGTATAATCATATTTACCGGCTTCTATCCAGTGAGTAGTAGCGACAAAGCCCGGCGCTGCAGGAGCCGGAGGCAGCAAACCACGCTTTTGTAATTCTTTCGGCAACTGTGGCCAATCAATTAATTCTATCGAAGGATCCCCATTAGTAAACCAACCGGGCCTTATATCCTTAACCCAACCGGTTACGGTATGACTAACAAGTACTCCCACAAAAAGGATTAACGCCAAAGCCGATACGGTTAGCCAAGTATAAGTAGATTTGGATTTATGGGGCAATCGCTTACTGGTCCAACGTCCTAATAAAGGAAAGACCATAAGGTATCCAGGCGCTTGCCAATGTGGTAGTCCCGATCTTCCCCATAAAGTAATAACAGTAAATAACATGATGGGGCCAAGGGCTAAACAGCAGAGAAACCAAGTCTTATCCCGGTCGGTAATTTCATTTTCGCCATTGGCTGGCCCATCTTTGAGACCATTTAACAGTTGCCAAACCAATGGTATCCAAATCCAAGGTAATACCCAAATCATTTGTCCAACAATATTTAGCAGCATTTGATCCGGGAAAAAACCTTTAGCGGCTCCCCGGACTCCTTGAAAAGTAAATGAAATCCAATCATGCTGTATGTTCCAAATGATGACAGGTATAAATACAATGGCTGCTATTATTACCGTAATATAGGGACCTGGTTTAAGCAGCAAATATCGCCATTTGCGAGCCGTAAGAATGAAAAACAAGCCTCCGATTAAAACAAAAGCCGCATGATATTTGCTTAGCATTCCCAGACCGATTAACAAACCGCAGAGAATCCATAACCCAATGGACTTTCCCTTATCCGGCGGAAACAATAATTTTATTAACACAAATACCGCCGCCATCATAAAAAACATCAACGGACCATCCGGTAAAAGCCAAGTACCGGTACTCACGCTAAAGACCGCCGCCAGATTAAGAGTAAGCGCAGCATAAAAACCGGCTTTACGGTCAAAGAGTTGCGACGTCACAGCATACATCAGCCAGGTAGTTCCGGCAAACAACAAAATAAATGGTAACCGTAGAATAATCGGAGACTCACTCCCGGTTAACCAAGCGGTAAAATGAATAATCCAAAAATGCAAGGGAGGATGTTCGAAATAACTTAAACTCAATTTCCGGGATATGGCGGCTACATAAAACTCATCCACTACCAGACTGATAGTAGAGGCAAAAATTAATCTAGCGATGATGCCAATGATAATTAATAACGAAATATTAAGAGGAAGCCGTTTTTTCATTAAGATCTCCTTGGAATTAACTATGCATCAATTCTTGTTTAATCTTCGGGTTTATTTACCCTTGGCTCGATTTAATTCTTTACCATAGTTTAAACGTAGCATAGGCACCGTCAATAGCGCTTCCAAAAATATTTTTTTGGACATTTTCGATTTCCCAGCCATTCGATCTTCAAAAATAATAGGTACTTCCGTAATCCTAAACCCTTTTAAATAGGCGCGATAGGTTAGTTCAATCTGAAAACAATAACCGTTGGATTTAACTTGATCCAAATTAATAGTTTCCAATACCTTACGGCGGAAACATTTAAATCCTCCCGTTAAATCACGGACCGGTATCTTCAAAAAAATACGGGAATAAAGACTACCGCCACGGCTGATAAATTTCCTTATTAGACTCCAGTTTTCCACTCCGCCACCAGGTACATACCGGCTCCCCAAAACCAAGTCACATGATTGAGCTGCTTTAAGCATCTCCGGCAGATACTTAGGATTATGAGAAAAATCGGCATCCATCTCAAAAACAAATTCATAATTCCGTTCAAGCGCCCATTTGAAGCCGGTAATATAAGCCGTGCCCAGACCAAGTTTGCCCGAACGTTCCAATAAAAAAAGACGTCCATTATACTTAGTGGATATTAATTCGTTAATAAATTTTCCTGTTCCGTCCGGTGAATTATCATCCACAACCAGTACATGAATATCTGGGACTGCCTGATAAATAAGGGGTAATAGTTCACCAATATTGTTAAGTTCGTTATAGGTCGGAATAATAACCAGTTTCATCTTTAGCCTCCATTTTACATCTTTAAGGAATGAAAGTTTAATTTAATTCGAAAATAATTAATTAAGGGAGTTTAATAATTACCATCATTAGTTTTTGATTATAGCAGACAATGTTATCGATACTTGTTGATTACAACATTCGGCAAAAACTTATAAATCCGAATTAATATTAATTAAAATTCCTAAAATGTAGTCAAATTACCTAAATTGCACAAATGTTATTATATATTACCCCTATTTAAAAAGCAATACAGCCATTTATCATGTAATAGATTATTAATTCTATAAAATTAAAAATTTTTATATTACACATGTTTTTAAACGTAATGGTAATAATAGACTCCTATTTATTTCTATGATAAAATATATTGAATTAAAAAATCATTTATCGATATTTTAAGGAGCAATAGATGGCTAAATGGATTATCCAAATTATAATAGCCCTAACACTTGGAGTTTTCGGCCAACTTTTCTTAAAAGAAGGAACTACCAACCTTAATATATCCGTAAGTGGAATAACCGGTCCACTACTGCTTGTCTGGCGAATGATTACAAATCCTAATATTTTCATCGGCCTAGTTTGTTATGGCGTTTCTTCTATATTTTGGATTTTGGTCTTAAAAGAAAAAGAATTATCTCTGGTTTATCCGATGATTGCCAGTGGGTACATATTAGTAGTCCTTTTCTCCTGGTTAATTAGGCACGAACCGGTTTCACCAACCCGCTGGTTGGGAACGATAGTAATCACACTGGGAGTTATTTTGATTTCTCGCAGCTAAATAAGTTTCATATTTACCTTAACTTCACCTATATGGAACGACATTATTCGTATCGTATGGTTCCCGAGAAAAATGTTAATACCCATTGTTTTCTAAAACCATGTTAAATCAATGATTAATGTCCTTCCATATATAAACGTTCCTCCCAGTTTTGAAATATATCCATCAAATGGCTGGGAATCTTTGTTGGTTTTCCCCCTTTTTCCATATCGATGCAAAGCATAGTTATAGTTGTATTATTAAAAATAAAACCCACTTAATTAAGTAGGTTTTATTTAGGAGTTTTATTCACTAACCGCTTTTTTTCTTGGTAATTTTGCATAATATTCAATAATTTCTCTACGCCTAATAATACCGATAAATATATCACTGTCGTCAACTACCGGGACAAAATTTTGAACAATTGCCAAAGAGAGCAGATCCTCCATTTCGGCGCTAATCTTCACCGGTGTATTAATAACTCGCCGTGGCACCTCATCCAACATTACTCTTTCAGTTCCGGCAAAATTCAAACCTGGAGTATTCTTCATCTTCCATAATAAATCCCCTTCAGTCAATGTTCCGGCATATTTACCATCCTCGTCGATTAACGGGACAGCTGCATAACGGTGAAATTCCATCTTTTCCAAAGCTTGGCGCATTGTACAGTTTAAGGGTAAACATACCACCTCTTTTTTAGGGATCAAAAAGAAAGCTATATTCATAAAGAGATCTCCTCCAAAAATTATTAAAGTTACAGTACCTAATTTCTTTAAGCTTCATTTAATAATTCCCAATTACAACTCAAAAAAGTTATCATCCAACCGGTAATTAAATTTCACAACAGCCTAAGTAACGTTAGACAAACAAAAAAGTTCCTCTTTTTATTAATACGCATCTTCCGACACTTCGGTGACAAAGCGGCTTATTCATAAGCCCCATCCATATAGATGAAATCTTTCATCTCGGAATAAACAATAGTACTGTTTTTTTCTACTGTTAACAGACCATGAGCAATTGTTTCTTTATACTCAGCTACCGGTTCCAACCAGGGTTTTCCCTGCTGATTGTAAAAAGCCCCTTCAAAAGTTATTTGCCCAATTGGAGTCGGATCTGTTTTCATTAAAAGTTCCTCTTTTCTAAGAATCGGATCAGGACAGTTAAAGTATAAGCATTTTTTTTGGGAATTAATTACTAAACTGATTACGGCTTTGGGTTTAATATATACCGCCTCGGCACCATCACTATTGTTTTTTACGGTTTTTAAATTAAAAGAATCAAGTTGGTAAATTCCAAATTCTACCGGTTTAGAAAGGAGATATGTACCATCCGGAATAAAATATTCCTTATTTCCTCGTTCTACCCGGCTGATTGGTATTTTGATACTTTTTTGGTTATCACCAACTAAATCTAAAGTTTGCTCAATAATTAGAGGCTTAACTAGAAGACCGATTAATATCACGATAAAAACCAGCCCAAAAATTATTATTTTCTTATCCCGAAAATCGATAACCATGGCATCGCCCCCATTAACAAAGATACCATATTTAGGGAGTTTCATAATTACCTTAACTTAGTTTTGGATATAGTAGAAGATGCTATCGAGGTTAAGAAACCTAGATATGACTAGATAAGTTAAATTAAATTTCCATATTAAACTGTTAAATTATTAAAATCACTAATATTATTAAATTCGTTTTTTAGAAGATTTTCCCTGCAATTTTTATTTTAAATCTTTAACCGTTTCAGAAAAACGATTAAAGATATTTCCCAACCGTTTCCCGGATCTCCTGGTGAATCAAACCGTTGGAAGCAATAAAGCCATTATGTTGCGGCATTAAAATATCACCTTGTAAATTAGTGATTTTACCACCTGCTTCCTCGATAATACATGCCCCAGCAGCGAAGTCCCAAGTATGATCGTTAAATTCGACTATCCCATCTAATTTGCCTTCAGCTAAATAGGTCAATTGCCTGGCTGAAGAACCAAACATCCGGATATTAAAAACTTGATCGGCGATAGTATTCAATACTTGCAATTTTAATTCCGGGCCAGTCTTAATATCCGAATCAAAGGAAACGGTACACTCCTTTAGTTTACTGGTTGAAGAAACTTTAATCGGTTCATTATTTTTATAGGCGCCATTGCCTTTTTCTCCGAAATACATTTCATTAGAGATTGGCAAATAGACCGCGCCTGCCACAAAACCGCCCCTATAGGCTACACCGATTGAGACCCCGAAGATACTAATTCCCCGAATAAAATTATGAGTCCCATCCAAGGGATCAATTATCCAGGTATATTCATGAGTGACTCCGGCATCTCCGCTTTCTTCTCCGATTATTCCATGGTTGGGAAAACTCCTCCGGATCCGGTCGACAACCATTCGTTCCGCTTCCCGATCCAGATTAGTAGCTAAGCTCTGATCCGCTTTCGTTTCAATATTGGCGATCTCCTTACCAAAGTTGGCCTGTAAAAAATCTCCGGCTTCTTTGGCCGCATCAATACAAACTGTGATTATCTCACTCATAATGCCTCCATCATAATTCGTTTTAAATTCAATCAAAAAGGATTGTAGAATTATACAACCCTTTATCGGTTAATTTTCAACTCTATAAAAACTAAATGCGCGCTCTATAGTTTAAGTGTTTCTAGTATTTTGTACATTAGTACCGCCGGCCAAAAAAGCGCTTTTATTACCCCTAATACACCGCCCCAAAAAGTAGTCGCTTGTTGAATAAAATAGATTGCCGCCCCAATAAACGCCATTCCGTAGATACTGCTTAACATGCCATTTTCTTTCATTTCATTCCCTCCTGTCTTCCCCCGGTAGGTTTTTTTATCCTTTTAGTTATATTTTCTATATGATTCTAAAATTACCTTTGAAAAAAACTATTTTCCTCCATAAATCTGCTTAATGTTTCCCTGATTGACATCATAAGTTTCGGTAAACCATGGCTCAGGAAGTTTTTTCTCAGCTCTGGCTTCCATAAGAAAACACACGGCATAGATGCCCCAATCATATGGCTTTTACACACAATAGCGGTGGAGACAACACCATCTTTCCTGGAAATCATCAGAGAACAATTAGCTGATATTTTTAGATTTCGGTGGAATCTTGAGTGGTAAAAGTAGTTTATCGGTAGAACTGTACTGATATTAAATATAAAACTGAGAATTCTTTTTATGTTCTAAAATTAGTTTTCAAAATTGATTAACTAAAACATTAGAACTAAAGTCGATTCTTTTAGTTAATAAAATCGATAAGTTGTATTAGCCATGTATATTTCATTATTAGATAAATAAAAATGTTTTATCTTCTAAAAACATAATTAATATCAATTACTTATAAAATATAAAAATTGAAACATTTTTGTAAAAAATAGTAAAAAATATTTTTTTAATTTTTATTTCTTTTCTCATAAAGTTCTGTTAATAAATTGACGATATAAATATGGGTGATAAAATTTACAATAACGACTTTAGGAGGGATTTGATGGAAGGATTATCGAAAATTTCATATCAAGGGAAAGAAATAATTTATGTCGATTATTCTAGTTTTGGTTTTGATAAAGAAAAGGCACTTAAATTAATAAATGCATCAACGGAAGAATACATGAAACATCCTGCGAAATCCGTCTTAGCTTTAGTAAATGTTTCAAATCTTCATTTTGACTCCGATATCATTAATCTCATGAAGCAAACAAAAGAAAAAACAATTCCCTATGAAAAGAAAATTGCTATTATTGGAATGAAAGGGCTTCAAAAAGTAGCATATAATTTTGTTACATCTTTAACTCAAAGGGATGTTGTAAAAGTTTTAGATACAGAATTAGAAGCTAAAGAATGGCTAGTACAAAATTAGTTTAATAATAAATAATAAAAATTACCCCTAATCAATTAAAATGGACTATTCATTAATTATTCTGAGAATAGTCCTTATTTTATTTTGTTATTCAATTTTTATTTTAATTCTTTATTAGCTTTCTTTGGTCGTTTATATTTTTCATTTATTGTACAATGAACCGATAATAACTCAGGATTTCGTATATCGCTCAAACATTTACCACACCAGACACATTTATTAATCTTTTCATTTAAAACTGATTTTTTTACAAACCCTTCATCAGCAACTTGCATTCTTCCATAACCGACAAAATCTGTTATCCCTTCTTTAATAAGCTCTTCCCCTTTTTCTAATGACCCAATGTATCCAGCGTAACCTATAGGCAGAGAAGTATATTTCTTTAAAGTTTGTGCAAGATAAGCAAACCTAGCTTCGGGATTCAATTTACCCTTAAACAAAATTACTGCAGATTCAAAATTGGTACCAGATGCATTTAACATATCAGCACCTGCTTTCTCAATTAATGGTGTTATTTCGGCATAGTCATCAGGCACTAAACCACCATCAACAAATTCCTCAACACTTAATCGAACATCAATTATAATACTAGTCCCCAATTTTTTACGAATCTCTTTAATAATTTCAATTATTATCCGGCAACGGTTCTCAATAGAACCTCCATACTCATCATTACGTTTGTTTGTATAAGGAGATAGAAAGTTTGTTAATAAATAACCATGAGCAGCGTGAACTTGAATAATTTTATAACCAGCTTCAGCTGCCAAGACAGCACCATTAACATAATCATTTATAATTCGTTGAATATCTTTCAAAGTCATAACTTTTATTTGATAATTGGGATCCCAACTAGATGCTATTTTACATGGAACATTACTTGGTGCTAAGATAGGTTTATTAGTGAAGGTTGTTACCGACTGTCTGCCAAAGTTCATTAACTGGATTGCTGGTATAGCATCTCTAGCCTCTATTTCTTTACAGAGCTTTTTATTACTTTCTATATGTGATTTATTACAAATAAACATGCTATATTTTACTCTTTTAGAGTCTGGTGAAACACTAGCTGCCCCGGTATAAATAATTCCACACCCATTTTCAGCTAAACATACATAAAAATCTTTTAATTTATCTGATACTGAACCGTCTTTATTAGCCCAATTAAAATCCCAAGGAGGAAAAAATATACGATTAGGAATAGTTATATTATTAATTTGTAAAGGACTAAATAAATGAGGATATTTCTCTTTTCCTTTCTGATCTATTGTCAACATAATTAAACCTGTTCTCCTTTGAATAATTTAATAATATCACTAAAAGATTCAACTGCTATATCTATACTTTTTTTAAACTCTTTACAATAAGAACTATCAAAAAGATTATTTTTCATAAGAATAGTTGTAAGACCAGATAAATGTGCTGTTTGTAATGCAACGGGATCATCATCAACTAAAACCCAATTTTGAAGATTAATTTTTAATTCCTTTTTAATTAATTCATAGGTTTTTAAATCTGCTTTAGATCTTTTATCTAAACAACAAATATTTTTTCTTGGAATTTCAGGTAAGAAAGATTTAGTTTTTTCAAATGAAGCCATTGTAAAAATTTTATATTGAATATTATTTTTGTCACAAAAACTAACTATATCATAAAAGTTCTCTCCAATAGTGATTTTTTCGTTATTATACTCCTTTAAATCGATAATACTTTCTAATAAAGCCTTTAATTCATTACCTAGTCCTAACGAATCAAAAACAATATGAAATGCTTCAAGTTGGGGAAAACTATTAACTGTTCTATAATAATTTTTAATATAGCTTAAAGGCAATGGTATAAATTTATTGATATAATCAGTTACATATTTTAAATATACTTCAAGAGAATTTCTTAAAACAACACCATCTAAATCAATAAATAATCCTTCAATAAAACCAATTTTAAAATTATTTTTCATGTTAACTTATAACCTTCTTTTATACTATATACTATAAATATTTAATTTTTTTTATTTTGAGCCCACTAATACTCCACCATCAATTATTAACGTTTGTCCAACCACAAAAGAGGATTTTTCCGAGCACAGCCATAAAGCAGCTTCGGCAATTTCATCCGGTTCTGCAATCCTTCCAATTGGATGTCCTTTTGCATAATAAGCTTTAATCTCATCATTTCCACCAGTCATACGCTCAAATATATCGGTTTTAATAGCAGCAGGAGCAATCGCGTTTACCCTTATACCATCCTTAATATATTCCATAGCAGCGGTTTTAGTAAGAGAGATAATCGCCGCTCTACTGGCGTTATAAGCGCAACGGTTTAACCTACCTAAATAAGCGTTTACAGAAGACATATTTACAATTTTTCCATTAATCTTCTTATCCAACATGAGTTTGATTTCATGTTTTAGCAAAAAGAATGTCCCTTTCAAATTTGTATTTATTATTTCATCCCAGCTTGATTCGTCACATTCAACAATACTTGCTTTTTTACCATCCATACCGGCACAATTAAAGGCGCAATCTAATTTTCCATAACGGCTATTTATTTCTTCAACCAATTTGGTAATTTGTTCTTCTTTGGAAACGTCAGTTTGAACAAAACACGCTTCTTTTCCCATATTTTTAATAATATTTAATACTTCTTCACCTTTATCTTTTCTTCGGTTGGCAATAACTACAATAGCACCTTCTTGAGCAAACTTTAAAGCAGCTGCTCGCCCAACTCCAGTCCCTCCTCCAGTGATAAGACATACTTTATCTTTTAATAAAGAATTCACATAACATCACTCCATTAAATAATATTCATATGATTAAATAAAAAAAGCTACAGTATATGTTTTTGATGCCATATATTGTATTATTTTAAAAATAATGCTATAATATTTTAGCATTACTTCAAGTAATTTTGAAAGGAAAAAAATAATGGATGAAATAAAATTTGAAAATTTTAATGGCAAAGAAATCCTCTATGTTGATTACTCTAATTGTGGTAAAGATACTCAAAAAGTAATAGCTATCCTTGATGAAATACTGCGAATTTACAAAGAAAATCCAACAAAGGCTTATTTAGCAGTAACTAACGTTCAAAATTTCTCTTTTGACACTGAAGTGATAAATAAATTTAAAGCAGTATTACCTACCACAAATCAATACATAAAGCACCAAGCCGTAATTGGAATAAACGACGCCGTCAGAAGATTTCTATATAATTCAATTACAAAATTCACAGGTACTAACGCACCAATATTTGATACCAAAGAAGAAGCTATGGAATGGTTAGTTAGCCAACCTTAATCAGCTTAATAACATTAACCAATCTCTTTTGCATTCGATGCCCGGTTAATCAATTTAGAATTCCTAAATTTATTATAAATATCCCTATTATTATAAGAAATTACTGAGAAATAACCTGAAACACACGAATTTCCGTTTTGAATAATATTAAAAACGCAATAACCAACTCCTCCCCGATGTTTGTAAGCGGGTATAGTCCGGATCAAATACGGTTTGTCGGCTTCAATAAATTTTGTGTATCGGTTGTGTGTTTTTAAAATAACATTTGAACCCTCAAAAGGCATACCAGCCAAATGAGCGGAAGCGTTCCCGGCTTGACGGGCTACTTCAAACATTATAATTCCTTCTAGATGATCGGAATAATGATCGATATTAAACTCCGGTGATTTGCTGAATCCATTAAAATAATAAATATTACCGCATTTATATGGTTCGGAGATTAACACATTTTCACTATGTGTTTTATGAACAAAGTTTTTGGGGATTAAGGGTGGTTCGGGGTCACTAACATGCATTTTAAGAAAACTGTTATGTATATCAGTAGGAAGCGGGATTTTCTCAATAAGATTTAAAACTTCCTCTTCCTCCCGGAATGACCATTTCAGAGTATCAAAAACTCCCAAGTATGTACGTTCATTTAGCCATTCCCATACATCAGGATACCGTAAACGCGCTTCGTTATTGAATATTACACCTGCTTCCTCACCCAAAATCAATAATAACAACTCGACTTCACGACGATTTTTAACAGGGATGACGCAACTAGTACTGTTTTCCGCTTGATTACAACCGTCAAACACTATGGAATACTGTCTACATGGTACTTCACTTGCAACAAACTTTTCATTAACACTTAGTACACTAACACTTTCCATACTTCTCCCCCTTTTTTAGTCGAATTTTTTGAAATACTCATAATAAGTATTTTGGATGCAAATTTAAAATAAAAAACCATGGATCATCAAGAGCCATGGTTAAAAAAAGACAATTGCATGTAACCCGGCAACCCGACAATCTTAGGAAAAACCTTTAGACTCGCGGTTTTGCGTCCTTGCCTTTCGACAAGTTTGCCTTTGAGAATCTATCTCTATTTGAGACAGATACAGTTCACATACGAAATTTAAAAAAGATTAATTTTTAATTTTTCTTAACAATTATTATATCCTAAAAATAGTTATTGGAAAAGAGTAACTTGAAAGGTAAAGTCAACTTTTTTTAAAAACTTTTGCAAATAGTTTACTAAAACATTGTTTTTCAAGACTGTAATGTATCTTTGTGAAACTTTTTAAAATTTTCAAAAAAGTCATATATTGTTATATTTAAAAATCTCCATCGTCCTATCAAGGATTCCATTTAGATAGGCCAACAAAACACCGTAATTAGTTATATTTGTATTGTTTGCCTTACAAATATTAATCCGTGATTGCATAACTTTTTTATTCAACATGCAGGAACCACAATGAATAACCAGATCATAACCTGCTAAATCAGGTGGAAAGTCACAACCCATCTTGAAATCAAATTCCAGCTTCTTTCCGGTAAATGTCTTTAACAACGAAGGTATCTTTACCCTGCCGATATCTTCATGTGAATGATTATGACTGCAACTTTCCGCTATTAACACTCTTGAGCCGTCATGTAGATTTGCCACATTATCTACTCCCTCAATAAAGGTCCCAATATCCCCCTTATATCGGGCATAAAGGATAGAAAAACTAGTCAATTTAATGTTTGGTGGGACAATTTTATTTACTTCTTTAAAAGCTTGAGAATCTGTTACTACCAAATCAACTTTCTTTAAATCCTGAAACGCCGAAGCTAGTTCCGTATCCCTTACCACATAACTCTTAATCCCGTGATCGAGACAATCTCTTATCAGTTGAACTTGGGGCAGAATAATCCGGCCTTTGGGGGCTTCCGAATCAATCGGGACCACCAAAACGACGGTCCCGCCGGTTGGAACCAAATCCCCTACTATTGTTGTTTCCTCATCATTTCCCAATCTTGTTATAAGTTCATTTCTTAGTGTATCAATATTTGTTTGCGAGGTTGATGAGACAAACACTGCATCCTTATACTTTTTTTCCAACCCGGACCGGATTTCCGCGGTTACCGTATCAATCTTATTTATTACAATTAAATAGGGAATGTTGTTTTTTAAAAATAAGGAAATTATCTTAGCAAGCTCAATATCATCAGACTCCTCGGCATCGATCACGTAAACGGCAAAATCAGTACGTTGTAATTCTTTTAAGCTCCTTTCAATTCTTAACTGACCTATTTCACTTGAATCATCCAGCCCTGCCGTATCGATGAAAACAACCGGACCAAAAGGAATAAGTTCAGCTGTTTTAATTACCGGATCAGTGGTAGTACCCTTTAACGGCGAGACCAAAGAAACATCCTGTCCAATCAGGGCGTTCAAGAGAGAAGATTTCCCGGCATTAGTTTTTCCATAAAACGCTATATGCTTTCTATTGGCTGATGGTGTATTATTCATACGTAAAGGTCCCTCTCTCCCTGTTTCAATTTTTCCAGATTATTTCTGACCAATGTTTTAAGCTCATTCCGTTCGATCTTCTCCATCTCGCCGGCGATATAGTTCATCCCAATCCGCTTCAATTCATCATCTCCATAATCTAATAGAAACTCCATAAAAGTCATAATGGCATTTGGATGGCAAACATTTTGAATCTCTCCGGTTTTGGCCAAACTCATGAACCGATCTCCGGTCCTCCCATTCCGGTAACAAGCCGTGCAGTAACTAGGTAAATGTCCATGTTGCAAAAGGCTTTTTATAACCTCCAACGGGCTACGCTGATCCGCAATTTCGAATTGATTTGTTTCATCACCTTGGTCGTATTCCTTATAACCGCCGACTCCGGTTCGCGAACCGGCGCTGATTTGAGATACTCCATAATTAATCAATTCTCGCCGCATTTCTTCACTTTCCCTGGTAGACAGGATAATTCCCGTGAATGGCACGGCAATCCTGATTATAGCAACCAATTTTTTAAATAGTTCATCATTTACCAGATGAGGAAACATATCCAACGACATGCCCTCAGCTTTTTTTAGTCTGGGAACCGAGATCGTATGAAAACCGACTCCGAACTTCTTTTCCAAGTACTCGTTATGAAGCATTAAAGCCAGCACTTCGAACTTGGGATCAGCCAAGCCAAACAATACTCCTGCGCCTACGTCATCAATCCCCGCCTCCATCGCTCGGTCAAAGGCGGTCAGGTGATACTCGTAATCATTTTTTAAACTTCCTTGGTGCATATCATTGAAAATCGTAGGTTCATAAGTCTCTTGGAATAAAATATAAGTACCGATATTGGCGGCTTTTAATTTCCGATAGTTTTCAACGGTGGTAGCCGCAATATTTACATTTAATCTTCTAATGCCGCTGTTGGTGTTGTCAGTATCATAAATAGTTTTGATACACTCTAATATATATTCAATATCGCAATTTACCGGGTCTTCCCCGGCTTCCAGCGCCAGTCTTTTATGCCCAAGTTTTAAAAGTACTTTTACTTCGTCGCTAATCTCAGCCATGGTAAGCTTTTTTCTAGTGAATTGATTATTCCTTTTATAACCGCAATATGTACAGTTATTAACACAATAGTTACTGACATAAAGCGGGGCGAAAATAACAATCCGGTTGCCGTATATCGATTTTTTAATCTCCCCGGAAATCGAAAAAATTTCCTGATTTAACTCTACGTCCTCCACTTGCAAAAGCATCGCTATTTCCAAGTGTTCTAATTTTTCTCTCCGGTGGGCTTTTTCCAGTACTGAAAAAAGATCATTCCTGGAAGCATTCTTTGCCTTATCAAGTAAACCATTTATGTATGCAACATCTATAAACATGCATATTCCTCCATTCATAGTTCCAAGATTTATAATATATTAAAACAGAGGCACTGAGACACGGAGTTAAACATGGAGAAACAATATGAAATTAAGAATATTCTTTGTGTCCTCTGCGCCTCTGTGTTTCAGTGTTTAAAGTGGTTATTTTCCATTTTGGCGAGTCCAAAATCCGGATGGTCTCCCCTCGACATATCGACTGTATAACCAGCTTTATTAATCCTGCTTTCAATAGACCGTTTACATTCAGCCGCTTCTTCACCATTACTGATTTTCCCATCATACAAAGCATATTTGTTCCGGACTTCTATGGGTGAGAGATTAGGCATCACTACATTGGCTCCGGCTTTAAGTCCTTTCTCTCTTCCAAGCGGATTAAGGCTTCCCAGGGCGGTTGTAGCTGGAATAAGGGCATCCGGCAGCAAAAGCCGAGTTATAGCCAACATTTTCAAAGTTGTTTCTACGGTTCCAGGCTGGCTATCGGCGAGAGGAGTATCTTTATGTGGCATAAAAGGTCCTATCCCCACCATATGTGGTTGAAATTCCTTTAAAAACAGAAGATCCTTAACAAAATCGTGATTGGATTGCCCCGGTAAACCCACCATAAACCCGGCCCCCACCTGGTAACCGATTTCTTTCAAATCGTATAGGCATCTAAGCCGGTTCTCCAGCTTCATTCCGGGATGAAGTTTTTGATACAATGATTCGGATACAGTTTCCTGTCTTAAAAGATAACGGTCGGCCCCAGCTTTAAAAAACATCTGATAAGATTCCCGAAGCTTTTCACCTATGGAAAGGGTTATAGCACATCCGGTAAATTTCTTTTTAAGTATGGTGATGATCTCTACCATTTCTTCATCCGAATAAAAATTGTCCTCTCCACCCTGTAGCACAAAAGTTCGGTATCCAAGTTCCCAGCCTGTATTACATACTGCTATAATCTCCTTGGCACTTAACCGATACCGCTGCGCCTTACCATTTCCGGAGCGAATTCCGCAATAAAGACAATTTTGTTTACAATAATTAGTGAATTCAATCAAACCTCTTAGATAAACTGTTTTTCCGTATCTTTCGACTCTTTTTTCATTGGCTTTTGTCATTAAATTAACTAGTGTTTCATCATTTTCATCGTCCAACAAGCACAGCAATTCTTCACCGTCAATTTGATTTTGCCGATAAAGCCGGTTAATGATTTCATTAGTTTTCATAGATCTTTTTTGGAAATAGCCGTTTTTACGGAAACATAAGGCAGGTTGCCCAATTTACCTGTCAAACTGTTTATCTGATCGAGATCGCCGGTAACTGTTATACATATAACCGCCATCCCTTCCTCAAAAGGTATGCCCATTCTTCCTTTGACGATTCCCTTAAAATCAGAGACTATTTCGTTAAACTCCTTTTGGCATTTACTAGGTTCCTCCAATATAGCGCTGATAACAGCAATTTTTTTCATAAAATGCCCTCCTTTAAAATAAAAAAGACTTTCCCGAAAGGAAAGCCCGAACAAAATCAAAGCCAAAAAAGCCTCAATTTACAAATACTATTGTCCGCTTTCCTTTCGGATTAGAGTCTGTTTCAAAATTTCATTTCGCAATATTTTAACACAATATATAATGAGCTGCCCAAAATTAATCTATCGATATATTGAGTTAAAATATTAAATTAGGGAATTTTAAAACAGCTTGGATTAGATAACTCTTTTCCGTTAGGTCTAACTTTTGATTAAAACAGATGGAAAAAGAATACTCTAAGACCATCTGAATTTAAAGATATTTTACCAAATATTATTGGTTTTAGTCAATTGATTTTATATTTTATATTTTCTAAGAATAATTTAATATTGCTAAGTCCTTGACAATTTAATTTAAATGAGGCATTTATATAGTATAATTGATTAATCCGGATTAAATACAATTATTATTATAAACTTTGGATTGGAAGTATTCTATGGACAACGATTATATCTTGCGAATCAATCAAGCCCTCAACTATATCTATCAAAACCTCGACAAAAACTTAACCGTCGATGAGATTGCCGGACACTGTTGCTTCTCAAAATATTATTTTAACAGGGTTTTTAAATCGGTAACCAATGACAGTATTTATTCTTTCATCAAACGGATGAAGCTTGAGAACGCAGCCTTTAAACTCCGGACCAACCGGCGGAAATCCATTACCGAAATCGCCCTGGAAATCGGTTATAGCCCTTCCAATTTTGCTTCGGCTTTTAAAGAATATTTCGGGATAAGCGCCTCAGAGTTCCGTAAATATGATGTACCGCTGAAAAACTCCTATTATACGGTGGTCGATTATATCCAATCCCTAAAGAAGCAGGAGGATTTCTTTGCCCGGATTGATTCCAAAATAACAGTTAAGCATATTGAAGTGATGTATCTTGAATATAAGAGGTTCCATGGCAATTATTTTGAAGGCTTGGGTAAAGCTTGGGAAGATTTCTGTTTGGCGATGGAGCAGAAATATACCGTTGATAAGGATACTTTGTTTATCGGAATATCCTATGATGATCCTTTATTAATTGACGAAAACAATTGTGTTTACGATATGTGTATTAAAGTCCCTAAAAAAACTAGTATCAATACCCATATAGTAAATGAAGGATATTATGCCTGTTATGAATTTCATGACCGGTTGGAGAATTTGATAAAAAGCTATAATGAGATCTTCGCTCTCTGGATGCCTTTCTGTAAGTATAAATTAATCGATCGGTCTTGTATAGAAATATATCATTCCGGTTTGGATGCCGAAGGCAAAATCAATTTGGATATTTGTATTCCTATACTTGAGTGAATTCATATCTCCACCATGGCACGAATTCAGAAGTTTTTAATCAGGATTAATTGTAGAATACTCTCCGAAAGGAGAGATATTTTTATGGAAAACACTAAAAACCAAAGTATCTTCAAAACATTTTTAGCTTATTCGATCCCTTGTATTATTGGTATGTTTTTAACCTCTTTCATCATTATCGTCGACGGTATTTTTATCGGGCGGAAGATGGGAGAAAACGGGTTGGCGGCAATCAACCTGACCTTGCCGGTGCTTTACATTTTATTAGCGGTTACTATCATGATCGGTGTCGGCGGAGTCACTTTGGCTGCCCAGAGTTTGGGCGAGAAAAACAAGTCCCGGGCTAATCATTTCTTCACTTTTGCGTTTATAAGTAGTGCGGTTTTTAATCTGGTCGTGATGGCTATCTTATTCTTATTTCAGGACGGGATAGTCGCCTTACTGAATGCTAAAGGTATCTTGACCGGATATGTCCGTGATTACCTGGGTATTATGAAATATTTCTACCTCTTCATGATGCTGAATATGATATTTACCATGTTCATCCGGAGCGAAGGTAAACCGCAATTATCATTGCTTTTTGGACTCTTCGGAAATATTCTGAATATCATTTTGGATTATTTATTGATTATGAAGTTTAATTATGGGATGAAAGGAGCCGCTATTGCATCGGGTTTATCGGTTCTAATACCGTTCATTCTTGGAATACTCTATTTTCTTTCCAAACATTCGGTATATAAATTTCAAAGAATTCATTTTGCTATAAACGATCTCCAAAAAATGCTCTTTTATGGTTTGGCGGAGTTTATGGCCCAGATCTCCGTCTCTATTACCACTTACATTCTTAACTGGGTGCTTTTAAGAAGGATTGGTATCAATGGAGTTGCAGCATTAACTATTGTAGGTTATGTATCCTTTATTCAAAATATGATTGTTTCCGGTATCGCCGTAGGGATTCATCCGTTAATCAGTTATCATTTCGGGGCTCAAAACCGGAACTTCATTTTGGACTTATTGTCAATTGCGATGAAAGCAGTAGTTATTGTTGGAATCGGAATTTTCTTAATCGTATTATTAATTAGTGGTGGTTTAGTAAAGATATTCTCTAAGGACAATTTGGAATTAATCAAAGTTGCCGGCCTGGGGCTTAAACTTTATTCGATCTCTTTTATTATCAGTGGTTTTAATATTATTGCAGCGGCCTACTTCACTTCACTTGGAGAAGCTAAGCAAGCGGCAATTGTATCAATATTACGAAGCCTTGTTTTAGTAATCATTTTTATATTAATATTACCGTATATAATCGGAGATACTGGAATTTGGTTGGCCGGTCCGGTAACCGAGGCAATTACATTTATACTTGCTTATATGTGGATTAAAAGATCTAAAATAGCGCTTCAGGCTGTTTAGAGAAAAATTTAATCGGTTAATTTCTAAAAAACCAGGCTGTTCGGTTAATTACCGGATAACCTGTTTCTTTTTATTTCTATTTCAACAGACTCAACCATAAATCAAGACTTGTTTCAACACATTCAGCAACCAACTCAATAAAATTGCTATAATCACCTAATGTGTGCGCTAAATCAAGAACTTCATAATATCGGGGACGTATTTCAGTTTTGATAATAGCCGGTGGATAGCCACTTTTTAGAAGTTCGAAATTGAGTAACAATCTCGCGGTCCTGCCGTTACCATCAATAAACGGGTGAATCTTAACAAACTCTCCATGAAGCAAAGCTGCTCTTTCTATTGAGTGTAACTTTTGCCATTGTCCGTTATATTCCGCCATCATCCGTTCCATCCGCTCTTTAATCAAAAAATGCTCCGGCGGTCTATGCTTGGCTCCACTAATAATCACATTCTCGCTGCGATACACTCCAGCATTTTCATCATCGATACTTTTTAATATCAAACGGTGGAGATTCCTAATGTACCATTCAGATAGCGGTTCTTTTTTGGGGGCCGTCTCTTCCAGGAAGAGAATGGCCTCCTTATGATTGATTACTTCCAAATGCTCACGCATAGTTTTACCACCAATGGTGATACCTTCAAGTACAACCTTTGTTTCTGAAAGCGTCAGGGTGTTACCTTCAATGGCATTCGAGTTATAGGTCCATTCAAGCAACATATTTTCTCGCAGAGATTTTAGGGTATGTTTTGATAATGGTCTATGCTGATCGAGCAATTCTTTCTTTTTATCGATTGCCTCAAAGTTCACAACATCAAACCCCTCTTTACTTTCATTCTCAAATACGTTGGTTATAGTATATCTTATTTTTTAAATAACTCAAAGATTTTTTTCATTCTAAAAATCATGGGGAACCTCTTCCAAGGTAATCACATCCTCCAGCGTGACTACCTTGGTTTTTTTCTCCGCTTTCCATCTGAGCCATTAAATTAAGATGAAGGCCGCGCCAAACGGGGTGTTTTTAAAGCGGGACTTGAGCCGGAAGAGTTTGTGGTTTCTGTAATGAAAGACTTGGAGAGTGACATATTTGAAATCGGTTACGGGATGACCAAAAACTCCATTGCCACCCGGGCTGAACTGGATAAAGCTTTTTAACAAATGAACAGCTGGTGGATTTAAAATCTTTCTACTGGATGCCGGAGCACTGTTTTCATAGTCTCCGGCTTGCTTTTTCGTGGGTCCGACAGGTATATCTCATGGTGCTTTCCACCCTTACCCAGCCGGTCCGTTAATCCGTTTTCTTTGATATATTTTAGTATTTGGGGGCAAATCATATCTTTATTGATGTCAAAACAAGGGTAAGTGCATTTCAAATCCTTATTTACCATGGATATAATCCCCCTCCTTCAGTATTAACCATCATTTCTGATCTTTAAGAGTCTTTCTCAGCTCTCATAGGGCAAAAGATAATGTTCACAATCCTTCAACCTATATATAATCGCATTTCGACAGTATTTCCGCCATTTCCATTTCCCCTTTTTCTTAGTTATTACACATTTTAATATAATCAACCTGACAAGAGTATGTCAGGTTGATCCAAAATATCTAATATTTTATTCTTCCACCGGAATATAGATCTCGCTCTTCGACTCCGGGTTATCCGGCCCCAGGCATTTTTTACCGTAAAGTTCGAAGTTAAACGGATAAGAAAGCCGGTAATCGGACTTGGGCAGCCAGGATTGATAGATATATTTATAAGTTAATCCGACTTTACAGGCGAGACCCTTATGAATAAAACGTAGATATTTGGCGGGTGGAAGCTCTTTCCCAACCAAGTTTAAGTTAATCTGCTTTAAATCGCCGACTTCAACCGCACACATCAGGAAAAATCCGTCTAACTCATATTGTTCCGGCCAGAAAACCACTTGATAATACTTTTCGGGAATAATCCGGTTGGCAATCAAATCAATTTCCAGCGGGAAATGAGCCCATAGCTCGGTAATCACTGCAGTATTGCTACGTTCCAATGTCGCCAATCCAACCAAACTAATGGAATCAAGTTCGACCAACTCCGGTTCAATATCTTTAATTTTATTGATATGTTGAATATTCTCACCGGCAAGCATGGATAAAAAAGGTAATTGGTTGGTACTCTTACACCGGCGCAATTCGGTTGGATTCAAACCAAATGCCCTTTTAAAAGCCCGATTAAAAGTCTCGCTATCGTTGAATTGATACTCAAAGGCGATATCACTAATCTTTCGTTTGGAGTCTAAAAGTTCCTTAGCCGCTTCAGTAAGTCTTCGCCTTAGGATATAATCTTTGGGTGAATGACTGGTAACACCGTGAAACAACCGGCTGAAATGATATAGTGAGTAACCGGTGGCTTTTGATACATCCAATACGGTAATATCATTCTGCAAATTAGCTTCAATGTATTGAATTGCGCTGGCGATCATATCCATATTTGACATCTGCCGTACCATCCTTTTTATGGAAGTATCTAAAGAATATTTAATCCATAAATATAATATCGACATCCGGCGAATTCTCACGATAATGATTTTTGGCATCTATATATATTATTCCTGATACCCTGATAAAGGTATTTCATACATTTCCCAATTTGATTTTCCATTCGCAATTATAGTCGCCGTTCATTATGGATTTGGACAGAATAATTTCTTCCACTTTAAAAATAGCTTTAAAAAATGCCGACATATGTCCAATGCTGCAATTGCAAAAGCTCTTATTTGTTTCAAACGGATTACCTTTATTAATTAAACCGCAGATACATTTCTTGCGGTTAACAATTATCGAATTGTTTTTTGAATCATATGAAACGAAGGTGTGATATTTCTCTTCTTCGATATTCATATTAGTAACAAATTTATCAATTGAATTATCACTATTTGCCCAAATCCGTTTGGCAAAATTAGCCCAGGATTTCCCGCAACATTGCTCCCCGCAAGAAAATAGCACTTTATTCGTATTAGCTTGACCAAGTTTATCAATCATACGTTCCATTACACATTCCAGGTATTGTGTTTGCCCTTTTTTATTGAGATTTGTAAAATTAATTGAGTCATATAGTATTTCCGGCATTTCAGCTTCAAAACCATTAATACGCAAGCTTTTTGTAATTCTACCGAATCTGCCGGTTTCTTGATACTCCATTAAATTCAATCTCCTTTCTTAATTATGGTTGATCTTAATATGTGTTTTTAAAAACTAAGGGATTTATTTATTTCTACCACAGAGACACAGAGGCTCAGAGGAAATTATTTTTATAAAAAACCCCTCCGTGTCTCTGTGTCTCCGTGGCCAATTGTTAATTAGCCCTGCCATTAAGCCTAATCAGATTTTTACCATTTTCCCTTTTCACTTTATTATTTTTGCTAGCAGGCATTCACAAACTCCGCCTGCCAATCAAAATCGGCCGACTCCTCATAATATTGCGGCCAGTGGGCGCACCATTTGGGAACATTGACATCTCTAATCCGGTCGCTGGAAGGATGATACGGTTTAATATCAATGATTGGGGTGCCGTCCATGGCATCAATATACGGAAGCATAATCAACCCTTGTTCATGATCGACTTTCAAAACCCGCACTGCTGAAAGGCCGATGGGATTAGGCCTCATTTCGGATCTTGTCGCAAATATACCTATCTGTGCCGGAGCATTTCGATAAGGCAGTTCCACTTCGGTAACTTTACGGTTTTCAGGTGTAGCGCCTAAATGCGGCCACCATAAAACTTGAATATGGCTGAATCCATCCAGTTCTTTTAAGGCGTTAAAATACGGCTGATTGATTTCCAGAAAAAATCCTTCTTCATTACTGCGTACGTGTCCAATCGGATAAATTCGATATTCTTCAGACATTTGTTTCCCCCTAAAAAAAAATCATCCGGATGTAATTTTATACTAACATAAGTTAAAAAAATCGTCCTGATTATATTTGCGATATATTAAGCCGTTTTAGTCTAAAAAAGAAAATAATTTGATAATATTTGCGGTTTGCAATAAATGAACACATCTTTAAGAAACATAAGAAGGAAATAAAAAAAATAGTGTAAAAATCACTAGAATTGCATTAAATAAAAATACAATTGTCAACCGGGTAAGGTGTTAATAATAGCTTAAAACATACAAGAAAAGAAGAAAACAAATAAAAATCTCCTTATAATAGAGAATTAGGTAGTCCTTG
>JAEYRX010000011.1 GCA_023435225.1 Bacillota bacterium
ACAGCCCAGGGGGTTTGAATGAGCAAATAATAATTGGCATCCGCCCTGGGTAATGAAAAGACGGATATTCATTATTTATAACCCTTGTTATTCTCAAATTCCTGAGTTGACTTAATAATCATATAATTCTATTAAGCTTCAACTCATATTATATTGGACATTATTTACCTTCAACCGCCAAATAGCTTAAAGAATTCCTTTAACAATTTTGGCTCCGGATATTCTGCGGCGGTAATCTTTAACAGCCGGTTTTTTACGGCATCAACATACTCCATTGGATTATGGGCGGCGATATATTTGGCGTCGATACAAAGCTCTTGGACAATGGCATTTAAAACCACCATATCACAAGTAGCGGCGTTTTTAACTATATATTCCAAGGCCCGCTCCTTGTTGTAATAGTAAGTTATGTTAAATGCCTGGGCTTGAAGATACTTGTCGGGTAAATGATTGAACAAGATATCTACGGCTGCCGATAAGGCTTCCGTTTTATCACGGGCGACTAATTCTGTCAAAGCGCCGTTGGCGATGAATGGATCAGCGCTGTACACCAGTTTTTTCAAAGTGGTAATTGGAAGTTCGCCAAAATCAATCTGATCCTCGGTTAACATTTCCCAATAGTCGTCCATGTTTACTCCTCGCTCCTAAATATCTTAAAGAATTTCTTTACTATTGATCATACTCCGTTTCCAATGATAATTTGTTTTCCCAAGCCATCATTGATCAAATCCAACCAAAAACCGCCATTAATCGTATTATCGATCGCTGTTATATCAGACAGCGCCTTATTATTGTCAAAAGAATCCAATTGCTTGATACAATTTAATATCTTAACCAATTTGGCTATATCGTCAGCAATTCTTTCAGTATTATCGGATCCATATTGTTTATAGTAAATCCCGGTATTATCTCCGTCATTTTCATAATATATGGGGGATGAGTCCGGTAATTGGCCGAAAAAATATCTTTTCGGTTCTGTTTTCATTGGTGAGAATAGTCTTTCCATGAAGAACCTTTCTTTCAATCGCCAACTACCTCTTTTAAGATGAAAACTTTAATACTTAATCCGAGCGCGGTAAAAACTTGCAGCATATATTTGGCTTCTCCCCAGGAAAAGGCTTCATTTGGATCTTTCAGCATCACTGGTGTGATAGAATAAATAAAAAACAAGGGATTGCAAAGATTAAAGAGATCGTAAAACATCAAAACGATAATCCCGCTAATAAAGATTTTTAAACAACCCCGATTATAAACTATCAATAAAAATAATGAAATCATGAGAATCAGCAGATCGTTGCCGAGATAACCGGGCCAATCAATGAATCTCAAATGATGCTGGACTAATTGGTTCATCTTATCAGCGATCATAACCAAAGCCCATAATATACTATAGTAAAAATAAATCTTTATACTGATGGAACTTCTATTTAACATTCCTAGAATTTCTCCATACTACTTTACAATACTCCGTGATTCAATCATTTCAATAGCCTCTTTTTAGTGAGCTGATTTCAATCTGACTTGTAGTGATATACTGCATTGCTATTCGGTTCTCCGGTTTTTCATCACAAAGATACAATACCGCCACAAAGAACCATTCTAGCGGTTTCATCAGAATGTATATCAGATCGGCGCTCATAGGACTATTAATATGTTTTGATATTGGATAACCATACTTATCATAAATAGCTCGGATAAAGTGATGGATTTTAGGTATCCGCTCCTCTGTCAATTGCTCAAATGCATTGGCAACGCAAAGTTGTCGGTTTACGACAATTTTATTATTCCTACGGATACCGTATCGCAAGGGTTTAACAATACTGTGGTGTCCTTTAAGCGATACCGTACAGAGATAATGGCCGGTGGCTTCTATAGGCACCGGGGCTGTTTTTTGGGACAACAACCAGTCGCTGGTTTCCGTGAAAGCCTTGATAATGGCATCCGGTTGTTGCCCAAAAAGGGTCAATACTAAAATTACAACTACAAGTACCGGTATTGTCATAACAATGGCAATAACAGGCCAATTGCTGCTGTTTTGTAACAATAAAAAGCATTTAGCAAGAACCGGATTCCGGTATTTATTTTCTGAGATTCGCTCGGTATATTCAGATATTAATTTTTTGGCGGCATCTATAAAACAAATTATGTAGTTAAAAGGGAAAAAACATAAATACAACGCTTCGCCTGGAATAAAAACCCCTTGGTCAAATAAATGTGTTGAAAGCTGTATTATCCATGATAATCCAATCAGGCTGCCCATCATCATACATGATAGACAGATGATAACCGTTAAGGGAGGCAGCTTTGTTTTGTATTTGCGGATAATTCCATAACCGACCAAACTAAGAATTACTAAAAACAGAACTGCGGGAGCATGCCATGACGCCAGTGGTGTATGCCAGTTTAATTCACCCGTTGCCGGGGTTTGTAAAGGCTGATTATAATCTTTGGGCGACCAAAGGATAAATAATAGAACCGTAAAAACCGGGCCGATAATCATAATCAATCTTTCAACCAGATCCGGTTTGAATGGTCTCCTCAAAAATAGATTTGCGACATTCAAAACAGTTAGTATTAAAGGTAAAATTAATACGCCTAAAGATATTAATATCAAAATTGTCGGAAACATTTTCGATTATTCTCCTTGATTTCAAGCATAAAAGCTAAAAATTTATTCCACCCAGCCTTCTTCTTTCAAGATCTTCAGGTCATGCATCAATTCAGCGAAATCCCTAGCTCTTTTGGGTGCAATCAATAATTTATCATCATAACCAAAATAGAGGAGATTGTCGGCGGTGACTTGATACAATCTGCTTTTAAGCGGTAGTTTTCCCCAATTAATTAGTTCAGCTTTCTCCCGGCGCAGGATCATCTGAGTCTCCGGATCTCGCCGGATCAGATCGGACGGTACTCCCCGGATATCGCAACCGACGAACTCCGCTTGGCTAATATCAAGAGCCCAGTCAACTCCGGCATAATACTCCCGGTTTTCACAACGTACCGCTTCCTGTTCTTCTTCGTCACAGATATTTGGGGGGAGAAAATCGCAGAGCATGATATTCCCGATCTTGCCTTTTAATGTTACGTGTTTATAAACACTGCCGTAAATCTGCAATATTTGTGTCATTGTTAAATTCTCAACCGTAACATCTTCGATGATGGCTATCCCGGTATCGGAATGGATGGTTTTACAATTGGTTAATTTGACTTGGCGGACCGTTGAACGGTAAAACGGATTATTGGTTTGCGAAATCCGGCAGTTATCGAAGACGCACTTATCAAACTCGATATTTTCAAAGATTTCCTGCGTCTCCTGGTCATAAAAACATTCAAAAGTTTGATTACGGTATGTTTCCATATTAAAACCTCCATTACAACTCACCATAATGAACCTATCACGTACATTGATCGATCTGGGTCACCATTTTGTATTTCGGGCAATAAAACAAGTAGATATCCTTATCGCCAACTTCATCGGAGAACTCCATTGCTGTGATTTGGCCGATGAATTGCATCGGTTCCCCATCCGGATTTTTGGGAGTGGCGTCCCACTGTACCCACCATGGTTTAAGGCCGAAGTAATTATTCCCGGCAATAATCCCTTCAAATATATCTCCGGTCTCTTTTTCGTTTATTTCATATATTGTTTGATTTACGCCCGTCAACCAATCAAATTGGTTTTCTTCGGTTAATTCGGGTACATCGATGGGGACGAGCTTGATAAATCCCTTTTTTACTTCCCGACCGGCCATGCCGTCTTCGTCAAAATCATACTCGCCCTTATATATGTAGTGGTCGTTTTCCAGCTGAAAGGTTACTCCTTCTTCCCGGTTGGCTTCATGATAAACAAAATGCGCCTTACCGTTCCATTCGGGATTGATTTCATGTAAATCCACGGTTAACAACGGCAAAAACCATTTAGCATTCTTGGCGACATTGTCACCGAATACTTCCTCAGGTTCCGGTCCCAGCTTATGCGGTGTCGGGTCATTCAATAATTTAAAAAATTTGGCAATCTTACTCATACGATTACTTCTCCTTTTGATATTTAGTTTGATGGTTATCCAGTTATTCATAGATCCAAAACCAGATCCCTCGCATTTATTCCGGGACAAAAGGTTTATTAAAAGGTCTAACTGCGACCCCTTGCCCCTGTTTATGGGCAACCACCGGTCTTAGAAGTCTAAAACCTTATCATCCGCGAGCTGTATATCTATCACGAAAAATCACATATTTCTATTC
>JAEYRX010000067.1 GCA_023435225.1 Bacillota bacterium
TAGTCCTTATAAGATTGTCCTTTCCCCATTTTAAAAACCTCCCTGATTTATTTTGCCGGATAGATTATAATTCCAAATGAAAGACATTATGATATTAATTTCCAGCAATGGAAGTAATATAACATATTTATAAGCTAATTTCAACAATAAATTTCAAATAGTATGACAATTCAATAAATGAAATGTTTAATAAAATAGTCGCGAAAATACGGAAATGAAAGGTTGCTTTGCCAGATGATATTATTGGGGATTTTTTGAAGGTTGTTTTTGGGAGAAAGACCGTTGGGGATAAGGGGAAGATGATGGTTCTTTTTTGAAATCAAAAGGGAATTTCATAAAAATAGCTTATTATTTTTGTTAATGAGATGATTCTTGCAACAATGAGGTTATTTGTTTAATAAATGAGATGGTTTTTCTTTTAAATGAAGTTGTTCTTTTAATAAATTGGGTTATTCTTGCAATAATAAGATTATTCTTGCAATAAATTAGATGGTTTGTTTTATAAATGAGGTGATTTGTTTTTTGCGGTTGAATTAACTAATTTTTAAATCGTTTAGGTCTCCTTCCAAATATCATCCGGAATTTCTTTGGATGCCCCGGAGTTGACGGGATGTTCGATATCTTTGGCCCAATTAACCGAATTTTTAATTATATACTGACGAATCCGGTGGAATTCATCTTGATTACGGATGATATGTTCATAATAACCCCGTTGCCAAACCGGTGAACCGGGTGCGCAACGTAATTCATTGATCTGTTTAGTGACGGCTCCTTTGAAACCGCGAATGACCGCGCCGACGGTTTGGGATGGCGAATGTAATGGTTCAACGGTTATTATCAGGGATTGATCGATGGAATTATGGGGTGGGGTATTTTGGGACGATGGATTGTGGGGTGTAGGGGCGTATTGCAATACGCCCTTACACCGTGATTTAACCCTACCGCATGACACATCCATACCCTGCGATACACCCATGTTTTTTGATATATTTGTCACGCCGCCATTTGCCATCCGGCCACGGTTTTCGATAATCATAAATATTATATGCATATGATTTGGCATCACGACAAATGCGCCCAATTTGATATTAGAACGTATCTTTGAGGTATTCTGCCATTCCCTATATATAACGGAAGGTCTTAAGCCTATTTTAATTTGTGTTTCGGCCCTAGTTAGTCTACGAACAACAGAAAAACAATTAGCTTTCGGAGAATACAAAAAATCATATCCTTTATAGGCAGTCTAAAAACCCCTACTAAACCTTAACGATAACATCCGGCAAGTTAATTCGCAGCAATAAATCTAAACCAATTAAGATTAAAAGTCGATTTTTTCTTGCACTTGAAGACCAGACAAATATCCTTTTTGCCCGTAAGAACGGTTGACGGTGATATTTCGTAAGTTACATTTTCCCATTTCTGCAAGCCGCCTGTATTGGGAACGGCTACTTTTCCAAGCAGAGTTCCTTTTTTGTCGCCTTCTCTGATCTCAATAACTCCTCCATCATGTGCGCTGGCGACCCCTGCTTCAAAACCACCCACTTTTTTCCCATCACTTCCAAAATCGATTTCGTCATAACGAACCCAATCATTGTTATCTATCCAACAGAGATACCGTCCGACATCAACACTGGTGTCGATATTTTCCAATTGTATACCGGATTGTTTACTAAATAACTGGGCTTTTATCCGCTGGTAAGCGCTGGTTCCGATACCGGTCCTGGTCTGAACAACCGGTTTCATTGTTCCATCAGAATTAAAGTACAATCTGTCTACGCAAATGGAACGTTTATTAACCACTCTGTTCGACAGTTCGGAGGAATGATAAAATGCATACCAAGTATCGCTGCCCTTAGGATACTCCACAAACGATTGATGGTTGGTCCAGCCCTTTACTTCGTCAATAACTTTTCCCCGGTATGTCCACGGTCCTGTGGGGCTTGAACTTGTCGCATAGTGGATTTTACTGAAACCACCGGCATTGCCTCCGGTCGAGTAGGTGAAGTAATATATGTTACCTCTTTTAAATACATAGCTCGCTTCAAACCAGTAGTTTAGTCCGGAAGTAATATCCTGCGGAGTCCCATCAATCTCTTTCATGTTTGACTTGAGTTTGACCCATTTTGCATATTCCGCCGCACCGTGCCCCTGACCGCCGTAATACATGTAAGCTTGCCCATCCGTGTCCACAAATACGCAAGGGTCATTGCCAAATATGTATTTTTGAGGGTTGGAACTATCGGTGATTGCGTCTGGTTCCGGAATGAAAGGTCCAGCCGGTGATTTGCTGGTCGCAACTCCGATTTTAAAATCATTGGCTTGGGGTATACGTTCACTCGAATCAGTGCGGGTTGAAGCTGGGAAATAGAAATAATAAGTTGAGTTTTTGTAGGCGCAGTCGGGAGCCCACATCCATTTAACGGGCTTCCATGGCACCTGGTTTATGTCGAGGACAACGCCATGGTCGGTCCATTGGATCAAATCGCCGGACGAAAAAACATGATAATCTACCATATCGAACCAATTCGGGTCGGTCTGATCATGTGACGGATAGACGTATATCTTGTTTTCAAAAGCATGGGCCGACGGATCGGCTGTGTAAATGTGCGTTACAAAAGGATTAAGAGCTTTGGATTGTGTTGTAAACAGGGTTGATGAAATACAGATAGTAATGAGCAAAAACATTAATATTTTTTTCATTAAATTTAGCCTCCTTATTTTTAAAATGACCATCGATGATATTTGTTCTTCGGACCAGCCTCCTTCTGTGTATATGTGAATCCCCCATTAACTAGAAAATTTTTAGTTCTGTTTTCCGAAATAGTTGATCAAGTATATCACTTTCATTGTTCTCCAATAAGATTTAAGAAGGCCAACCCACCCAACCCTCCCTCAAGGGAGGGCTTAAAGGCAAGAATACCGGGGACACCCCGGCCCCCGGCAGGGCTTCCCTGCACCCTTTTGAATGCTTTTTAGAATTTATTCTTTTCGCAAGAGCAACATGCCATAGCTAAGGAAGCGCTGATTAATCCGATTTTTATGCAAGCAAATATGCGGTATTTGGCATTTTGCTAAGCACAAAATCGTCACTTATTCAATTAATCAGCGCTTCCCTAAATCTTTTAATTACGCTCTTTTCTTTTCGTGTTTGCATTAAACCTTTAAAATATGCGGTTTTCACTGAATAATTTAATTCTTTCGCTATCTCCTCTTTGGCTTCTTCAAACGACTTGACTGTTTCGTCCGTCTTGCTGATTAATTTAATAATATGAAATCCGCGATAGGTCTTCACCACGTCGCTAATTTGGCCTGGCTCCAGTGCGAAAACAGCGTCTTCAAACACTTGAGCAATCATGAGATTACCTTTTATAACTTCAAAACCCCCTGGCTTATTGGCGGTGTCGGAGAAATAATCAATCGAATACTTTTTCCTTAAGGCATCAAAGTCCCCTCCGGCTTTTATTAAACCCAAAACTTTATAGGCCAGATTCCGTTGTTCCTCAACCTTCGTTTCGCCATAGCTATTTTCATCTTTGTCTTTTGTAGGTATGATGATCTGCTGAACCACTGCTTTAGCCGGATGAATAAAGCTTCCTTTATTTTTAACAAAATATTCCCACATTTGAACTTCGGCAGGCCTGACACTTTCAGCCGCTTTTGCCTTCAATTCCTCTCTTAAAACACCGTAAGTGAAATAGTTAATCCCATCCTGGTATGTGACACCATATTCCCCAATCCAATCCCGCAATTTATCTATACCGCCGAATTTATTGACAGTTGCTTGTAAATACCAATTGATTCTTTTTTTAGCTTCGCCGTCAATCGTAATCCCATACTCCCGGGCCATTTGTGATGCCAGAATCAGATCTACCGTTTCATTAAAAGCTTCCATTTCCACTTGTCTCTTTTGGTCGCGGCTAATTCTTTCCCTTTGTTTTTTGGTAGTTCTTTTCGATAAGATCAGTTTGGCGCTGTACCGTTCATTAAAAAAACGCCGCTTGATTTTCTCCCCGTTGACGACTCCGGCATATTCGGCAGGATAATGTTCTAATTTCACCGATTTTTTTAAAAAACCCCACCGGCTATCCATTTCAAAAGATTGGGCCAGATATTTCAAGTTTATAAACGAGGTGTTATTGTAAACAACGGGATCGATATATAATAAAAGTCCGTCGATCATGGTTTTATATCCGCTGTTATTAATCTTGACAGCTGTTTTTTTTATACTTCCGGCATTATCAATACTTTTTGGTTTTGTGGGTATTTTAATATGTTTAGTAAAATTTATCGTTTTTTGGACGTCATCCTTTTCATAGCCACATTTCAGATAATAGCAGATCTCATCAACCGGTACGTAAATATTCCCCTTGTCGTAAATTGTATCGACTTTTATCGGCGAACCATTTAAGTAAATGCTGACGGCATTCAGTTGCCTATCCTGTAAACCGGTTGAAAAAATCCATACCGCCACCGGCAAAATCAAGATTGCCATACCGATTGCGACAACTTTGATTTGCTTTTTGTTCATATAAACTACTCCTCAATTTTAAACTTAACATTTCATTCCATTTTTTTACGATATTTCCTTCAAAAAGTTGTTCTAAAGCTTAAAATAAAAACTACCCAAAGATTTTTCACCCTTGCATAAAATCTGTAAAATTGTTAGAATACACTATGAAAAATTATGTTAAACCTACATTTAATTACTGGAGGGAATAAGAATGGAAACTATCAACAAACAAACCAAGGAATTTCAAGCCGAAACCAAACAGTTGCTGGATCTGATGGTCCATTCAATCTACACCAACCGGGAGATTTTTCTACGGGAACTAATCTCCAACGCTTCCGACGCCATCGACAAGCTCCGGTTTCAGGCTTTGACCAACGTCAGCCTTCTGGAAGGCGACTCCGAATCCGCACTTCATATCTTCCTGGATATTGACGAAGCTAACCATACTTTAACCATCACCGATAACGGTATCGGCATGACCTACGATGAAGTAGTTGAAAATATCGGTACTATCGCCAAATCCGGTACTAAAGCTTTCCTGGAAAAAATGCAAACCCAGGGCCAAAACCAAGACCAGGCTGAATTAATCGGCCAATTTGGAGTAGGTTTTTACTCTGCTTTTATGGTAGCTGATAAGGTCACCCTTATTACTAAAGCCCCCGGAGCTGATAAAGGAGTCAAATGGGAGTCAACCTGTGACGGAACCTACACTATCGAAGAAATTGATGTTACCAAAAGAGGAACCTCAATCACTTTACTTATTAATGAAGAACACCGGAATTCCGAAAAATTTGAAGAAAACTTCTTAAATCAATATACCATTCAAAATCTGGTTAAAAAATATTCCGATTATATCCGGTACCCGATTAAGATGGATTTCACCAAAGAAGAAAAACCCAAGGATGAGAATGGACAGGAGATCGCGGACGCCACACCGGTTAAAACCATGGAAACCCGGACCTTAAACTCCATGACTCCGCTCTGGGTTAAAAATAAAGCGGATATCACACCCGAAGAATACAATAAGTTTTATCAGACTACTTTTCATGACTGGACCGACCCGTTGGATGTGATTCATACAAAAGTAGAGGGAGTAGTCGAATATACGGCCTTACTCTACATCCCGGCCCATGCTCCGTTTGATTTCTATACCCGGGATTACCGGCAGGGAATTAAACTCTATTGCCGCAATGTTTTTATTATGGACAACTGTCAAGAGCTGTTACCGGAATATCTCCGGTTTGTCCAGGGTTTGGTGGACTCTTCCGACTTTTCATTGAATATCTCCCGGGAGGTTTTGCAACAGGATAAACAACTTAAGTTAATCGGGAAAAACCTCGAAAAAAGCATTCTAAAAGCTTTGGAGAATATGTTAAACAAAGACCGGGCCAAATACGAAACCTTCTGGAAAGAGTTCGGCCGGGCGCTTAAAGCCGGTGTTTATATTGATTTCAGTTCCCGGGAAAAACTTCAAGATCTGCTTCTCTTCCCTTCCTCCAATACTGAAGGTGACGGAGAAACAACTTTGGATGAATATGTGAAACGGATGCCCGAGGGGCAAACCGAGATATACTACGCCTCCGGTAAAGATCGGGCAGCGGTTGAACGCCTGCCCCAGATGGAGATCTTACGGGAAAAAGGTTATGAAGTATTATACCTCTTCGACCGGGTTGATGAATTTGCCGTCGATAGCCTCCATGAATATAAAGAAAAGCATTTCAAATCAATCAGCCGCGGCGATCTCAATCTCTCCGGCGATCAGGAAGAAGCAGCCAAGAAAAAAGTAGAAGAATTGGGCAAAGAGAACGATTCTCTGCTAAAAGCCATGAAAGAGCACCTTGGCGATAAAATAACGGAAGTCAAACTAAGCAATAGACTAAAATCAAGCGCCGTTTGTCTGGTCAGCGGCGAGCATGGAATCAGCCTTCAAATGGAACAGATCCTGGCCGAAATGGATCAAAAAATGATGCGGGCTTCCAGGATTTTAGAGATCAATCCTAATCATCAGATCTTCACTACATTGAAAAAGTTGTTCGAAGCCGGTTCCGGCAACGATAAATTCAAGGATTATGTGGATTTACTATATGGGCAGGCTCTATTAATCGAGGGATTGAATGTGGATGACCCCTTGGAATTCGCCAATAAAGTAGCCCAATTGATGGTGAAAGCGGAAGGGTGAATAAACTTGGGTTGAACTGAATGATAGGCGAAAGGCGAGAGGCGAGAGGCAATAGGCGATAGTAATGAATGTTAAGTCTCCGAACTCAAGGGCGCTAGACAAAAAAACGTATGGAGAATTTAAAAGTCTTTTATCTCTTCGCCTTTCCCCTTTCGCCTGCTTTCACAATACCCTAACCACACTTAGCTCCGGCTTTTTATATAAATCAAAAATCTCCCCTTCCGGGTAACCGGAAACTACTCTTACCAGGCATTTGGTTCTGGAAATCGAAGTTACTTCTACTTTCTGATGGTTACTTAACATTAATTTGCTCCCACGCTCATATGGGGTGATAATCTTGGTGAGACTCTCTACCACCGATTGATTATATTGCAAAGGAGTATGATTGCGAATATCTTCAATTGCCGCTTGGAATGAAACCGGATTTTGATAAATCCGTTGCGAAGTCATGGCGTCAAAAACATCGGCGACGGCGATGATTTTGGCAAAACGGTGAATTCTTCTACTACTCAAACCTCTGGGATAACCGGACCCATTTTCTCTTTCATGATGCTGCAGGGCCATATGGGGAACTAAAAAACTGACATTGCCTCTTTTTTTAAGTAATTCATAACCATCCCTGGTATGCGTTTTTATTAACTCATATTCATCCGGCTTAAGTTTGGCCGGCTTATTTAAAATGCGAAAATCGGAAAAAATTTTTCCGATATCATGTAACATTGCGCTTATCCCCAAAATCTCCAACTCATTTCGGCTTATTCCCATTACCGAACCTATTAACACTGAAAGTACACAAACATCCACCGAATGAGTGAAAGTATAATTATCATAATTATTAATTTTAGTTAATGAATATACTATCCGGAGATCACTAAGAATATAATCGAGGATTTCTTTGACAACTTCTTTAAGCTTTACTGTATCAATTGTTTGCTCCTGTTTACATTGGTTAAAAGTGGTTCGGAGAATCGCGGTGGCTTTTAACCGGGTTTCTTCCCGGATTGGTTCTAACACATCAGACTCATCCGATTCTCCGAGATCTTTAACCCATATGGAATCAAGGTTTAAAGTTTTTATCTTTTCAATATAATTTTGTTTTAAAATGATATTATCTTGCAACAAAACTAATCCGTCTATTTTGCGAAGAATCGGTTTTGCCAGTACCATTCCAGGTTTTGCTTCTTCAACCGCTATCATTTGCATTCTATTAAACTACCTCCTTTTTTAGAGGAGTATATTAATTGATGTAATGTACATTATATGCAATTTAAAATGATTCATCTGTCGATTTATGAAATTTTTTAGAAAGTAAAATCCGTTAATTTACCGGTTTTTTTCTCCTTTTATCTTTGTTTTTCTGTATTCTCACATATAGAACCTGGACAAAAATGAACTCCCTAATCGGAGAGTTCATAAAAAGATTCTATTATTTTTTAGACCTCAAAAGCCGCTTACATTCCGGGTAACTTTATGGATATAGCGAATTTCTTATACCCTGCCGGAACTTCGAATAGCGCATCCGGTTGGTTGCCTTCCTTGATATTCTTGTATTCCATAATAGAGAGTGTCTTGCCTTTACTGTCCTTGTTTTTTATTGTTACGGCGTACCCCAGTTTTTCCGAGACCCATTGCGTCAGAACTCCGTATTTTTTGTTTTTATAAGTATACTGTACTATTTTACAGGGATAACCGTTGACGGTTTCGCTGCCCAGGTCCGCTGTTTCATATTCAAACTCCGGATTGGGCTGGTTGGGGTTAAAGGCCATCTTAACCTCCATATACTGATTATCCGGGAGCAGTGTCCAACTTAATTTTTTGTCCAGCCGTAGGATTGTTATGTTAGTTTCACCGTCGGCGCTCATTTCCTGACGGATTTTATCGGTTCCTTTGATATAAACCTTACCCATACTTGTTTTGCCCTTGGCGTCAGTAATGACCAGATCGGCTGAAAATTGCGGCGCAGCAGCGAAAACACTGCTGATAATGGTCAGGATAGTTAAGGTTAAAACAACACTCCATAAAAACATTCGTTTATACATTTTTGATCCTCCTATAAATATATGTCTTTATTAATGAACAAAAACACCGTGCGTGTTAAAATGTCCCAAACCGTCTGCATCGGTTTTATTAATAAAAGTGTCTCCGCCGTCGGTTGAGATTGATAATCCGTTTAGTGTGGCGGCATATATAGTGCTTCCATAAACATATACTCCATTTACTTGACTATGTCCCAAACCACTTTTTTTATTATTAAAACTAGCCCCGTTATCAGAAGAAATTGATACACCATCAGAAGTTGCCACATAAACATTGTTTCCGGAAACAAATACCCCCAAAAGAACGTTATGTCCCAAACCATCCCCGGTTGTCTTTTTAATGAAACTAGTTCCGTTATCGGTTGAAATCCATAATCCATCAAACGTTGCCGCATAAATTCCGGAACCGATAACATAAACTCCGCTAACATTATTTAAACCGGGATCATTTATGGTTTTGTTGGTAAAATTGTTTCCACCATCGGTTGAGATTGCCAATCCATTGCTGGTGGCTGCATAAATGTTATTGTTATAGATAAAAACCCCGTTAATAGCAGTACTTCCCAAACCGTTGGCCGTGATATTGCTAAAAGTATTTCCTCCATTGGTTGAAATTGACAAACCATTATCAGTGGCCGCATATATTTTTGAATTTGATATAAATACTCCGTATACAATATCAGCACCCAATTGATTCAACGCATTTGTCTTCGTGCTAAATGTAGCTCCCCCATCGGTGGAAATTGATAAGCCGCCGGAAGTGGCCGCATAAATTACCGAATCTGCAACATAAACTCCATGTACTTGATTATTAAGTAAACCATTGGCATCTGTTTTATTGGTAAAAGTAGCGCCCAAATCCGTTGAAATTGATAAGCCATCATTGGTTGCCACATAAATGACAGGAACAGGCGGAGGAGTATTTTTATCCCCACCGCCGCCTCCACTCCCACAACCGCTTAAAACCGTTACTAAAATTAGGCCCAACAATACCCAAATGTGTAATACTTTTTTCATTTTAACTCCTCCTGATCTTTATAACCTTTATTAGAGATTTAAATCTTACAAAAAGAACTCCCAAATAAGTATAACCGGAAGTTCTTACCATTACTGGCTACGATCACGGATTACATTGTTCTGTCTGATTAACACTGATTCAACTAATCGTTTCATTAGTCCTTAACCATCAAACTCATTCACTAAAAACTAAAGATTCTTATATATTAATGTTTGGGTCAAGCGGATTATGCTATTACTAATATGAAATGCTATCGATGCTTGTCGTTCACCCAGCCTCATTTTCATACTTTCAGGTGCGCAGCTGAAGCTGGCGTGGACGACTATCTATATACTCGTTTTTCTTCCACACACTTTCGATAAGCCTCCATTAAATCGGCAAACCGTTTCTCTTCGGCTTTAATATGCATCGATAAATCTTTAATTTTTTCCTGTGCCTCTTGTAAATCCTGCTCTGCTTGTTCACACGCTCTTTGGGCGGAATTACGTTCTTTTACTTTATCCAACAGTTCCTTGGCCGCTTCGTTTTCCAGGTAATTTTTAGCATTTTTAAACCTATCTTTAGCGGTTTTAAGAGCTGCCACCGCATTTCCATACTTTTCTTCCGCCATTTTCATTTGAAGGCGGGCGGTATCAACTTTCATTTTGTCATTCGGATTTTTTAATTTTTGATATTTAACTTTTATCTTAATATATTCCCGTCTGACATTTTCAAATTCAGTTTTGGCCTCGTTCACACTCTTACTGGCTGCTTCTACCTGCGCCGGTCCGTTTATTACTATATCTTCAAGATTTTTAATTACTTCAATTTCGCATTCTAAATTTTTGATAGCCTGATCTAGTCTCTGTTTAGCAATGGAAAGTCTTTCAGCTGCTTCTTTTTTATCAGCCTCAGCTTTGTTAAGACCTTCTTTTAGTAAAAAAATACCCGGTGTAATTGCCTCCGCTTCTTCTTTAAAACGTTCACAATTCGGCATTTTACCTCTCCTTTCTCTTTTATAATCACTTAACTTGAATAATACATGTAACAGTTATTTGAACTTACTTCAACCGCCCCTCAATTATTTTGGCAATAGCGATTAACCGGTCTTTATTGCCCGGTGTGTTTCCGCTTTAAAACGGAGTTTGAATTATAACCGCAGATTTGTTTATAACAACCTCTCCTTTCATTTAATTACCCCAAAAATTTTGTAGTAAGATTGTTCGGAATAATATTACTAAACGTTATTAACCAATCAATTGCCAATCGATTGCCAATTAAGGTAATTTCATGATTACCTTAATTAATTTTTAATTATAAAAATCTCTCAATTAAAATAGTTTCCATTAATTAAAGATTAATTTAGGTTAAACACCAATAAAAAAGCTGATCCCGTATAAGGATCAGCTGACGTTTTTCATAAAACCTTTTTATATGAGAAAGAGGGTCCCAAATACACGCATTTATTCAGTCGCCCACAATCGTTTGAAATAACTCAGTAGCTTTCGCCGGAGGCAATAACCCAAGTTCGAGATGAAATAAATCAGTTATTTTTTGATAATACCGGATTACACCGACCCGGTCTCCCATTCCGGCATGAGCAGTTAACATTAAAATATGGGCCTCTTCCAGAAAATTATTGGTTTCCAGCAAACGGTTCAATAGTTTAGTTGCTTTTTGAAAGTCTTTAGTTTCAATGTATAGACGGACTAAACTCAAACCTGTTTGAAGAAAAAGATTTTTATAATGCTCCTGATAAGGAAGGAGCCAGGGATAATCAAACTCCTCAAGATATTGACCCCGGTAAAGCGATAACGTTTCTTCCAATAAGTTTACCTTTCGGGAATCATCAAACCTGGTTGCGGCAATCGAAGCGCATGACCGCTCAAAACGAAGCCAATCAGCTTCATAACACTCAGGGAGCAGTTGGTATTTGCCCCCTTTAAAGAGAACCAACTCGCCGGACTTAGACTTATCTAACACCCTGCGTAACCGATATACGGTAGAAAAAAGAGTGGAAGTTGATGTTTGGTCTTCCGGCCAGAGATCTTCGATAATTCTTTCCTTATCAACCGGTTCTCGTTTATGGGCTAGATAAATAAGTAAATCACGGGCTTTTTCCGTCCGCCAATTAATATAAGTGATATCTTGATTATTCAGAGAGATCCGGAGCGGTCCCAGACCATGAAATCCTAGAGAAACAAGCCGTTCTGTCACTAATTGTTCGTTGTTGGATTCCCGGATAATACCCATTCGCAGACTCACCGCCCGGGCCAATTCCGCAACCTGAGTTTGGTCATCCTTGATCAGCCGGTGTAAGATAGTTCCGGCTAAATCAGGTCCCAATTCAGCCAACGGTATAATAATCCGTTTCCGTACTTCCGGGTCGGTATGCTCTCCCAACTCGATAAGCAGTTTGGCCGCATCCGAACCAAGGCGGGACAAAACCCGATAAATAAAAGACAACTCAATACCGTTCTCCAATCCATACTTTAAAACCGGGGCTAAGATCTTATAAAAAGTTATGAATACTTGTAAATCATTTAGCTTAGCCGCCAATTCCAATGCTTTGCCGCTATACTCATGAGCCAAATCCAATTTTCCCGTTTCAAAATATAAGGCGGCGGACATTTCATAGGCGTAACAAAGTCCTTTTCTAAAACCCATCTCTTCCAACATGGCGGTTCCTTGTCTTAACATCTCTTCCGCTTTTACCAGGTCTCCAATTAGAAATACGACCATCCCGCCAACCGCCAGACAATTAGCCAATGCCAGGTTCGGTTCGGAACCGGCTTCTTTGATTGCCTCTTCAACTTTAATCCGGGCTTCGCTGAAACGATGCAGTAAAGCTAAACTTCGCGCCCAAAAAACAAGATTAAGAGCCAGATAAAATGAGTCCTTTCCATTTTCCCGGTTTAAGTAAAAAGCCTGCCGGTAATACTCTTCGGCTGCTTCAAGCTCGCCCAAATCCACCTGGATTATCCCCAGATGCATATAAGCCAAAGGAATAGCTTCAACCATTCCCAGCTTTTCCTTAAAGGCCAGATTCTGTTTGGCATATTCCAACGCCGGTTCCAGTTCGCCCCAATCTTGGTGAATCAAGGCGATAAAATCCATTGCGTAATATCCGGGCAACACGCTATCGGGAGTAAGTTGAAGCCCTTTCTTATAGATTTGAAGCGCTTTCTGATAGTCACCTTGCAAATAATAGATATTTCCCAAACCTTCAAGTAAATTGGCAATCATGTAGCCGTCACCGAGCCGTTCGGCTGCTTTCAAAACCTCCAACAAGAAGCTTTCAGCTTCCGTGAGTCTTCCGGTTAAATAAAAAAGAATCGACTTCTCCAGCGGTAAATCAACCCGAGGACCCATCTTTGCCAAATAAAACTCCGCCGCCTCCAAGTATTCCAGGCTATCCCTGTATTTACCCAAATGTCTTAATTTTCGAGCTTGGACCAGACGGGCTTCTGCCAAACCATTTTCATCACCGGTTTGACTAAATAAAGACAGCGCTTGTTCAACTAATTCTCCCACTTCTCCAAGCCGGTATTGGTAAAGTCTTACTTGGGCTTGGTATAATAAAAGCCAGGGGTTTTCAGATATAGTAGCCGATGGTAATGCTTTCAACCAGCGGGAAACAGTCAACCAACGTCCCTGATTCATGAATTTTCTTACAGCCGTTTCAATAGTCGTTACCGCTTCCCTATCAATCCCTATCGCGGTAAAAATATCAATCATCTGGTCATACTCTCCGGATTTAAAGGCGATCTCCCCAGCGCGCCGCATCAAATCCGGACTTATATCAACCAGTCGGCTCCGTAGAAACTCACGGAAAAGATGATGGTAACGATAAGCTTTGGTACTGCCCTCCAGTGTTATCAAAAATAATTGCTGTCTTTCCAAATAATCCAATATCTTTAGGGAATCGTTGCGTTCCAACAGTAAATTACAATGCTCCGGCGTTAATACTTCCAATACCGAGGTAACGAGTAAAAAATCCCTTATTGCCTCCGGTTGTTGATTAAAAACCTCACCGGCCAGATAAGAATATATCTCTTTATTTCTTTGTAAAAATAATTCATTCTTTTTAAAAACCGGAAAAGCCTTTGCCAACCCTAAAGCTATCGGCCAGCCGTCCGTATTCTCTTCCAAGTAATCTACTAATTCTTCCTCTGGATTTAATTGCTTAGTTTTAAAATACTCCTTGATGTCATTCCGGCTAAAACGTAACTGTTCAGTGTTAACTATTAGAATATTACCGTTGGTTGCAAGTCTTGAATTAGAAAGATTAATTGGTCTCCGGCCTGCTATAAAAAGGTAAACATTTTCGGGGAGTAATTCCATAAATTCTTGTACAAATCGTTGAATAACCGGTTCATTAATAACGTGAAAATCATCCAAAACTATTATAAACTCGCTATTTGACCGTACCAAACTGTTGATAAAAAACCCCAATATCAACCTGAGTTTGTTTTGAAAATCCCCTTGGTTAATGATGCCCAATATTTCTTTCCCAAACTCGGGTAAATGTCTTTGAAAACCGGCTGTAAAATATTGAAGGAAAACTGCGGGGTCGTTGTCGTATGTATCCAGTTGATACCAAACCGACGGAAGTTCATATTGTTGCAGCAATTGAAGCATTAAAGTCGTTTTCCCATATCCGGCCGGAGCAGTAATTAAGATTATTTTATTATCTTTCATAAGCGGATTATCGAGAATACTCCGCTTAATCATTCCCGGTTTTAAACGAGGTGGCAATAATTTGGTTGCAATTATTTCCACATTAATCACCCTAACTGCATTTTTAATCCTTTATAAATTTTCAAAACATTATAAATTAAATTCAATGTTCATTAATTAATTACCTGCCAGGATTGGTAAAAATTACTGTACATAAGAATATTGTTTTAAAGTGGTTAGTGTTTGGTTAGAATTATTTGTTATATTAATAATTCAAAAGTTGAATGTGAAGTAAACAAACGGAGGTTGATATAATTGAAAAAAAATATTATTGGAATAATGTTGGGAGTGTTAATCTTAGCTCTATGTTTCACTTCAATAGTAACAGACGCTGATAACCCCTTTGTCAAGTATCTTTCCGTAGGCGAAGTGGAAAAAGCCACTGGATTGAAGGGAGTAAAAGCCAATCACAATGTTTTTTTAATCTTCAACAATATTGAAGGAAATATGATTTTACGGGTGAGGTTTACTCAAAGTAAGGATTTTGAGCGGGAGACCAAGCCGGAGAAATATTGGGCAAAAGTAACCGGCATCGGGGACAAGGCGAAGATCGGGCTGCCGCAAGCGCCATGTATGCTGATCTTTACCAAAGGAGAACGAATGGTGACGGTATATACTTTTATGGATAACAAAAGCGGTAAATATTTCTTAACAGCCGAACAGCTCAAAGCAATTTCGAAGGCTATTGAGAAAAATCTCACTAAAAAGTAGTTATTATTTTTATTTCAGAAAAAACCGGCAGATGCAAGCCGGTTTTTTCTGAAGGAGGTATTATGAAGATAAATCATTAATTTTTAATAAGTTTCTTTAAAGATTCCCAGTTAATTTTGTTAAGAATTTCTTTAGCTCGGGCCGGAGCACCGTTCACAATTACTTCAATAGTCTGAAAAATTTTTCTGAAATAAAAAAATTAAATAAAACGTTGTACTCATATGGAGAGAAAATGCATTTCAATGAGAACTTTAGTTTTGTTTTGCGTATTACAATATGAAGGCATTTCAACTGCATCAGAAAGGATTAGTCATGTTTCATCTAAAAAAAATCACCAATAACTCTGGAGACAAACTAAAGATTTTACTAATCGGTTATAACGGGGCCGCCAACACCGGATCCGAAGCCAGGTTATTGGCCACTATCGAAGATATCCGGGCGCTTTTAGGCCAAAAAGCGTTAGTCACTGTCCCCACACTATTTGAGAATAATTTACGCCGTTATATTCAGGAGAGCCCTGAGCTAAAAATCGCTCCGTTTAATCCAATTTATTTCCGGGATTTTTATCGGTTGATTAAAGAAAACGATCTGGTCCTTTTAATTGAAGGTAGTTGTTATATGGATACCTGGAGTTGCTTTCTTTTTTGGGCTTGGCTCTGGGCCACTCGTTGTGCCTATACTATGAGGAAACCGGTGGTTGCATATGCCGTTGACTCCGGCGACCTCTCTCGGGCTAACCAAAAACATTTATGCCGGATAGCCGGGAAAACCAACCTGATTATTACCAGAACCCGACCAGCTGCGGAGAGAATTAAAACCTGGGGAGTCACCGCGCCGTTGGAGGTTACAGCAGATACCGCTTTTGCTTTTCAAACAGATCCATCTGATGAAGGTCTATTAAATAGGATTTGGCCGGAAGCAACTACCGGAATTGCCGGAATAGCTGCTGTTGATTTTTATCGTTGGCCGGTAGTGGCCCGCCTTTGGGGCAGAAAAGAAGATTGCTATCGCTGGCCGTATTACTTTTCCAAATCTTCAGAACGTACTCGATCCAGTGATGCACTGGCCAAAGGATTAGCCGAGTTGGCTGACGACCTGGTCCAAAAAACCAATAAGTCTATTGCGTTGATCTGTATGGAACAGCTCGATGAACCGATGGCATTGAAGATAAAATCACGGATGACTTACGGAGATCGGGCCCGGATTTTTTCGGCCCGTGAATATAATGCTTCACAAATCACGGTTATTTTAAGAAGTTTAGATTTACTTATAACCTCCAGATACCACGCCGGGGTTCTTTCACTGGCTGCCGGAGTGCCGCAAGCGGCAGTCGGCCATGATTATAGACTGGCTGACTTATATGAAGAATTGGGAATAAAGGATGAGTTTTTTATTAATTATCAAGCGCCAAATCTCTTCACAAGATTATCGGATTTGGTAAAACGGCTTATAGATGAAGAAACAGTTTTACGGGCCAGATTAGAAACCGAGTATCAAAAACATCTGGAAAGAGCTACAGGTAATCGGATATTGTTACAAAACATTTTTAATTCCACTCTTTGAAATACTCAATCACTAAAAAATGATTTCTCTGTGTCTCCATAGCTATTAATGATTTTGCCAAAGAGGCGCGGAGACACGGAGTTAAAAACTTATTTTTTTCCGTGCCCCGGCGAGCCGGGGTGGACGACTATCTAGAAAATGCTATCGAGGCTTGTCGTTCACCCAGCCTTATTTTAATTCTTTCAGGTGCGCAGCGGAAGCTGGCGTGGACGACTATTAAGAATTATAGAGGTAAATATATGAACGAAACTGTTTTCATCACCGGAGCCACCGGTTTTCTTGGCGCCCAGCTTACAAAAGACCTTTTGGAACATACTACCGATGATATTATAGTCTTGGTTAGAACTTCAAATCAGTCTACTGCCGAATCGCGACTATACCGTTGCTGGTGGGATTGGCCGGAATTGACAAAAGCCATTGGAAGCCGAGTCCGAGTAGTCGGTGGGGATATTACTAAGCCATTACTTGGTTTGGATGAACCGACTTACCGACAGATGATTCAATCTATTTCACAGATTATGCATTCGGCGGCGGAATGGCGTCTTGAGCAACAGCTGGAAAAGCATCGGCGAATTAATGTTGATGGTACAAAAAACTTGCTTACACTTGCCGGCTTAGTCCATAATGATCACGGGCTCAAACGGTTCGTTTATGTCTCTACTGCATATGTCGCCGGACGGCGGCAGGGGAATATTTTAGAAGCTGATTCCACTGCTGCATATGGATTTAACAACTACTACGAACAAACCAAATACGAAGCCGAAACACTGGTTCGTCAAGCCGGATCGGAAATACCTATAACAATATTTCGTCCCGGGATGGTGGTTGGAGATTCACAGAGCGGCTGGATAAAGACTTTTAACACTATGTATTTCCCGCTCCGTCTCTATCTGACCGGAAAGCTATGGCTGTTACCGGTTTCCCCAACGTTAAGAATTAATTTAATTCCGGTTGACTATGTAACCGGAGCGATTGTTAAGTTAAGTTATAAAAATGAAACAGCCGGGCTGACTTTTCACCTTACCACACCAAATACGGAAATACCGACGGTCAGGGAGTTCATTACAGAAGTCCGTGCTTGGGCTATAAAACAGTTACATATTAAATTACCGCTGCCAATTTTTTTACCCTTACCGGTTGGAAAACTCGGCCGGCTTATTAAATTTTTACCACGGAAAAGCATTTGGAGATCTTTATTGCTTTTAAGTCCTTATTTATCAGGAAAACAAAACTTTGAACGGAGCAATACCGACCTTTTTTATGGCAATCATACTCCCAATTGGTGTGATTACATTCATCCGCTGCTTGAATACGCCGTTTATCACAACTTTTTGCATCACTCGGAACGAACTGTTCATGAACAACTTCTCTTTCGGCTCTCATCCGGAAGCCGCCCGGTTACTTATCATGACTTAACGGAAGGAAAAGTGATTACTAAAAAAGCCGGTGAAGTAAGACGGGAGATTATTCGGGTTACATCAGCTCTCCGTTCATTGGGAGTCGTTCCGGGAGACCGGATAGCTGTCGTAGGATTAAACAGTATTCGATTCTTAATAATCGATGTGGCTATTGGACTAACTGGAGCAGTCAGCGTTCCCCTTTACTATACCAGTCCTCCGGAGGAGATAACAGCGATTATCCAATCTTGCCGGGCTTCGATCTTATTTATAGGAGCGCCCAAGATTTTGCTCCAGTTGGAAAATTTGGCCGTAAAACATCATATCATCTCTTTTTGCCGTTCGGCAGTTCCAGCCAATCTGTCAGACAAGGTGGTTGACTGGGAAGATTTTTTAGCGTTGAGTAAACAAAATTTGAGTAAGAATCCGACTCTCGAAAAAATGACTGCTCCGGTTGGGTTCGGTGAAACAGCTACTCTCCGGTATACTTCCGGAACGACCGGTTCTCCTAAAGGAACTGTTTTTCAACATCAAAACCTGCGGTTTATGGCCGAATCCCTGGCCTCATTGCCACCGTGGAATGACCGGAACCGGAAAATACGGTATTTATCTTTCCTCCCAATGAACCATGTAGTGGAAGGCATCCTGGCCACTTATTCGCTTTATTACGCTCCGGTACCGGTAGATATCTACTTTTTGGAAGACTTTCACAGTCTGGCTAAGAGTCTACCTAAAATCCGGCCAACTTTCTTTTTCTCCGTCCCCCGTTTTTATGAGAAGGTTTGGGAAAACTTTAACCGAAGTCGGGCCGGTAAACTATACCTAAGATTGAAGGAAGGCTGGTTTAAAAAATTTCTCAGTCCAATGCTGGGAAAAGTATTATTACGAAAATCCGGTCTTGATAAATGTGCCCAATTGATTGTCGGTTCAGCTCCAATCAGTACTGAATTAATCGGCTCATACCAAAGATTAGGAATTGAAATTCATAACGCTTACGGTTTAACTGAAGCTCCGCTGGTAACTATGAACCGCTCCGGATTCAACCGGATTGGAACGGTTGGTACTCCTCTCCCACAAACCAAGGTCCGGATTGCTGAAGATGGAGAAGTTCTGGTTAACGGGCCACAAGTTGCGGCGGGATACTTTGGCGAAGAGAATAAGTCTGTTTTTGATAATGGCTGGCTTCATACCGGTGATCTCGGATATTTGACTTCTGAAGGAGCTTTAGTCCTTCATAGCCGGAAAAAAGAGGTCATCATTACTTCCTATGGAAAAAACATTCATCCGCTGAAGATAGAAAACATGCTCCGGGAGATCCCCGGTGTGGCCGAAGTAATATTGCTTGGGAACGCCAAACCTTATTGCACCTCTCTCATCTGGTTAAATGAAGGTTATTTCCATGAGACACAATTTGCAACTTTGAACCAGCAAATCCGGGAAATCAACTCCCAACTCTCCCAGCCTGAGCAGATTAAGAAATGGGCGTATATCCCTTATAACCTTTCAATTGCCGGTGGTGATCTGACTGCTAATTTGAAAGTTAAACGCCAAAAAGTACAGGAGAGATATAATCTTTTGATTGAGGCTATGTATATTGAAACTTCATCTGAACAATCCAAACTTTCCGGAGCGGAAAGAATTTTCGGTTATCAGGAGAGCGAAATTTGAAGGCCCAGAAATATATTTTAAAAATAACCGATTTTTATTACCCCGCCTGCTTGAAAAAGGCTATCTTACGAAGACTTTTCAAACTGGTTGCCAAAGCCTTTAACAAAGAGATACCTCCTTTAACCCGGCTTTCATATGATAAAATGTTGGAGAACTTTGCTTACTTCACCAAAAATCTGGCTGAAAAGAGTCTCTCCCGGCCCATGGATATTTCCCGGATTAAAGAAAACCTGTTTACCGAAGCCGCCGCCATTGGTCGATTCTTTCGGCGAAGATTAGGGATAAGTAACCTCGAAGATGCTTTATACCTAGGGGAAATTCTGTATAAGGCCATAAAAATTGATTTAGCCGGAGAGTCAAATGGTCGAGTATTGATAACCAAATGTTATTTTAGTGATTGTTATACACCGAAAACCTGCCAATTTATCTCAGCCCTGGACCGTGGATTATTCTACGGTTTGACCGGTGGAGCGGATTTGGTATTTTCGAAAAGAATAACCGAAGGAAATGAAACTTGTCTAGCTGTTTTAAAATCAGTGTAAATCCGTGTTTAATCCCGTCTAAAAAAAGTAAAGAAAACTTAGACACGGATTTACACGGATTAAAAGGATTTACACGGATTGGAATTCTTCCTATAATTCCAATTATAGACTGGGTATTATTTTTAAGGTTTGACTAAAGCTCAGTTTTAGCTTTAATAAAAAGAATGATTAAAGATAATTGGAACTTGTTTTGGTTTTTTAAAATCCGTGTGAATCTGTGTTAATCCCGTCTAAAAAAAAGAACTTAGACAAGGATTTACACGGATTGAAAGGGTGTTTTATATGAAAAAAATTATCATCATTGGTTCGGGAGCCGGAGGAGCGACTGCGGCTAAGGAGTTGCAGGGGGATTTTGAAGTTACCGTCTTGGAAGAAGGCGGGGAATTTCAGCCTTTCCCCTATAATCTTAACTTATTGGGACGCCTGAAAAGAACCGGTGTCTATTTTGACCCGCGCCAAATACAACTTCTTTTTCCGGCGATGAAGATTAGCAGAACATCGGATAATATGGTAGTGGTCAATGGCAAAGGTGTCGGAGGCGCCACCACATTATCGGCGGGCAATGCTCTCCGGATGGACCAAGATTTAAAGAAAATCGGGATTGACCTTGATAATGAGTTTGCCGAATTATATGAGGAGATACCGGTAACAAATAATCATCAAAATCTCTGGCAAAAGCCTACTCAACAACTCTTTCAAATCTGCCGGGAAATGGGATTGAAACCGGAACCGTTACCTAAATTCGGCGACTACCGAAAATGCATTAACTGTGGTCAATGTGTTCTGGGCTGCCGCTCAGGGGCTAAATGGGACAGCCGTTCGTTCCTAAACTTAGCAGTGGATAAAGGGGCCCGCTTGATTACCGGCTGCAAAGCGGAGAAAATCCTTACCGAAAATGGAAAAGTTACCGGGGTAATTGCCAAGAAAAACTTTCAAAAGAAATTCTTCCCTGCTGATCTGGTGATTTTGGCGGCAGGAGGACTTGGCACTCCTTTGGTTCTAAAAAACTCCGGTTTTCCCTGCCGAGAACAGTTGTTTATCGATCCCGTTCTTTGTATTGCCGCGGAGTGGAAAGACGCCCATCAAAACAATGAGCTCTCCATGCCCTTTTATGTGAAACGGGAAGGTTATATTATCTCGCCTTATTTTGATCACTTAAGTTATTTCTTTAACCGGGATTGGAGATACCTGGCTCAAAATATATTAAGTTTAATGATTAAACTGGCTGATAGTAATCAAGGCTTTATCAATCGACAAAAAATAACCAAACAACTCTCCGATACCGACCATCAACGGCTGACTGAAGGGACGAAGCTTTGCCAAAATATACTTGAAGAAATGGGAATTGAAAGAAGTCAAATGTTTAAAGGATTATTAAATGCCGGTCATCCCGGTGGGATGTTTCCTTTATCGGAAAAAGAAGCGGAAACTCTGCACCATCAATTTCTGCCCGATAATCTTTATATAGCCGATGCCAGTCTGCTTCCGGTCTCTTTGGGAGCGCCTCCAATATTGACGATTATGGCTTTGGCTAAAAGGGTAAGTAAGATAATCAACCGCAAAAATCACTAATATCTCATATCGAATTATTTATCTTTTACAAGGTAATCCAAATTATTCTTTTGTTTACAGGTAAAGTTCGGGTTTAAATAAATCCTATTTATTTAATACTATTGCGGGAAACAAAAAATCTAACAATAGGAGTCGAAGCAATGACCGTAGGAAATCAGCTGCAAAAAGCAATTGCCAGTGTGGAGAGCGTAGCTTCAAGCATGAAGACTTTTGCTCTGGAAACCCAAGATCAACAAGCCAAGCAAATGTTTCAACAGTTGGTTCAAACATTTGACGGGGCTCTTAATACCCTGAAAGACCGGCAGAAATATATCGAAGAACAAGAGCCGCAATATAAATCTTAATTTTAATGGAAAAAGCTGAAAGGTTAGACTTTTTAGCTTTTCAGCTCTTCGCAGAGTATTTTTTCACTCTACAATAACCAACATAAATTTTATACCAATATCTGATTTAAAAAAGCCCGGGTACGTTCCTGTTCGGGTTCACTGAATATTTTCTCGGGAGAATTTTCTTCTAAAATTACCCCATTATCCATAAATATTACCCGGTCGGCGGCTTCCTTGGCAAACCACATCTCGTGAGTGACCACCACCATGGTCATCCCATCTTTGGCTAATTCTTTCATGACTCCAATGACTTCACCGACTAGTTCCGGATCTAAAGCGGAGGTTGGTTCATCAAACAACATTATCTTGGGGTTCATTGCCAAAGCTCTGGCTATAGCCACCCGTTGTTTTTGACCCCCCGAAAGACTGGCCGGATAAGAATTCGCCTTATCCATTAAACCGACTTTCTCTAATAACTCGGTCGCTAATTTAATAGCTTTTGATTTTTTTACCTTTTTCACCTGGGTAGGCCCTTCAATTACATTTTCCAATACCGTCATATGAGGAAACAGGTTAAATTGCTGAAAAACCATACCGACTTCACTTCTTACGGCATTAATATCGCTCCGGGTATGATGAATCAATTTCCCTTCCAAATAAATCTCTCCGGCATCAGCAATTTCCAAACAGTTCATGCACCGTAATAAAGTGGATTTGCCTGAACCACTGGCTCCAATTATAACCACCACTTCACCTTCGGCAACTTCCAAATTGATTCCCCGAAGTACCTCTAACGTATCAAAACTCTTATAAAGGTTTTCAACCTTAATCATTCAAAATCCCTCCTTTACCGGGCATCACTGACTGCCAGCCTTTTTTCCAAGCGATTCACAACCACGGTAAGGAGCCCGGTCAATATCAAATAGAACACAGCCGTAATAGTTAACATCTCCATCATTAAGAAATTGGAGGAAGCCAACTGCCGTGCGGTTAAAATCAATTCCCGAATGGTAATGGTACTAGCCAAGGAGGAATCTTTTAAGGCTATAATAAATTGGTTACCAAGCGGCGGTAACGAACGGCGCAGCGCCTGCGGCAGAATAATCCGCCGCATAGCCTGAAAATAGGTCATTCCTAAAGCCCTAGCCGCTTCCATCTGACCTTTATCGATGGATTGTACCGCTCCACGGATTATCTCCGCGATATAGGCTCCATTATGCACCCCAAGCGCCAACGCCGCCGATGGAAAAGGATTTAAGGAAACAATGTGTACTAAACCGAAATAAACTACAAATATTTGCAAAAGCAAAGGAGTTCCCCGGATAATACTAATATAAGCTTTAGCCGGAATCGATATTAACTTATATTTGGAAATTTTCCCGAAAGCTACCGGAAATCCAATAGCGAGACCAATAACGATCCCGGCGGCGGTTATCTTCACAGTCATCCAAGCCGCCGGTATAAAAAACGGGAAATAATGAATTATTTGTGTTACAAACGACAGCTCAACCACATCCTTAGTTGCAAACGATACCCCTGATACAGGGGGTTATTCCAGATCCTCCGGTCCATTTATACCGGAATCTTCTTTAACGACCAATTGTGCTCCGGAAAGGTAATAAGGGTCGGAGAAATCAACAATTTTTAGGCGTTCATCAGTGATAGCCATACTGCCCCAAACGCCGTCGTAACGTTTAGCCCGCAAACCTTCAATAATACCGTCCCAAGCGGTGGTAACCGGTTCATACTTTACCCCTAATTCTTCACATACCGCTTTGGCGATATCCACATCAAAACCGGTCAATTGGTTATTATCATTATAATAGTTAAAAGGTGGATAACCGCCGCTCATGGCACAGCGTATTTTACCGGCCTTTTTTACTCTTTCAAAGGAACCGTCAGTTGCCTCCGACTCATCAGGGTGTGTAATACCCCTCTCCAATCCTTCAAGGATATCACGGCCAAAATACTTTTCGCTGATCTCGGCATATGTACCGTTATCGATTATCTTTGCCAAACCCCTATTTACTGCTTGCCGGAGTGCATTGTCTTTCTTATTAAAAGCAACCGCGATTGTTTCCCGGTATAATAAATCGCCGGCCAGTTTCAGATCATCATAACCGCCTTCTTTAATACCGATAATGCCTACCAAGCGATCGGTAATTACCGCATCCACTCTATCATTGGCTAATTCGCTTAAAGTTTGGTTATCGTCTTCATAAAGCTTAACCTCATTAACATTCTCAAACTCCCGGGCCTTTTTTTCAAAAGTAGTCCCGGTGACTACCGCTACCGAATATCCGGAATCCTTTGTAGTTTGACTTATGGTCAACCAAGCTCCGAGTAACAATAATACTACAACTGCTCCGATAATCCCCATTTTAGTTTTACTGTTCATTGTCCAACTCTCCTTACTGTTTTTTTCAATTCCTCTTAAATAGGGATTTCCATAATTAAAATATCCGACTTTCGTATACGATATTTAGGGAAGCGCTGATTGATTGAATAAGTGACGATTTTGTGCTTCGCAAAATGCCTAATACCACATATTTGCTCACACAAAATCGGATTAATCAGCGCTTCCTTAATAGTTGCATCTAGAATAACTATATACTGTATTCGAATTTCAAATAAGGTAATTATGAAACTCCGCAAATAAAAAAACCATGGGCAAGAGGAATCCATGGTTTTTAAAAACCGTAAATTTATCCTCTCTGGCAATGCTTACGAAGTTAGCTGACGGATTCGGGTTGCAGAGTAACCCTAAAATCCCGATAGTTTTATACCACTATTCGTATAGGTATAAAGTAAAGGGATTTATTCACCCCATAGTAATTGGTTCCCCCGTTCTCTTCGTTGAAGAGATTAAGCAAGTAAGGGAGTTTCATAATTTCCTAAATTAAGTTTCGGATAAAGTATTAGATGCTATCGAGGCTTGTTGTTTACATTAATTAAAAATTTATTTATTAAGGATATTGATGTAAACAACCATATAGTGAATGGCCCAGATATAGCTATCAATATATTGTATCAGAATGTCAAATTTCTTAATTATGAAAATCCCTCAATTTGAAAAGATTTCTTTTAAGAGAATATTTAATTTTCAAAGAACAAGTTAAATTACATCAAGCTTTTACCCTTTTTGAAAATAAGTTAATCCTTAATAATACTTATACAATTATGCTTTTTCCAATTCAATGAAAATAAGTTATATATGTTTTATAAATATGTCGAGCATCAAATAAAATTACTAATGATTTAACCAATTATTCTTAATAGAGTCTAACAATAGAATTATACATACTTTTTTCCATTTTGTCAATAAGTAATGCTATTTGCCTCTGTTTACTAGGTTTAGTTGTTTTTAATCTTCCTTAACTAAATATAATAGACTATCTTCTATCCGGTAAAACAAAGGAGCCACTGTTATTTTTGGATATCTCAACCTTATCCTAGCCGCTTCACTTAATACAAAATCAATTTCATTGTCGATCTCAAACAACGGCGCAAAATGCATAAAATGGTCCTCGGCTTGTTGGGGCTCCCAACCTGCATTATTGACCAATCCTTTAATGAATCGATCTTTGATGGAGAACAAATTGACCATGCCGCAATTATTATGAGCAATTAAGGCAATATGGGAAACTCCACCGACGGAGACGGCATAAGAAACTTTAAATTCGCTATGTCTTAAATTTCCGCCGCCGGATCTGATAATATAAGCAAAATTATCGGGAATCCGCATGTGTTTGCGGTTATCCATACACATCCCAATCAAGAGCTCCGCTTTTTGGTAGCTGTCATGTTCCCTATTAAGATTATGATATTCTAATAATAATCCAATCGGATTATTTCGGTACATTTGAAAAATATCTTCGAAAGAATTTACGGCAACTAACCTGTTCATGTATAATCTCCTTTCGCGTCAATAAAAAAAGTCAACCGTTTGGAATAACAGAACTGTTAATCACAAACGTTGACTACTTTTAAAATAAAACATTAACTCTTATTTTAAATTTTTATTATAATACCATGAAGTAATTATTGATTACAAGCTCCAGAGTAAATGTATACAGGTATACAGATATTTTATTTTAAATTTATAAAAATTATTCAACCTCAATCCTACAGCTTTTTCCTTCCCACAAAGTTTCAATTACTTCATAGCTCAAATCCGGGTTCAACCCCTTCACCATACCTTCCATCGGATTAAGGCAATAAATCCAACAAGGACTGGGAGCATTCATTTTCTTAGCTAATGCGCATAACATACAATTAGTAGCTTCTGCGGTGAACCCATTCTCTTCTTTAATTATCCGCCAATTAGCACAGCCAAAAATATCGGCTAAAACCGTAAATACCTCTTCCGGTTTGGTGATTCCCAGACTAGCGGCTCCGGCTTTTCCTGTTAAAAATTGACTTTGGCGTTTATCAGCAGTTACCTTCTCCATAATTCCAGCCTTTTCAAATTGAAGGACCGCATCCGCCAATACCCCGGCATACATAATCTGTAAAGATTTAAGCTTTTTTTCAATCTCCATGTAAAAACCCTCCATTATTTTATTGTTTTGATCTCTCAATAAAATTAGTGGAAACTTCAGAAATTTTGTGACATCTTTAAAGAAATTTATAAACAATCATTCTCCCGCCGAGGCGCTGAGACGCAGAGAAAGATAAAATTATTTTAACCTCTGCGCCTTTGCAGCTCTCTGCGGGAGATATTATTTTTAAATTAAAGGTTTACTCACAAATACTTCTCCCAATAATTCTTCCCCGGCATGACTTATTCCGATTGACGGAAAAAATAAATCCGCTTGGCGGATGTTCGTAACTTCCGGTATTCGGTCGGTAAATCAACCTTTTCTACCATTTTTCTCATCCGGCATTGGCAACTGCCATCTGGATTAAATAAGAAACACTCATCATTGAGGAAATTCTTTAATTTCCGCCGGGAGCGAGATATTATCTGCCGGATTGTTATTTCCTCTTTATCTTAAATAGTTACAATCTCCGAATAGGGCATTTGAGCGATATCTCTGAATATATAAGCGATACGGGCTTCGTTATCAAGACAATGTAAAATCCCGGTCAAACACTTATCACACATCTCTTTTACCCAGAGTTGATGTCAATTTATACTATTTTTTTTCACTTTTAACATCTTTCTTAACTTTGGTTTTGGTATTATTTGATTTCTTGGCAACTTTCTTTTTGGTAGCTTTGGTGTTCTGCTTTGCCTTAACTTTGGTATTTTTCGATTTATTTGTTACTTTTTGTTTTGTGTTTTTAGCGTTTTGCTTTGCCTTGGCTTTAGTATTATTTGATTTGTTGGCTACTTTCTTTTTAGTGGTTTTGGTATTCTGCTTTGCCTTGACTTTGGTATTCTTAGAATTTTTTTTGGTTTTGTTTTTGGTATTTTTCAAATCTTGTTTAACGCCGGATTTGGCATTTTTAAAGCCCTGTTTTGTATCTTTGGCGCCTTGTTTAACATCGGATTTAACTTTTTTAGCGCCTTTTTTAACGCTATCCTTTGCCTTTTTGGCGGATTCTTTAATATCAGCAATAATACTGGCTTTAACGGTATTATTGGCGGTATTAGTAAAACCCGGCATTATAGTTAACAACATTAGAATCCCGATTATGATGTATGATATTAATAATCTAAATCTCATTAAAACAGCCTCTCAATTTATATTTTAAACTCATTTTATATATTAGATTCTTCACTTTGGAAAATTTTCCTTTAAAATATAAGTTGAATTTAATTTTGTTCCTGCATCATGTCCCTAAAGCCGGAGATGATGAAATGAGCAATGAATTTAATTCAACTTATTACAGCTGTAATAGGATGAAGTAAATACTGATTTGATATCATTTGCATTCGGCTTTAGGAATGCAAATCTTGGATAAGAAATTTACTTCATCCTATATA
>JAEYRX010000080.1 GCA_023435225.1 Bacillota bacterium
GTGCAGCAGAAGTTCCGAGTACAAAAACCGGTTTGATGTCAATAAATGAGTGATATCCTTTCGGTTTGTAATAGACAATAGTGGTATAGGCGCTTAAAAACTGACCGTTTGATTCATCATTGTTCCAGGCGTGTATCATAGTATTATCGGGATTTTTAACAACAAGGCTTGCACAATTGTCCGCATAATATTCTTCAAATTCGGCGACTTCACTGAAACATGCAAATAGCTTTATTGTTTCAAACTTCAGGCCGGAGCCTTCGGCTATTCCCCGCATTTCATCCCGAAACCGTTGGGGTAATCTGCGGTATAGGGCGTTTACTTTGTATTTGAGTACCAAAAGGGTTACCCACTCGGGCAGTCCAATATCATCAATGGCAATGGCAAGCATTTTTCGGCCGCCTTCTTTCATCCGTTGTATCTCCGGGTTAAGGAGCACTCCGTACTGTAGTCCCATCTCGTAGTGGGTACCGCTCAGCTCTAATCGCGGCGGATGATCTGGCAGACGTTCAACCAATCCCTTGCGAAAAATCCGACGATTGCCTTCTGTTGTGACTTCCTGCTCATAAAGAGTGTTCTTGCTTTCTAACAGATTATTCACATTGGTACGGACAATTAAAAAAAACAAGTATGCAAAAAGCAAGAATGCAGTAAAAGTAAGCAAAAACCAAATTCCTTTTCTGTTGAGAAGCAGTTTCTTTAGATTCATTCTTTATTACCTCAAATATTACTTACATTTTTTTGTGACGGCATGGAAGGCCTTAGTGTATTCGACTTAGGTCCAGCGATGTGGCGCGATTCTTCGTGAATCAACTTCTTGAATACACTTCGTGATACCACGTACTTCTTTGAATACTCATATTCGAATCACCGCGCCCGAAGCAGTAACGCGGTGTTATACGATGCGTGGCGTCCTATATGACTGGGCAATATTTTGAATTATATTTTAAGAATTCGGTAAAGTCCAATATTTTCCTGCAATGTTCCAATTACGCTCTTCAACCATTTTAATTTATCTATATCAACTGTTGATATTTAACTTAATCTCAATCCGCCTTTCAATCAAAACCGTCTTCATAGAGAAATTAATCGTCTAAAGAATTATTGCAATCCAATTAATGGTATGTTATATTGAAAAAAACAAATTTTTCCTTTAAAATAAAAATTAGGGTTTTGGCTGGAATAGTTTGATATTATTGATTAAGGAGGGCTATGAAATGGCCAAAATAATTCAAGCATGGGCGCAATTGGGACCCCGGCTGGAACCGGTCGTCCCGATGAAAGGCGACGAACTGATCGAGAGTATTGTTGCCACCACTAATCAGAGCCGCGGCAGTGTACTGGCTGTTCTATCCGAACTGGACGTCCATGTTGAGTCCGCGCTCAAAGCCGGACGTATCGTCCAATTACCTAACGGTACCCATTTTCGGCCCATCGGCAAAAGAGACGGTTCCATCGATATAAACGTCCGCGTCAATCCCGAACTGGACAAGCGTGTAAACTCCGAATTTCGTGGTAGATGGCTCAACTCCGCCAATATCGGTAAGAGCCAGGATGAGATGATCACCCTATGGAACGAAAAGCACCCTGATGATCTAATCGAACTATAGTATGATATAGTGGGGGTGGCTAAGAAAAAATTGGGACGCCATCCCGTCGTCCAAAATTTAGCCAAGGGGATCAAAAAATTTCTCTAGAGGAATCAAAAAATTTCTCTAGAGAAATTTTTTGATTAAGCCAAGGAATTTAGAAATTTCTCTAGAGAAATTTTAAAGTTTCACTAGAGAAATTTTTGGATTTAGGGTACTTATCAATTGAGAACCGTTTTTTAATTTTTAATATCTCCTATTTATCTATTACCTATAACTGATATAACAAACAACTAATAATTATTAAAGTAATCCATAGTTTATCCTTTTCAATATACTTACTTTTATGTTCTGTCACGATATACAATCAAAGTTATTGCATTTAATATAATGGTAATAATGAGAAGAACTGCCGATACGAACGCCACGGCGCCCATTGTGTCCATAAGAGCTGACCAATCCTCAATCTTAACCAGATGATAGCTGTAGAATATTTGAAAATACAGTGAAATAGCACAAGCACTGATGCTCATAACCGAAAGCGCGACCCAATTCCTATGGTTATCTTTTTTATAGCGCATGATATTCACAACAGGAAGTATCCAGGCAATTAGGCCAAGCAACAAGCTTCCAAGATTAAATAAGCCAAACATGATATACTCCTTTCATAATAAATTTATAGCCTATATTTTCGATAAATTCCAATTCTACTTCGGGTAATAGTCCGCCCGTTCCGGTCGGTTAAAAATTTAGTTGCGACGCCGCGATTGCCACAAGCTAAGAGAATGAACGGAGATCCGGTAGTATTCGACTACGACCATATTTCTTAACAATAACATTTTACCATAATAACAACAATATTTTACAAGAAAGAACTCTTATGGATACATTTTGGAAGGTACTACGGTTTTTCCGTTTAATATATATTATAATAGCCTTTCATTTGAAAGGAGGAACTAATTTGGAGCAAAAATATGTGTTGGGAATAGATCAAGGGACTACCGGCACAACCATGCTGCTTATTGATAAACAAGGAAGGATAGTCCATAAGTTTCACCAGGACTTCGCCCAATACTATCCCCAGCCTGGGTGGGTGGAGCATGACCCGGAGATGATCTGGGAAACGGTAAGGAACGGGTTGCAGGAGATTACCGCCTTGCCGGAGGTTGGTCCCGGGTCGCTGGCGGCGATCGGTATTACCAATCAGCGGGAGACGATAGTAATCTGGGACCGGCAAACCGGTAAGCCGGTTCATCCGGCTATAGTCTGGCAGTGCCGGAGGACCGCCGGACGTTGCACTCAGCTGATGCAAAGCGGGTTGGCTAAGATTGTTCAAACCAAGACCGGTCTGAAAATCGATCCTTATTTTTCGGCTACCAAAATAGAATGGTTATTGAAAAATGTACCCGGCTTAAAAGAGCGGATGCAAAAAGAGGAGTTGGCGGCCGGTACCATTGACTCCTGGCTGATTTGGAAATTAACCGGCGGAAAGGTTCATGCCACCGATTATTCCAATGCGTCACGGACCATGCTTTTCAATATTAGAGAACTAAAATGGGATTTGGAACTGCTAAAACTCTTCGGTATCTCCGAACAGTTACTGCCGGAGGTAAGACCGTCGGCCAGTAATTTTGGAGAAACCACCCCCGACTTGACCGGAGTATCAGTACCGATTACCGGCATTCTCGGAGACCAGCAGGCTGCTTTATTCGGCCAGGGCTGTCTGGAACCGGGAAGCATGAAAAACACGTATGGTACTGGTTGTTTTTTATTAATGAATACCGGTGACCGGATTTATCTGCCGGAAAACGGATTATTAACCAGTGTGGCCTGGGGTCTGAATGGAAAGGTCGATTATGTGCTTGAAGGCAGTGTCTTTGTAGCTGGAGCGGTTATCCAATGGCTCCGGGATGAGTTGGGTATTATCCAACAAGCCGCCGATTCGGAAGCTTTGGCCTTTTCGGTAAACGATACCAACGGCATTTATTTAGTCCCCGCTTTTACCGGTTTAGGAGCGCCTTATTGGGATCCATACGCCAGGGGTTTGATTATCGGTCTGACCAGAGGGGTTAACCGGGCTCATATTGTAAGAGCGGCCTTGGAAAGCATAGCCTATCAGGTAAGGGAGGTTATCGAAAGTTTGGTACAAACCACCGGTAGTAAGCCGGCGGTTTTACGAGTAGACGGCGGAGCGGCGGCTAACAACTTTTTATTACAATTTCAAGCCGATATCTGCGATTTAACCATCCAACGGAATAACTCTCTGGAACTAACCGGCATCGGAGCGGCCTTTATCGCCGGATTGGGTAGTGGATTTTGGCCGGATAGCGGGGAGTTGCGGGGCTTGATTACCATGGAAAGCACTTTCAGCCCTAAAATGAACGCTATTGAACGGGAAAAATTATGCCACGGTTGGAACCGGGCGGTTGAGCGCTCCAAAGGATGGGCTCATGAATAAACTACTGGGAGAAGCTGATATTTTAATAATTGGAACCGGCGCTACCGGGGCTTGTTTAGCCCGGGAGCTCTCCAGGTATAAGCTCCGGATCATTTTAGTAGAAAAAGAGGTTGATGTTTGTTTCGGAACTTCCAAAGCCAATAGCGGGATCGTTCATTCCGGTATTCACGACCGGCCCGGAACTCTGAAAGCTGAGTTATGTGTAAAAGGTAACCGCCTTTTTCCTTATCTTGCGGATGAACTGGATTTTCTTTATCAAAATAACGAATCCATCATTATTGCCCGTGATAATTCCGAACTGCCAAGCTTGGAAGAGTTAAGAAAAAATGGAGTTAGCAATGGAGTAACCGGGCTTTCTTTACTTTCTTATCAACAATTAATTGGGCTTGAACCGAATTTAGCCTCGGAGTTAACCGGAGGATTATTAGTCCCATCAGGAGGTATTGTTGCTCCTTTTGATCTGGTATTTGCCATGGTGGAAAACGCGGTATTAAATGGGGTAAAGCTGTGTCTAAATACCGAAGTAACCGGAATCGATTCTTTAAACAAAGATTTCCTGGTACGGACTAACCGGGGAGTTGTTAAAACCAAGTATCTGGTAAACGCTGCCGGAATCTTCAGCGGTCATATCGCCCGGATGATTGGTGATGACTCCTTTTCCATCACTCCCTGGAAAGGTGAAGAGTTTTTGTTGGATAGCCGGTTGGAAGGTTTAGTCAAACGAACTATTTTTCCACTTCCCAGTAAGAACTCAAAAGGGATATTAGTAATACCAACAGTGGATGGGAATATCATGATTGGGCCAACCGCCCAAAAAGTGAGGTCTTATTACGATCCGGCTACCAGTAGCAGTGGTTGGGAGGAGATTTATTGTGAAGTCAGAAAGTTGGTTCCTTCAATACAGTCAAAGGACTTAATTACCTCGTTTGCCGGGTTGCGGGCTATTAGCGAACACGAAGATTTCATCATCGGACCTTCTGAAATAAACCCAAGATTTTTCCATGCCGCCGGAATTAAGTCTCCCGGATTAACGTCCGCACCGGCAATTGCTATATATTTAGCTAATTTATTGAAGGAAGCCGGTCTTCGATTGGTTCCAAACCCTGATTTTCGACCTGAACGGAGGGTGGTCCGGCTCCGTTATCTCAGCCATCAAAAACAAGCAGATTTGATTAGCGTAGATTCCACTTATGGTAATATAATCTGTCGTTGTGAAATGGTCAGTGAAAAAGAGGTTAGAGATGCTATAAGGCGTGGCGCTACTACCTTAGACGGAGTAAAGCTTCGTACCAGAACCGGAATGGGCAGATGTCAGGGTGGTTTTTGTACTCCAAAACTAATTCAAATAATCGGTGATGAACTGGGGATTCCGCCGGAGTCTGTTACCAAAAACGGACCGGGCAGTAATTTGCTTATAGGGAGATTGCGGGAAGAAAACGGGGGTAACAGCCATGAATGAACAACAAGTTGATTTGCTGGTAATTGGCGCCGGACCTGCCGGTTTAGCCGCTGCTATCTCCGCCGCTCGGAATGGAGTTAAGAAGATAATTCTGGTTGATCGGCTTGATGAGTTGGGCGGTATATTACCCCAATGTATCCACAATGGTTTTGGGTTGCGTTATTTCCAGGAAGAACTAACCGGTCCGGAGTATGCTTGGAGATTTAGTGAAATGCTGGCTGGATATCCGGAAATCCAAATCAAATTGAATACTATGGTTATTGAGGTTACCGGGAAACGTGAAGTTATTACGGTAAATACAATTGAAGGGATGATTCGTTATTATGCCGAAGCGGTTATCTTAGCTATGGGATGCCGGGAAAGACCGCGCGGAGCGATTAATATACCGGGAACTCGACCGGCTGGTGTTTTTACAGCCGGGTTAATCCAACGAATGATGAATATTGAAGGTTTTCGGCCGGGGAATCGGGCGATTATTATAGGCTCGGGGGATATTGGTTTAATTATGGCCCGACGGTTGACCCTGGAAGGTATAAAAGTTTTGGGAGTATTTGAGATTTTGCCGTATTCGTCAGGATTGAACCGGAATATTGTCCAGTGTTTGGAAGATTTCCGGATTCCGCTTTTTTTAAATCATACTGTTTCTAAGATTTATGGAGAAAAACGTCTTACCGGGGTAGAGGTGGCGCCGGTTGATGATAATCGGGCTCCGATTACGGAAAAAGCTTTTACAATGGAATGTGATACATTGGTGCTTTCGGTAGGACTAATTCCGGAAAATGAACTATCAACAAAGGCCGGGGTGGAATTGGATTCTTCAACCGGCGGACCAATAGTCGATTCCGATTATCAAACTTCTATAAATGGTATTTTTGCTTGTGGTAATGCGGTACATGTACACGACTTAGTAGATGACGTCAGTGAAGAAGGAAAGTCAGCCGGGGAAGCGGCTGCGGCTTTTTTGAAGAATTCGCTTCAAAACAAAGGTCAGCTGGTTGAATTAAAAGCTGGGAGGAATATCCGGTCCATAGTACCTCAGAAGATATATGCCGATAAGCCAACTGCTATTTATATCCGGGTTTGTTACCCGGAATGGGATGTGCAGCTTAAGGCCGGTAGTATAAGGGTGAAACAGCGGGTTGTATTACCGGGAGAAACAATTCACATCACCATAAAACCTGAAGATATCAAAGAAAAACGATTTTTAACAATTGATATTGAGAAAGGCGGAGTGGACAATGACTGAATTAACTTGCATTGTTTGTCCGGTTGGTTGCCGCATTAAGGTTGAAACTGCTGATAATAAAATTGAACTCTCCGGTCAGGGATGCCGCCGGGGTGAAGAATATGCTCAATCGGAAATAACAGCTCCACAAAGAGTATTAACGGGTATAATAAAGCTAGAAGGGAACAATAAAGTTCTGCCGGTGAAAACCAAAGCGCCCATACCTAAAGAACTAATATTTAAGGCAATATCCGAGTTAAAGGAAGTTTCAATAAAACCTCCAGTCAAATTCGGTCAAGTTGTAAAAAATAATCTGGCTGGAACTGGAGTGGCATTGATAGCGACTAAGAGGATCGAATAATGACTTTTGAAAACAAAAAAGCCTTCCCTAAGAGGAAGGCTTTAAGTTTAACTTCAATAAGTTATTAAGCTTGAACAGAGGGTCCGGCTGCGTTATCAACTTTAGCGGAGAGCTCTTGATAAGCTATGGTCATACCAATAGTCCCGATAGGAATAGTCAATATAACGCCGATAATGCAAGCAACTACTCCGACGCCGCTTAAAAGACTAATGACGAAGCTGTATACCCAGTTCATACCGGGATTAGTCATAAAGCAGGCATAACCTTTTTTAATGGCTTCAACCGGTTCAATATTTTTTTCTACTGTGAAAGCAATAGCGGCATAGAAAATCAGATTAATAATCGGTCCGGCAATAATACCAAAAAGTAAGCCTATGATTGGAATTAAACCGATTATCATTGGAATTACTAAACAAATAATAGCAATTAAAAGAGTTGGAACAAACTTATCGAAATGAGCGAAAATTTCACCTACTTCGGCTTTTTCACCCCGATCCAACTTCATTACCAGGACTATAAAGCCGGCAATTAGCGGACCGGCTATGATTCCAATTGTAACTGCAGAGAGAATAGCTACTAACAGACCGGCTAAAAAGAGCACGCCAAAGTTTTTTAAATAAAGATCGATACTTTTTTGAATTGCTTTCCCAAGATCCATTAATTTACCTCCTTAAATTTTAAGATTTTCTTTTATATGGAACGACATTATTCGTAACGTAAGGTTACCGAAAAAATGTTAATGCTCATTGTATTCTGAAACCATTTTAAATCAATGTTTAATGCTGTTCCATATAGAAAGACATTGTAAAATATTTACATCCCAATAACCCTTTAAAATATATATGGGTATAATTCCATATTCTACACAAAAGTATTTTATTCCTGCTTTAGGTTTTAAGAAGAAAGAATTTGACATAAAAGCAGCGTTGGGATTTTTTAATTGGAAAAGAAGATGATGAAATAGATATTAAGTAAATAAATGGTACAGTCGATTATTTTTATAGAAGATATTAGTTTTAAAAATATTATTACTCCGGTGATTAATAATAGAAACAAGCCTAGCGGAAAACGCTCTAAAGCCAGCGTTTTCCGTTAGGAAAATCGATATGTTTAATCACCGGAGTAATAGATGAGAATCTTTTTACTTTAAACGGAGTAGAAAAGTGAATAATAGGATAATTCCGGTTCTAAAACAATGGGTTCCGTTAATATTATTAAACTTTTTGGTTACTATCATTACATTATACTTGGTTATTAATAATCAGGGGAGAAATGTAATATGGCTACCTACAGGTGTAGCTCTTTCTTTAATGATTACATTAGGTTCACGTTTTTGGATAAGTATTGTTTTTGGTGTCTTCCCGGCAGTATTAGTAATGAGCGGCTCAATTCAAGTTGCAGTTATAATAACTGTTGCCAATACGATTTATGCATTGATTACTTTTTATCTTTTAAAGCGTTCGGGTTTTAATTCTTCTTTTAGAAGGCTAAAAGATTTGTTTCAATTGTTGTTTTTATCGATACCGAGTACTTTTGTTGGTTCAGCGACTGCGGTTATTTTTTATTACTTTGGCAAAAGTCTTTTGGGACTTAATTTGATAAATCAAGGATTAATTATGTGGGCGGCGGATATTCTAAGCATCTTGGTAGTCGTCCCTTTAGTCCTTATATGGAGAGAACCTCTTAAAAAATTAAACGGGCGATTAATTGAAGCTGGGCTGCTATTTATAGTCCTGGTTTTGGTTACTTTAAAGTTTTCTTATAGAAATATAAATGAGATTGATGATTTTTATCTCTATTTCCCACTGCTGAGCTGGGCGGGGTTAAGATTTGGCCGGCGTGGCGCTTCTGCAGCTATTTTATTAGTGATAATAATTATAACCAGTCTTTATACCTTCAGGGCTTTTTCCGGAAATAATCCGACAACCGATATATTGGTATTACAAATCTCTATGATTATTGTTTCCGTAACTTCATTATCACTGGCGATGATTATTTATGAGCGGAAACAAGCAGAAGAAAAGCTAAAAGAGGTTAATGATCATCTGGAACAAATGGTAAATGAAAGAACTATCGCTTTGAGAACGGAGATCTGCGAACGGGAAAAGTTTGAGAATTCTTTACGGGAATCGGAGGAAAAATACCGAAACATCGTTGAAAGTTCAGTTGATGGAATTATGCTAATTGATGATAAAGGTAATATACTGGAATGGAACCGGGGGTTGGAGGAGATCACCGGTATAAGTAAAATTCAGGTATTAGGGGAAAAATATGATGAAATTATCTTTAATACCGATTGGTATCAAAAATATCCGGAAACATCGGAATATTATCAAAAAATGTTTCATAACGATATTTCTAGAAACGCGTCCAGGTTTGTTTTTTTACGTCCCGACGGTGAGAATCGGACTATTCAATTGGTATTTTTAGAAGTCGAATCGGGTAAGAAAAGACTGCAGGGCGCTATTATACGGGATATAACCGAACAAGAACAATTTGCCAATGCAATTTATAAATATGCTCAAAGATTGGAGGTCTTGCATGGTATTGATCATGCTATTTTGGAGGCAAGTTCGCTCGATAATTTGATAAACACTTTATTACCCAATCTCCGGCGTTTGGTAAACGCTCATTGGGTTAATATTGTAACTTATGATAAAGAAAATGAAGAGGTTACTTATCTAGGTATTGATTACGACCATCAAATTAATGGAGAATCAATTAGATATTTTGAAATAGATATGGAAAAAGTTCCTCCTAAAGTTAAAAAAGGGGAGTTGTTATTAATTGAAGATTTACAATCGTATCCGGCAATAACAAAATATTTAAGAACAATATTAACCGGGGGTATTCATACTTTCCTTATAGTTCCATTATTGATAAAGGAAGAGTTTATTGGAGCAATTCTGCTTGGCGCCGTAAAACCGAATGCCTTTAACCATGAGCAGGTTGAAATTGCCCGGGAAGTTGCGAACGAAGTAGCTATTGCCATTCAACAAACTCGGTTGCGTGAACGTATTTGGTTTCAGCGTGAAGAGTTAAGGCAATTGACTAAAAAGACTATCAATGCTCAAGAAGAAGAACGGCGGCGTTTGTCGCGAGAATTACATGATGAAGCGGGACAGGCATTAACGGCGCTTAAAATTAATCTTGAATTAATTACCAGTGATTTACCAATGGAGTTGGACTCGTTCCGGCAGCGGTTGGTTGAAGCGGTAGCGCTTACCGATGATACTATGGAGCAATTAAGAATTATAGCTAGGGGATTACGACCTCCGGCACTGGATACGTTCGGTATTAATTTTGCTTTGGAGGATTTATGCCGGGAGTTTTCCCGGCGTTCCAAAATTGAAGTTGAATATCAGGGGATGGATTTACCCTCGGTTACTGAAGAAATTAATATTAGTTTATATCGGATTCTGCAAGAATCTTTGACCAATATTTATAAACATGCTCATGCTGAACATATTACGGTCGAACTTGAATGTAAAAACGGTTTAATCAGCTTGACTGTCAGCGATAATGGAAAAGGTTTTAAAAAAGGAAAAGGCGTCAATGGCAAAAAAGGTATTGGTTTATTGGGAATTAAGGAGCGTTTGGAGATGTTGGGAGGTAATTTTGAGTTAAAATCCTCTTCCGGTCAGGGGAGTATTTTAAGAGCTTTTATCCCCTGTGACGGCAAAAGATAAGTTGCATTTAAAAATTAATGATGGTAATTATGAAATTCTCTTATCTAAAAAATAAGGTCCTTTTTTTGAAAAAAGTAGGGTTAATCTCCATTTCAAAATCGTAAAAAATGGTACAAAATTAAGTTAGAGGTTTTTAGTCATAATTCAGGGAAGTGAATTAGATGATTACTGTTATTATCGCTGATGATCATCATTTGGTCAGACAAGGCATTAGAGCCATACTGGAAAAGGTAAATGATATAGAAGTAATAGGAGAAGCCGAAAATGGGTTGGATGCAGTCGCGCTAATTGAAAAGCAAAACCCGGATGTAGCTGTTATGGATATTGCAATGCCCAGATTAAATGGTATTCAGGCTATCGAGAGAATCACAACTTTAAAACTGGGAACCAAAGTAGTCATTTTATCAATGTATTCCGATGCGCTAATGGTTCGTCAGGCTTTAAAAATAGGCGCCAAAGGATATGTTCTTAAACGCTCGGTAACGGAGGAATTACTAATGGCTATCCATGCTGCCGTCAAAGGGGAGATTTATCTTAGTCCCCCAGTATCAAAAGCGTTTGTTAGCGATGCTTTGGCTCTTAAAATGGATGAACCGACCATTTTTGATCTGCTTACATCCCGTGAATGCGAGGTTCTGAAGTTGGTTGCCGAAGGATACACCAATAGCGCTATCGGACAGATGCTAAATATAAGTGTTAAGACAGTGGAAAAACACCGGGCAGCTATTATGACCAAACTAAATATTCATGATACGGCTGGACTGGTCCGGATTGCTATTAAGTATGGTTTGGTTGATATTGAAGGTTCGGAGGTTTAAATAATAATACAACTTTCGCACTTTAGTTTTAATGCAGTAGAATCATAATTTAAGGTATCAACTTTTGAAAAAATCGTTAAAGCTTTCGATGTTTTCAAAAGTTAATTTTAATTGATATGACTTTACTGCAAGACATTTTTGTAGTGCGAAAGTTGTGTAATAAGATGAATAATTTGCTTCAGAACGGCCTCATTAAAACTTTCAGAAGGCGAGGTGTTGTGTAGAAAAATATGTATATAAAAAGCATTTATTCCTGGAAATTTTTAAAAAAAAGTTTACGGAAACTAAGACTTATTGTTTTTACTAAATCAGTTCACAGGAGGACTATTATGAAAAAAACAGTTTTTTTAATGCTTTTTTTTCTATTAATCTTGGTTGGATCTTACTCAATTGTCGATCTTGAGACAACAAATGCATATATTGTAAGAGCTGAGACCGGAGTCAAAGAAGTTAAAATTGCTTTTTTTAATGCCCCGCCTCATATTTTTTTGGATGAAAAAACCGGCCGGATTCAAGGCGCCGTTTATGAATTACTGGAGAATTATTTGGCTCCGGCGATGAATGTTAAATTTGTATGGGATAGAGAACCTACAACTGTCCCAAGGCAATTATCTCTTTTAGAAGCAAACACGGAATATGCTGCAGCTTTATTGGTATATTCGCCTGAACGCGCACAAAAATTTGTTTTCCCTAAAGTAGCGTACATATCAAACCCATCAGTCTTGACTTTATTAAAAAGTAATAAACTTGATAAGATAACCAAGGTAGAAGATATCACCGATCTGGTTATTGGTTATGCCAGAGATACAGCTATAACGCCATTTATGAAAAATGATAAAATAAAATTTGATTTAATTAGCGCTGCTAATTTTAATGAAGTCAATTTTAAAAAACTGATGGCTAAAAGAATTGATGCTGTTTATGCTCCCGACAAAGTAAGTATGCTGTATTTAATGAAACAACTAAATTTGGAACAGCAATGTAAAATTTTAAATCTTCCTGAAAAACCTGCATTATATCATGTTGTATTTAGCCAAAGTCTAAAAGATGTAGCCGACAAATACAATAAGGCCTCTGTAAAAATAGACACTCGCCAAATATATCTGAAACTACTCGATAAATATATTGATACATCCAAATTATAAATATGATCGGATAATAATTAGAAACTAGATTGTAGTAAAGATAAAGACGGTTTGGAATTATTTTAGAACCGTCTTTATTTCTCTTAAAACCAGTTAAAGTTTTTTGAAGAGGTCTTTTTTTTTGAAAAGGTAGGGTTTGTCTCCATTTAAGACAATCTATTAATGACCGATAATAATTATTAGGTGATCATTTTAAACCAGGCTTAAGTTTGAAATAAATAGTATTCTGAAATTTTCTAAAGATAAAGGAGGATATCATGGAAAGGAATTTTTTTATTAAATTTTCACTGTGGAAAAAATTTACCGTTGCTTTACTCTTTTTTGCTATTTTATTGTTGGTCGCAACCTCATCCATAAGTTATATCACCAACATGACAAGCGCGTCTAACGATTTAAAAGAAAAATTAGATGTCATGACCGAGTTGGCAGCTATGGCTTTTATAGATCCGCTTTGGAACTACAATACAACAGCTTCCATAGCTAATGGAGATGCTTTGATGAAGGATAAGGAAATTTGTTTAGTTGATGTTAAAGACTCCGAAGGTAAGGAAGTCTATAATAAAACAAAAGATTCCAAATTGACTACGGAGCGGAATATAATCGTCCTTGAAAAAGATATCTTTCAAGGTGAACAAAATATTGGCCATATTAAGATTGGTATTACAAAATATTACCGGGTAGAAGCTTTAAGAAGAGATCTTAGTGTTAATATATTACTAACGGCAATATTGGCCTTGATTATTGGAGTATTGATTACATACTTAATTGTTCAAAGTATTACGAAACCAATTAACCAAATCGTGGCGGACCTTACGGAAGGGGCCAATCAAACAGCGGCTGCTTCCAGCCAATTGGCAACCGCCAGTCAACAATTATCACAAGGAAGCACCGAGCAAGCAAGCTCGATAGAAGAGACTTCCTCTATTCTTCAGGAATCAGCTTCGATGTCTCAACAGAATAACGTGAATATCAGACAAGCTTCCCAACTTTCCGGAGAGACCAAAGAAGCGGCGGAAAATGGCAATCAACAAATGCAAGAGATGATGAATGCTATTGATGAGATGAAAAAATCCGGCGACCGAATCGCTAAGATTATTAAAGTAATCGACGATATCGCTTTTCAGACCAATATTTTGGCTTTAAATGCCGCCGTAGAAGCGGCCCGGGCCGGAGAAGCCGGGATGGGTTTTGCAGTAGTGGCCGAGGAGGTCCGTAATCTGGCGGGAAGAAGCGCTCAAGCAGCTAAGGATACTACGGCTATGATTGAAAATAATATAGAGCTCTCAGCTAATGGTGTTTCGGTGGCGGAGAGAGTTAGGGACGCCTTGATGGAAATTACCGTTCAAGCTAACAAGGTTAGTGAGCTAATGGCAGAAGTTACTGCTGCCAGTCAGGAACAGACTCAAGGTTTGGAACAGGTTAATAAGGCGATTGTCCAGATGGAGAATATAACGCAACAAAATGCCACTAACGCCGAGGAAAGCGCCGCCACCTCGGGTGAATTAAGCATTCAGGCTCAGAATTTACGGAAAATTACTCAGCAACTATCACAGCTGGTAAATGGGAAAGAAAAAAGATCCGAAGAGTTAGTGAACAATTATCATAATAATCTTATTTCTACTCAATCCAATAAACGGAATATTTTAGCCAACCGAAACCAGACTGATTTATTGGAGTCATCGGATAGGCGTTCCGGATATTCATCCGGAAAAGATAATATTAAAACAAAAGTAGTATCACCGGAAGATGTAATTCCATTGGATAAGGATAATAAGTTTTAATCAGCAAATTTACTGGAGGCAACTTGCTATCGGAAGGCGAGGTGTTGCTGGGAAAATGTGTTTATAAAGGACATTATTCCTATGGAGATTTTAGTCTTAATTTATGAAATTAGTACCTCATAAGTTCATAGGAGGATTTTCATGAAAAAAACAGTTTTTTTAATACTCTTTTTCTTACTATTGTTTGTTGGTTTTTCGATTTCCGGGCTTGGAACTGCAAATCCGTATATTGTAAACGCTGAGACAGGGGTAAAAGAAGTTAAAATTGCCTTTTTTAATGTTCCGCCTCATATTTATTTAGATGAAAAAACCGGTCAAATGAAGGGAGCAGCATATGAATTACTGGCAAATCATATAGCCCCGGCTATGAAAGTGAAATTTGTATGGGATTCTCAACCAACCACAATTCCAAGGCAGATATCTCTTTTAGAGGAGAATACGGGATATGTTTCAGCTTTATTAGTATATACCCCGGATCGTGCTCAAAAATTTATCTTCCCTGAAGTAGCATATGCATCCGGCCCATCAGCCTTGGCTTTATTAAAAAGCAATAGTCTTGATAAGATAACCAAAGTTGAAGATATTGCCGGTATGTCCGTCGGTTATGCTAGTAATGCAGTTATAACGCCGTTTATGAAAAATGATAAGGTAAAATTTGATTTAATTAGCACCGCTAATTTTAATGAAGTCAACTTTAAAAAACTGATGGCCAAAAGAATTGATGCTGTTTATGCACCCGATAAAGCAAGTTTGTTATTTTTTATGAAACAGATGAATCTGGATAAGGAATTTAAAATCCTGGATCTTCCGGAAAAATCGGCATTATACTCTGTCGTATTTCCTAAAGGGCTGAAAGATGTGGTGGAAAGTTATGTGAAAGCCTTAAATGAAATTAATGGTCCCCAGTTATATCTTAAATTACTCAGTAAATATATTGATACTTCCAAATTATAAACTCCAATAATATCTGCGAATAACTTGTATTTTCTAATATAGGGGTTTTCTCGGTAAAACAAATCCGGAAACAGCCCCTTTATAATTAAAATGATATAGAATTTTCAAATTACAGTCAGTTTTGATAATTTATTGAAGAGTTTCAAGTGGCAAAACCAAATAACAAATTCTGAAATTACAACTAATCTGAATTAAGGATTTTTTACCAATAACAAAAACTGTATTATACTGCCTAAATTAAGCAGGAACTTGATATAGTAATGGAGAAGATCTCTCAAATATTTTGTATTACAAGCCAATAACAGCAGATAACATAGAAATGACGATATTCCAAGGAGCTATTTATCGTGTTAAATACGAAGCTGACACAACCTTATGTAGAGAGTGCTTTAAATATTTTAAAAGATATGGCCGACATTGATATTGAAGTAAGTGGTTATTTTTACCCTGAACCGGATGATTTGATTTCTTACGGTGTTACCAGTATTATCACTTTTATGGGTAATATCCGTGGTAGACTGGTTTTGGATATGGACCCGGAACTGGCTTTACAAATCGCCGGGAATATTAATTCGGAATCATACCGGGATACCAAGGATATTCAAGTATTGACCTCTATTTCCGAGTTGAATAATATCGTTGCCGGTCATGCCAATACCGATCTTAACAACCAATTCAAATTAGGATTACGGTTGGCGCCTCCGATTGTTTTTACCGGTAAAAAACCGATTATCTGTATTCCCAAAATTACTTCGGAGTCGATTGATTGTTATACTAAATTCGGCCGGTTAAAGATAAACGTCGCCTTTGAAGGTGGTGCCAAATCATGAATACCCAACATATCAATCCGTTCCTAGAATCATTAAATGTTGTATTAGCAGGTTTTGGTATAAAAAACTTTACTATCGGAAATATGGAAAAGAAAGAAAGAATGCAAGTTGACTCGGATGTTACGGCAGTTATTGGGTTGGTTGGTGATATCCGGGGTAATGTAGCTTTTTCACTTTCACAGGAAACGGCAATGAAGATAGTATCTATGATGATGGTTGGAAGGCCGGTTACGGAATTTGATAGTATAGTTAGAAGCGCTATCGGTGAATTGGCGAATATGATTACCGGAAAAGCATCTATTTTTTTATCTACTAAAGGTGTTAATATCGATATATCTCCGCCTTCAATTATCATTGGCGAGGATATTTTCTTTATTATCAGTCCGATTCAAACTGTTGCAGTAAATATGGATACGGAGTTAGGGAAGATCGAGGTTAATATTGAAGTAGCGTAAAAATTAATTGACAATTGACAGTTGAGAATTGACAATTAAAAACCATAGCTAATATTTTTATTGTTTGAAATGCCGGTAGATATTACTGGCTTTTTTTTATTATAAATGTCTAGCTTTAAAGGTTGAAACTTGCCAGGAAAAAGGAGGAAATAGGTTAAGTTTATAAAAATATATAAATAGTTGATTCCGGTGATGGACTTAGTTTCAGTAAGGAGGGGAAGACGTTGATTAGAGACTTTAATGATATTAAGGCTTATCTGTGGGGAAAAGATCCGTTGCGTTTGGTAGTTGTAGCCGCCGATGATGAGGTGGTTTTGTCTGCAGCTAAAGAGGCGGCCTGTTCCGGGTGGGTAAAAATCATTTTAATTGGGGACAAGGCGGAAATTGAAAAAAATGATTTTTCGGGATGTCAGATAACTATTATTGATGAATCCGGCAGACCTCAAGCTGCTGAGATTGGCGCTAACCTTCTGGCGCGTGGTGAAGGGGACTTAATTATGAAAGGCAGCTTAATGACGGCCGATTTTTTGAAACCTGTTTTAAAAAAAGAACGGAGATTGGTTGAAGATGGCCGGCTTTTATCTCATGTATCGGTAGTTGCTCTTCCCGGCAGGGAACGCTTGACTATGATAAGTGATGCGGCTGTTAATATATTACCGGATCAGGCAACAAAAGAGCAAATTATTGATAATGCCTTGAATGTAGCTAAGGTATTTGGCTATAATCCGCCTAGGGTAGCTGTGTTATCAGCTATTGAAAAGGAAAACCCTAAAATACCCAGTTCTTTAGAGGCCGGAGAATTAATGAGGCTCGGCTTAAAAGGCCGGTTTGGGGATATACTGATCTCCGGGCCATTGGCTTTAGATAACGCTTTGAGCGAGGATTCCGTTATTAACAAAGGTTTAGAGGATGATCCGGTTGCCGGTAAAGCGGATATTTTAATAGTTCCCGAATTGGTAAGCGGTAATATCCTTTATAAATCATTTAGCATAGTTGCCGGTTTCGCAACCGGCGGAGTGGTCTTAGGAGCCAAAATCCCGATTGTCTTAACCTCCAGAGCCGATAGTTCGGAAACGAAGGCAAATTCAATTGCGTTGGCTTGTTTCTTGAAGCATAGGCAACAGGCAACAGGCAACAGGCATTAGGAAAATCTCATTTGGATTTTGCACTAAATCTTATTGATAATTGGCTTCGAAGGCTTAACAGACAGATACTATTGCCTTTTGCCCAATGCCTAATGCCGAAGATTCAGATCAACCCTATTTTACAATAGAGGGGGTTTATCATGTCTTGCTACATATTGGTTATCAACCCCGGTTCTACTTCAACTAAAATTGCGATTTATAACGGATTAAAACAGGAAGCGCTTGAGGTTATCCATCATTCTACTACAGAATTATCCCAGTTTAAAGAGATATTTGAGCAGTTTCAATTTCGGAAAAGTTTTATTTATCAATTATTGCAGGAAAAGAAGTTTGATTTAAAAGACTTGGTGGCGGTAGTCGGTAGGGGAGGATTATGCAAACCGATTCCAAGCGGGGTTTATGAAGTCAATGAACAGATGCTCCTGGATTTAAAAACCAGCGCTTATGGGAAACATGTATCCAGTTTGAGCGGGTTAATTGCCTATGAAATAGCCGAAGAATTAGGGATAAAGGCTTATATCGTAGACCCGGTAGTAGTCAACGAGTTTGAACCTTTAGCATTTTATTCCGGTTGGCCAGAGATCAAACGGAAAAGCCTGTTTCACGCTTTAAACCAGAAAGCTGCCGCCAGAAAAGCATCCGAATCATTGGGGAAAGGTTATCAGGAATCACGATTAATAGTGGCTCATCTTGGTGGCGGCATTACGATTGGAGTTCATAAATTCGGACGGGTAGTTGATGTGAACAACGGTTTGGAAGAAGGCCCTTTTGCCCCGGAAAGGTTGGGTTCATTACCAATTGGGGATTTAATTCGGTTATGTTTTTCGGGTAAATACACCAAAGAAGTTATGCTGAAAACTATGGCTGGTAAGGGTGGGCTGGTAGCATATTTAGGGACCAATAATGGCCGGGAGGTTGAGGAGCTAATCCTGGCTGGAGATTCTTATGCTCTTGAAGTTTTTGAAGCGATGGCTTATCAAGTTGCCAAAGAAATTGGAGGCGGAGCGACCGTACTTGAAGGTAAAGTTGATGCGATTGTTTTAACCGGCGGTTTAGCTAACTCAGACCGTTTTGTGGGCTGGCTTAAGCAAAGAGTTGGTTTTATCGCTCCGGTAATCGTTCTAGCCGGCGAATTTGAGATGGAGGCACTCGCTTTTGGGGCTTGGCGGGTAATAACCGGTCGTGAAGAGGCTAAAACATATGCCCCTACTGAAGATTGGTCACATTATATCGGGTTTAAATAACAAACTTAAACAAAGTCACTTTTATGAAAAAAAGTGAAACACACTAGCGATTTGTGACTTCGCTATCTCAAATCCCAAATCAAATAATTGAACCAAAACACCGAAAATGAGACCGGCGGTGATACTGGCTATATAACCACTGCGAAAATCCATTTGAGCTTCTTTATTCTTATATAATTTAGCAACAACATTTACTAGGACTAAGGTTATAATAGTTAGCCCAATAATTGATACTATCAGATAAAAGCGGCTGGTCTCCGCAAAAAAATCATAGATTGATTGAGTTATAAAATAAATGAAGGTTGAAATAAGGCCTTCGTATAAATCGCGGAAGTAGGAACGGGTATTGATATTTCTCATCAGTATCGGGAAAATTATTAAAATTATAATAAAAACCCCGGTTCCAACCGTAATACCGGTAATCCACTCTTGAAAAAACATTCCATTAATCATAGCCACATAATTATCAACGAAGATCATCGATTCTTCGATGATTTTGTCAAAGTTTTGATAACCATAAGCCACCGCTACTAAGAGTCCAATTACTAATAAAATTCGGATAAAGTTTTTAAATACCGCAATACGTTTGCCCATTTTTTTCGCCGCCCTTTTAGAATTGAGAATCTCTAAGGAAGCGCTGATTAACTGAATAAATGACGATTTTGTGCTTCGCAAAATGCCTAATGCCGCATATTTGCTCGCACAAAATCGGATTAATCAGCGCTTCCCTATTACTAATAAACGGCTGAAATAGGCTAAACCTTTAGAACTTAATTGATTAATCAGCCTAAAGTTTCCAGAATATCAAGCAATTCTTCAAGGGTATAAGGTTTTTTTAAAACCTGACAGAAACCATAATCCCTATAATTAGCCATTACAGGGTCTTCGGAATATCCACTGGAAACAATAGCTTTGATTTGAGGATCGATTTGTAACAGATGTTTAATGGTTTCCTTTCCTTCCATACCTCCCGGAATTACCAAATCCATAATAATAAAATTAAAAGGCTTATTTTCCTGTTTAGCTTTAGTGTATAAATGGATTGCTTCAGTGCCGTCAGCGGCAGTCTCTACTTGATATCCGATTTCAGCTAACATTGTAGCCAATACTTCACGAAGTTCCGTCTCATCATCCATAATTAAAATTCGGCCATTACCTTTTAAATAATTTAATTTACGGATTTTTTGAGGGGGTATGTTTCCTTCCAAGGCCGGTAAGTAAATATTAAAAGTAGTTGCAATGTTTAAGGATGATTCCACGGAAATATAACCATTATGTTTTTTAATAATAGAATAGACTGTGGCTAAACCTAACCCGGTTCCTTTAGGCTTGGTAGTAAAATAAGGGTCAAAAATTTTCCGAAGAATTTCTTCGGGGATTCCGACGCCATTATCGATAAATGAAAGTTTGATATATTTTCCTTCATTCAGTAAACCTTCATTTTCGACGGTAGTAACATTTTGGGCTTTAATAATGATTTTTCCTCCGTCGGGCATAGCCTGCTGGGCATTGATGATTAAATTATTGAAAACTTGGTTCATTTGCCCTTCATCAACTTCAACAAGCCAGAGGTCGTGAGGTGGTGAAAACTCACATTGAATATTTGAACCTCGCAGGGCAAAATAAACTGATTCGGCTATTAAATCAGCAATTGAAGAAATTCTTTTGACTGGTTCAGCCCCTTTGGCAAAAATTAATAATTGTTGGGTTAATTCCCTAGCCCTAATTAATGCCATCTCAGCTTTAGCAATTCTTTGATGGACCTTACCTCCGGGTTCGGCATGGGTCTTGGCCATGGTAAGATTACCCCAAAGAATACCTAAAATATTATTAAAATCATGGGCTAGTCCCCCGGCCAAAATACCAATAGATTCCAACTTGTTGGCTTTTATCATTTCTTCTTCGATTTGTTTCCGGTTTGTGATATCTCGTAATATGAAGATTACCCGGATACTTCCGTCGGGAGCCCGATATGGTTTACCGGCGCTTTCAAACCACAACCATTCTCCGTTTTTATGAAGGAAGCGATGAGTGCTTTGGCCCGTATTCATATTCTTAATTGCTTGATTGAAAGTCTGGGAGATTCCGTGGAATTCATCGGGGTGTAAAAACTCATAAATTTTTCGGCCAAGAAGCTCTTCAGGTTCATATCCCAAAACCTCATTAAAATTGGGACTAACGTAAAGATAAATCCCTTTTTCGGAAGATTCACAAATAAGATCAAAAGCATTTTCTGCCAGGGTTCGGTAGCGTTCTTCACTTTCACGTAAACTGGCGACTGCTGCATGTAATAAATTTTCTTGAGTTCGAAGTTGTATTTCTTTGTTCTTGCGTTCTTGAATTTCCTTAAGAAGCTGGGTATTCATTTCAGTTAATTCCAGAGTACGTTCTTGAACCAAATCTTCAAGCTGGATCCGGTGTTTGCATAAATCGGTTATCGCTTCTTTATAGTCGGAGATGTCTCTGATTAGTAATATTTTACCGACTTCCCGGTTGGCGAAGTTTACTGGGGATTGTGATAAAGAAACAACTTTGACCTTTTTAGGATTAAACAATTCGGTTTCAAAATGATTATAGTTCTCCTGATAGTTATAATTATTTATAAATGTGGAAATCCGGACTCTGTTTATTTGGTGGTTATCAATCTGGAACATCATCCGGGCAGCGTCATTCATTTGAATAACATCATTTTCCGCTTGTAAAATTACGATACCATCCTGAACGTTGGCAAAAAGGTCGTTAGCAATATCATTAATATCAATAGTCATGAAACGATATTTGATTACAGCCAGGAATACAAAAAAAGACAGGATAGCTCCACCGGTTGATCCCAGCGGCATTACGTTATTTACCCGAAGAATATATGGGAATGCAACATCGGTCAATAATCCGACTAAAAGCCCGGTACAAGAACCGGCAATAATCAGTATTAGTTGTTTTTTTCGATTAACATTATCATTATTCTTTAAAGTCCGAAACATTAATACCACTGAATACATACAAGGAAGAAAGAGAAGTAAAAATATAGACGGAAAAAAAAGAATTCCTCTAAAAGGCAAGGGACCCCAAGGTTTTATAGTGTAGTCTTTCTCCATTAAATCGGTAGTTAGAGATAGAATTATAGCTAGTAAAGTAGCGGTTAGTATAAAGTAATAAAAGGTATTTTTTTTCTTATTTAGATAAGCGAAAGAGAAATTTAGAAACATGAACCCTATCGGCAACCAAAATATAGGGTTTAAGTTCATTAAAAAATCAGTATAATAATGGTCAACCGGCATCCAGAGAATAAGATTTTGAGTTAACCAGCAGGATACAAATACCGATAACATAATATAAGCCAAGTTAACTCGATTTTTTCTTTTCTGAGCCCAAACAAATCCCCAGGTAAAATTATTAAATAGCAGGGCGGCTAAAGGTATTAAAAAGCTGGAGTTCATGATATCGCCTTTCAATTGAGGGATTTTCATAATTTAAAATTTAGACATTTGAATACAATATATCGATAGACATATCTGGGTTATTCACTATATGGTTGTTTACATCAATATCCTTAATAAATAAGTTTTTTTGATGTAAACAACAATCATCAATAGCATTTTCTACTGTATTCAGAAATCAATTATGGTAATTATGAAACTCCCTTAATTACAATTCGAAAGAAGAAAAGTAGTATTTAATTGCTAATTTATTTATTCGACAATTTCCGTTAAAAACCTTTATATTCATCATTTTTAAAATTTTCTGAACTAAATGGCATGAAGCGTTTTTTATAAAATTTGTAGTCTATAATTCAACTTTCGCACCTCAAAAATACCTCGCAATTTGACTTATTTAGCTTGGTTAAAAAAAGCAACCAGGAGAATTTCTCCTGGTTGCTTGATGGTTATGATAGGTTGAAGTAAATACACTGATTAGTTCATCTTATATAGATTAATAAGATTGATTGGTATTTTGATTACTATTGTCGGTAGCTCCCAATAATTTGCTTAAAGCAGCGGTAGCCAGCTCGATTTTTCCATATTCCTTAATCTTTTGTGTATCTCTAGCTAACAAAGCTTGGGAAAAGTCCTGTGTGATTCCTAAACGGCTTGAAAGAGCTTCAGCCAAATGGTCCCTGCTTAGGGTATCAAGATAGTTCCAATCTTGGACCATAATACTTTCCGCTTCGGACGGTGTCAGCCCCATATCAATCATTTTGTTGTAAAGGTCTCCCTTTAAATTATCTTTCACAGAATCCCAGTCGCCGGCAACAACAGCGCTAATCATGTCTTTGGATAAATGTCCTTTGGTCATGTTACTTATCCGGGAAAGGAGATCATTTTTAGTAATCTGGCCGAAAGCTTTCAATAATTTAGCCTCGCCTGTGGAAGATGATATTACGGTAGCGTCGTCACCGTTTAATAGAGCATCAATATCACTAGCGGAGTTATTCCGTAACAGAATAGTTTCCGGGGTAACCATAGCCAAAACCGGTTCACCGTTAAGTTGATTTTTAACATTGACTAGGCCGGTATCAGCGCTGATACTAGTGATTTTGCCGCGAGCAATTTCCAGGTTTCCTACCGAATTAAGCATCCAGGCAGCTTCGGCTCTAGTTACGCTCTGGTTAGGATAGAACATTGTTTTGTAACTAGGTGGCAATAAACCAAGTTTATTACTGATTTCGACATAACGGAAAGCCCAGTTATCAGCCGGAACATCGGTAAAACTGGCCGGCCATTGGTCATATTTTTCTTCTTTTTTGCCTAACTGGATGATCCGGCAGAGCATAGTAGCTAATTGGGCCCGGTTAAGGGTTGCTTCCGGTTTAAAGTTACCGTCGGAGAAAGCGTTCATTACTTTTTGATTGGCAACCTCACTAATAAATGTTTTAGCCCAATGTCCGGTTGTATCCGGGAAATATCCCTGGTTAGCCGGTTGGTATTTAAATGCTTTGGCTACCAACTTGGCAAACTCCGCCCGGGTGATAAGTTCATTCGGTTTAAAGGTTCCGTCGGGATAGCCGTCAACGGCGCCTTTATCAATCAATGTTTGGATCGGCTTCTGAGCCCAATTACCGTTAATATCGGACAAAACCGGTTGGGCTTGTACTTCAATACTGAAGAAGATCATTAACAGTAAGGTTCCAACTAGGATATAGTAGAATTTCGGTCTGGTTAAGAACATTGAAAGTGCTCCTTTCTGATATTGGGAGTATATTATTTTGAGAGATTGTTTTGTAATCATTTTTGAACTTATTCAATCTACTTTACATAAATCTTATCACAAATTTCGGCTTTGAGCTGGGTTTTCCTTTAAGTAATTGTTGGTAAAGCAGGCAAATTCGTTTAGTTATTAGTTCATTAGTTATTGGTTATTAGTTTACTAGTTATTAGTAGATGGTCAATAATTCATTTGCCTTGTAATCATGATCAGCACCTGATGTTTCTTACCTGTCATGATTAACGGGAGCTGTTTTGAAAGATTTCAGGTGTCTTAATGGGGTTTTTGGATTGGATTGTTATTTCCGGTTTATTAGGGAAAGTGATCGGCGTAATAAGGGAAATAGTCAACTAGGCCAATAGACAACAAAGACAAGCATCTTCTACAACAGATGCTTGTCTTTGAGAGTTCATTATGAGAATAAATAGATTGTGCAAATACTTTTAAGCTTTTTGGCTATTTAACTTTATTAACAAAAAAACGATTAATAAAACAGCGATGACGGCAATTACTATATTAAAAATGATAGTTAAATAGGGAGGAGTTTCTAAGGTTTCTTTAGGTTGGTTGACTTGAAAATCATCCAGGGTTGCGGTTCCGATATGTTCTTTTAAAACGTGTTCACGATAGGATTGGAGGTCATAAATCGGCTTATCGGCTTTTGGGTTGCCGAAATACAGGCGGATTACCGGAGTAGTAGTGTTTTCGAAGATTACTTGATCAAGATAGTACTCGGTTTGAATTCCCCCAATTTTTAAAGGCCGGTTATCATCGTTCATGATTTTTATTTGGATAACCGAAGCTACGTAAGGATTACTGGAAATGTTAATACTGGTTTGGGAGATATTCAAATCTTGAAATTGCAGATTATAAATTTCGCCGGTTGCAATGGTAGAATTCATTTCAGAGCCCACATAAACCCGGTATTCCCGGCGAAAATTGCCGTCGGCCGCTATTAAAAAACGCTTGATCTTTAAATGCTGCGGATTTTGGATCGTTATAACCGTTTCCCGTGGTTGGTCCTTAATTTGATAGGTTAATTGAGTATTCTTTTGAAACCTGGTCCAGTCAGCCCGGAAGTTTTCCTGAATTAATACGAGGTTTTTAAAAGAGAGATTTTCAATGTTTTTTTGGATTATTATCCGGTAATAAGTATACTTTTCAATACTATTTAAGTATATCCGGTCTTTAATAAGATCGTCGACCCGGTAGAGTTGACCGGTTGTGACATACTCCCAGGCGGTACCGTCGTATCCGCCATACACTTGAAGCTCTCTTAAAAAATTATTATCCGGCAATTCAAATTGTAATTGATCACCGGTAACATCCAGGTTTTGACGAAGGGGCCTGATGCGAAAGTCGAAGAAAGTATTCTCTTTCTTAGTAAAAGTTTTAATCAAGCTGGAATGATATTCGGTTTTGTATTGCTCGGCAATATTGAAACCATTAACGATAAAATATGGAATTGCCGCCCCTTGCTGGTCGGTAAGACGCAAGTCGGAAAGGTCCGGTTTACTGATTTCGTAAACTTTTTCCGGCAGAAAAAATGCCTGGTAGCGTTCAGGACCGGTTAGTTTTATCCGGACAGAGCCGGTCCAATCCGGCATTACAGATTTGGCGGTAATTAATTGGGCTACAATAAAGAAAAACATACAGAATATAATGGCATTAAGCTTTTTTGACATTTTCAGCACCTTCCAAGGAAGTTTTAACCTTTTGATAAATAAAGGAGACAGCTAACAAAATAAGTCCAAATCCGAAATAGGCAATAATCCGGCCGATATTATCCAGGAAAGAGAGGTCATAGATGAATAACTTGGCAGTTGCAAATAAAGTCAATCCCAAACCAAACCGCCGAATGTATATATATCGACTGGAAAAACCATAAATAATGAAACTGATGGCGACTATTAGATATACAAAACTAAATAGCAGATTGATATTTCCCAGGTTTAACTGAACAGTGATGAAAGAAGTTATACATCCTAATAGATAACAACCTAAAACCAAAGGATACCATTCCAAACTTATATTCTTATGTTTTAAAAAGCGGAGTAGTAAAATCCGGATATTACCGAAGACAAAGATATTATAAAGTAGTAGAATGAACAGCGCCAAATAATGGAGGGGCGTATTAGCGGAGTACTCCGGCTTTAGCAACGGTATGGATATTGTAAGAATGATACAAATCAAATCTCCCAGTAAGTATAGGAAGACGGCAAACCCTTTAATCACTTTATCAAAGAATAAACGGACCCGGGTAATCAAGTAACCAAGACCGATGGTAATTACAGCTTGTAAAACTCCGGAATAAAAATCGGAATTTACAATTGGTTTGACCCAACGAAGAAAGAGCAGATTACCGCTGTATAATAGATACACCCAGACGCTAAAGACGGTAAAGTATTTATAGAGGGTAATTGCCCGGCCTTTTCCGCTTAAACTTGAGAGGCGGTTTTGGGTTATTTCCTGTAAATATGGTAGGATGATCAGTATGGCTCCGGCAGTAATTAACAGATATTTGAGGTCAAAGTATTCTACCCTGGTGATACCGAAGATTGCCGGGATAAAATCAAACCAGACGAATGTTACCATGCATAACAGGTAAATGCCCCAACCGGCTCCTTCAATGCCTTTGTTCTTAACCCGGAAACCGTAAACCGCCAGTAAAATCCCTTCAACCAGCCAGCCCATAGAAAGCCAGCTAATACCAAACTGGAAGGGGACAATCAATACTGCAAAGGTTAAGGCGGTAGCATAAAATAAAACTAAGGTTCCTTTTTCGTTGTTGATGGACTTTTGAACAAGTCGGCCTAATCCAAGATAGACCAGGCAAAAGATTAGGGCCATTAAACCCCTGTATTCCGTAAATCCGGCTTTCCCGAAAAGTGAGAATAAAATTAAACAATTGATCAGGGTATTAAGACCAAGTAGGATCACAGCCGGCGCTTTGACCGGAGTCTTGGTTTGTAATGGGTAGATTAGGGTTATTGCTAAGTACATTAAAAAAGTAATGGTGGAGTATGCAATCCCGGCCCAGAGACTGGGGATGTTATTAACTAAATAGATTAGGGAGGGCATATTCAATAAAAAGCTAAGATAATTGAGATGGTCCCATTTTTTACGAAGCGAAATTAAAAGTATCAACATATTAAGTATAAAGAGATAACCCATAGCCGCCCAGAAATTGCTATAGACCAGGTTGCCATATTGTAAAACCAAAGTCAGGAAAGGCAAGTATCCGCCGATCAATCCCAGCGAGCCGATGGTGGGTGAGTTGTAACGCAGCGATAAAACGACGGTGGTTAAGGTTACTAATATAGCCAACAATAAACTGATTTCCAAATTGATAATCTTTAAGGCAAAAAAGCTGTAGAAGATTGAACCGTAAAGAATAGCGATACCGCCACCCAGCAAACCGGTGGAGAAGACCTCTTTTCGGCGGCGGTAGAACCACTCGCCGGCAAATAGGAATAACCCCCCCAGGATAAAGAAACAGCTACCTTTTAAATAATCGTTCATCCAGTGTTGATAAGAATAATTAAAGGCGGCCCCCATTCCGAAAAGGATTAAAATAATGCCGATCCGGTTTATCCAGTTAAGGCCGATCTTCATCTCCCATTGGTTTTGTTTAGCCCTTTTTTCAATGATTTCCGGAGTAACTTCTTCTTTAGCCAGAGAATCCAGTCGGGCACTGAGTTCCTCCTTCAGATTCTGCCGGTTTTCCGTAAAATGGGCTTCCTGTTCACGGAGTTTAGCATCGAGTTCAAGTTCCAGTTGGTTTAGGTGATTGTAAAACTCATCAGTAACCGGAATCATATTACGACGAGCGGTTTCTCTCAACTCAGCGAAACGGTTTTTAAGCTCCGCTTCCATAGCTGTTAGGCGATCCCGGTATTCGGAGGTTTGGGTTTCAAAGTAAGTCTCTAGTTTCTGCCGGGAGATCCTTAAAATCTGTAGTTTTTCATCAAGGATTTGTTCCTGGAGAGCTTGCTTTAGCCGGTCGTTCTCTTGAAGATTTTTCCGGGACTCAGTTTCGACTCGCCGGAGTTCTTTGGTCAGTTCTTCGATCTGGCGGCGCATTTTTTCATTTTCAATCACCGGTTCGCTGGACTCGTATTCTTTGATTACCGTTTCGTACTCGCGGATTATTTTTTGTTGGGACTCTTTCAGTCCGGCCAGTTTTTCTTTGATATTCATTGAGATCACTCTTTTCGGTTGGAATTGAATTAGTGACTGAAGGTTAAAAACTATATGAAACACGAATGAACACTAATAGACACGAATAATAGATATACTACACATTGCTTTTCTGCAAACGTTTTTTTAGCCGTAGGGAATCGCTTATATGGACCATAAGATGACGGGTTGCCGGCATTAATAAAATCCCGGCCACGGTTTTCCGGCCCCAGAAGTCGATTAACCATTTTGAAGCCTCAACATTTAAAACGGCTCCTTCATCTAGGATTCGTTGTAACCGATCGGATTTTATTTTGCGTTTCAAATCATCCGGTTGAAAAGTCCGGATAATCTCCCTGGTCTTTTTACCGACGGCAATCCGATAGTTCCTTAATTCATCCATATTCAGTTTAGTGCTTAAATCGATAATTTCTTCATCAATCATGGCATTACCGGTATCACGGACTGTTACTTTCATCTTAGTGAGGTAATCGCCATTATTAATAACCTGATTATCTCCGGCTACCAGGATATTCATAGTAATATCTTCGATTCTGGTTATGTGCCAAATGTTCCAGGCGATAGTTGCATCTTTGTCGGTAGGCATGGTCCGGAAAGCGGTTTCGGTTAGTCCATCCCATAACTGATCCTCAAAAGTAGTCTCCGGTAAGGACGATACTACAGCGGAATGTACCATGGCATGTTGTTCCAGACAGAGTTTAATGGCGTCTGCAAAATGGCCGGGCTGGGTTAGGATAGTTCGTAATAACGTTTGTTGAGAATTCCAGGTTTTTTGGTCCATATTTATAGGCTCCGTATTATTTAATTCGGGATTTCTTCAAAAATTTTGACGGTATTTACAGGGTTAATCCTTTATTTGTATACTCAAACCATTTATAGAAAATACTAATAACTAAAGCAAAGGTGGTCAAACTTATGGATAGAACCATGCGCGGTTTTATAGCCGGTATTGTTGCCGGTTTGGCGCTAAATATATGGAGTTTACCTTTTTACTTTTTGAAATTGGTCAATATCCACCATATTCATTGGGCTGGTATATTAATTTGCCATGGATTACCAAGGAATACCGGTGAGAGCCTAGTTTGCTTCATTATTCAAGTATTATGGGATGGAATCTTAGGTGTTTTTTTTAGTTATTTGTTCAAAAATTCAACTTCCGGAGATTATATTTATAAAGGTTTGCTTTATTCCTTTTTCTTGTCATTCGTGTTTAATTCTATTGTCACTCTATACAGAGTTCCTATTTTATCGGATCGATACGAATTAATAGCATTTTTGCTTAATGAAGCCGGCGCTCTGATTTACGGTCTAATATTGGCCTTGACTTTACGGAGACTGGACCAAAGTACCTAACAGTTTGAACAGGCGTTTTTTGAACTCTTAAATGTTTAATAAACGATAGACAATGGTAACATTAAACTTAAATAGACACAACTGATTGAACAAGTGAGCTGGTTTCAAGCTTTTCCCAAAAAGAGGGTGATAATTGATGTAAAAGCACCCATTGCCTTTTCATATGTTCAATTTCATATTTCATCTCATTTTGATAATTTTCGAGGATTTGGTGTTCATTTAAAACTGGAGAATCAATATAATCTTTAGCAATTGCTTTTGAAAGTGCGATACCGCTGACTAGAGCAATAGATATGCCTTCTCCAAGCGGATTAATAAAACCGGCAGCTTCTCCTGTGAAAAAGACCCGACCTTTATTTAATACGGTTTGAAAATCGGGAATTATCAAGGGTATGGTCCAAAATTCTTCAATCAACTTTTCTTTTAGGTTCAGATGGTATTCATTGTATAAGTAGTTGATAAATCGATTGAAATACACTGGAGCATTACCGGCTTTCTTTACTCCGACTCCGATTGCCAAGCGGTTATCCTTAGTATTTACCCAGGCGTCATATTCCGATAATTCATTATTCAAGAACGCGTAAAAATAATGAGGGTCAAAGTTGCCGCTCCCATAATAGAAAGCCTGATAAGTTACAATACGCTTTGGCTCAATGGTGTTCAACTTTTTACGGGATATCCCGTTAACTCCGTCACAAGCGACAATTATTCGGCCAGTGATGGTATCATATTTTTCACCGCTTTTTATCCTAAGGGAAACACTATCCTTTTGTTCAATAAAATCAGTTACCGACGTTGACTCCAATAATTCGGCTCCCCGGTCGCATGCTTGTTTTGTCAACCAATAGTCAAATCTATCACGCCAGACATTGATACCATCATCTTCAAATTTAAATTCTTTTTCAAATTCATTTTTTATGATTATACCCCGGGTGTTCACCGGAGTACAGGTAACCGTATCCGGTATTTGGCCAACGTTTTTTTCAATCAACTCTTTGGATTTTTTGATAAGAACACCGGAACAAGATTTATAGCGAGGTAATTTGCATTTTTCAATAATAAGTGTTTTTAATCCCTTTTCGGCTAAATTTTTGGCGGTGATACTACCGGCCGGACCTGCACCTATAATAATTACATCATACATTATTAATCCTCATTCTATTTTAGTTTTGCTATTATGGATTTATTAATTGTTACTTTGGTGTTCTTTCATCTCATAACTGATAAAATAATCAATCATAATCCGGTAAAGCCGTTCAATAAAGTCGGGGTCGACTGCATTCTCCTCAGCTAACGCCCGCACTTTGTTTATCACGGCTTCAACCCTGGCCGGGGATTTAACATCACAGGCGGTCTTTTTAAAGCGGGCCGCTTGTTTAACATAAAAACCTCTTTCAGCCAGTAGACCAACTATTTGTTGATCGATCCGGTCGATATTTGCTCTGTATCGCCCATCAAATACTGATCGAAATTTTTTTGGCTTTTCGGATAATTTCTGATTCTTTCAAAAAAGTACCTCGCTTGTAGAATATAATTTGGCATAATATTATTTCGGTAATTGACTTAAAAACCCCTTTTTTTGGGAGTCTTTTAGCGCTCAGTTAGGTACAGATGATTTTAGAGGAGGGGAAGTAGAAGTGTTTATTGGCAGTGTGGCGAAACAGTGTTCTAACGGCCGGATTCAATAATTTGCTGAACAAAGGCGTTTACTTGCGGGAAAACTCTTTCCCGAAAAGACTGGAATGCTTTTCCCGCTTTTAGTCCCTGCCAGTTATCGGGAAGAATACTTAACGGTAATCTGGGATCGTCCTGAATTATTTCAAAAAACTCCAATCCATAATGGTAAAGAAAAGGCAGACCGCCGCCACCGTTAAAAGAGTTTAAATCAAGCCCTGCGTTATCATGCTCTAAAGCATCGTAAAAACGATGATAACATTGATTTAATTCGGCAATAGGCCAGACAGAAGAAGCCAGTTCTTGAGGGGTAGTCGAGCTTAAACGGGTTTCGAAAGCATACAGCTTTTGACCAAGACTGTGCTTGGCAAGTAATTGTTGAATAAATTCCGGACGGTTATAGGGGGATATCCAAGTGGTTTTGTTTAGAAGGCCATAACTATTGGCTTGCAGATTTTGAGATAGCTCCGGAGCCGGATTACCAGTTTGCTCCGTAATAGCGATAATACTCCAGATACCATGCCACTCATTAAGTTGTGTTTGAAGTCTTTCATGGTCATAGTCCATGGTTTTCATCCAGTACTTAAAACCTTCGATGGCGGTTGCGGTTAGGTGATAAAAAACCTCACCCCGGTCTTTTTTATTGATTAGCAAGCCGTTCTGGATTTCTCGAGATAAACCCATTCGGATAGCAGTTTCGTTTTTTTGGAAAGGTTCAAGGATTTGAAAGATTTTTTTTAGGGGGATCGCTGTGATCCCCCGTTGGACCAAAAATACATTGAAAATAAACAGGAGAATACTGGAGACGCTATCTTTCCGTTTAATAGTGATGTACATAGATTTCACCTTTCGAATCAGTGTAAACCCGTGTCTGCCCAACCTTTATAGACGGGATTAACACAGATTTAAAGGATTACTTTTTAAGATTAAAGTTCTATTTTTTTCCCCACTTTAATAGTTTCATAGTTTGCTCCATACTCGGAGGCAAAGAGATTTTGGGTGGCGAGATCACTGTCATGGGGAGATAAGTATACTTTTTGGACTCCCGCTTTTTTCAGGAAATCTATGGTTGATAGGACTTCGGCTTTGGTCATGCTCCGGCAGAATAGTTTGCTGCTGCCGAAGATATTGCGTAAGAACGTGTCTTGAACTTTTGTATAGTATAAATGGGCGCCACCGATTACAGCATATACCGGAATCCCGGTTATTTTTTCAGCCGCATCGATGATGGTTTCAACTTGGGGATGGCCGCAACCAATAATGACCACCAAACCTTTGCCTTTTAAATTGATTAATAAAGACTGTTCCATCAATTGGCCGGTAGCAAACATTTGAACACTAAGTGGCCCGGTGCTGCCAATTTCCTCGGTTAGACTTTCAGGATTGGTTACAGTAACTACGGAACCAGTCTCACAACTCAATGGAGCCGGTGAGAATATTTTTTTACCTTGCAGATCTACCGGACCATTTGCCAATTTTATTTTTTTCTCTTTCATTACACTTATACCGCCGCAATGGTCAACATGGGCATGGCTGATGGCGATGAAATCGATCTGCTCCAGATCCGTATTCATTTTGTCTAAATTATATAACAATGGAGAGATTTTTTCATCCTTTTTGTTATAACCGACATCAAAAAGAACAGTGTTATTAGCTGTTTGGACCAAATAAGCAACTCCGTCTTCGGTTTTATAAGCGGGATTGACGGTTTGGGAGTCGATAATAGGGGTAAGCAAAAGGCGATCTACCGGTGTCAATGAGATTTGTTTTTTACATAGCAAAGAATTAACCTTTTCAATCTTTTTTTGTCCGGAATAATAACGGATAGTCAATAAGAGAGCCAGTATAACCGGGACTAGGGATGTGATTAATAAGACTTTTAATAGTGTTTTCATTGGGAAACTTCCTCCTCATATAACTCATTTTTTAGATAACCTAATTATATGTTATAACATAAAAATAGTCAATAAAAATATTAGTTATATTTATTAACAAGTTATAATGTGGGAATTAGAGAAGCGAGGCGTTACTTTTCCATTGTATTCCCAGGATTGGTTAACAAATACGATGTACTTAGGTAATTAAGAGGAGTAGAATAAATTTAAAGCACCAAGCTTGGTCTTATCGTAGAGTTTTCATAATTAAAAGTTATACATTTGAATACAATATATTGATAGATATATCTGGGTTTTTCACTATATATTGCATTCAAAACTTTTTATTAATGTATTTATAAAAACTTTAAGGAGGTTACCGTTATGAAAAACTTTATCAATAACATGTTGAAGCGGACCCAGAAGTATAATCTTTGGGATTTCTCGGCTTTAAAAATCACTTTAGTTGCTGCGGGAATCATTTTGGGGGCTTATTTCTCTGAGTTTTTCCTGGGGAATATCGGTATTGTGTGGATTGTTTTTGTGGTAACCTATGTCTTTATTATGTACAAGACGTTGGTTGCTTATAGAAAGTAGGTAGAACGGCATTTTCATTCACAGATAATTGCATTATCATAAGGATTTATATAAATTAAGACTGTTAGCAAAAAAGGAAGCCAGCAGTCTTTTTTTAATCATCAATTTGATATGTAAGAAAGAAGGGCGGGAAAATGACTAAATATTTATACGCCATGGCGGTTAATTCTTTATTGAATTTATTAATACACTATACTTGCTCTTTGTCCGATGGTAATGTCTTCAAAATAGTTTATTACGAATAATCTTCTTCCTGTTGATCTTCAAAATCAAATGTTTCCAACGATGAAGCTGATTCCTTTGCTTGATCCACCAATTCATCATCAAGAATATGATCAACCGAAATACCCTGAATTTTTCCAGGTTTTTGTTTTGCAAAGAAATCAAGGATATTTGGCGGAGGACTGTTATATGTAAGCATTCTATAGGAAAATCCCTCTTCGGAGCGGATTTCTTCAGGAGGAAATATCCCTGTGACTTCTTTATAAGCGACCGGAGATATTACCGGCTTTTTAGAAAACAAACGAAATTGAGCCAATTGTTGTTTAAACAAAACAACTATATCTACTTTAGGTAATACAATCGGCATTGCATCACCCCAGACGATAAAGGAGTTTACTTTATTTTGAACCTCACAAAACATAATTCGCGGTACGAAAAGGCTATTTCCCAGTTTGGTTCGGAGTTTTTCCCGGGAAAAGTTCCATTTCCAATAACGCTCAATATCAGCATAAGGTAAGGTGGAAATAGCGGTAAAACCATTTTTGCCTCCATGGCCGACTATAGCTGAGATACCAAAAAGATTACCTTCGTTCCAGCCGCGTAAAAAACCTTCGGTAGAATAAGGCCCTTCCCCCATTCCATTTGTTTGAGGGTCGAAGATGTTTAAGTCAAATTCCGCTACAAAACTTTTTATTTCTGTTTCCGCTTCCAGCCCAAAAATATGCGGTCTGTTGAAATTGATATTGAAACTGACTATATAATCGTTTTCGGCTTCATTATCTTCGTTACCGGTGTCATTCTCCGCTTGATAGTCAAAACAAAAGTAAACTCCGGTATCTTGATTATCATAGAAGGCCTGGTTTTGTTCTATTTTATACCAAGGACGACCACTGAAATAATGGATAAAGCTTTCTTTAGATAAGGATTGTCCGTTTTTACACTGAAAATATAAATCATAGCTCATTTTATCATCTCCTTTTTTCGGGTTTGACTGGAGCGAGGTTGATAGGTCGGCAAGTTAGTGAATGGCTGCATTGATTCGCTTTTTAGGATTTTTGGAAATAGAATTCAAATCAATATAAAAATAATTAATATCACATCTATTTTCGGCAAATATACAAAAAAACCTTCCATAAGTTGGTAAGAATCTTCGGTGAATAATAGGGGTATGGTTTTTGTTGTATCCCAGCAATTTAGTTTTGCAGAAATATACTTTGTATGAATACCGGGGGAGATTTTGGGGGTTTCAGTCCTCGATAAGGGCGTTGATAATGGTCGGCGGATTTTTAATCGGGAGTTTTTCGGCTCAAAAGGTGTGGATGGTGTACCTCTATTACTGCAGTATCTCCGGCAATAGCATGGCCCATTTAAACATGAGTTCCTTTTCGCCGGTTTCATTAAAACATAAGGAGAGAATTATAGCAATAGATACTTTTAATTTTCCAACTATCAATGGTTATTCTTCCTTTCACGTTCTTTCTTTTTCATCGACTTTTGAATGACATTGATCATCCAACCGATCCAATTCCAGCTTTAGCGCATCGATGGAGATAAATATCTCTGATAACGAAAATAACAAAGAAATCATTAACAGAACGAGACTGACCGCAAATATGACTTTGGCTATCACGATATGTAGCAATAATACGAAAAACATACAAATAACGCAAAACAAGAAACTTAAGACGCCGAATATCTGAGTGTTTTTCATCAATTGTAGTCTAATCTTGAAATTAGTTATTTGTTTCAAAAGATTCTCATCGGGTTTTTCATTATATACCGAGATAAACTGGCGGACGCGATTGGCAACTGCTAAAAACCGATTGGTAAAAGCCAGCAAAAGAAGGGAAATGGCTGAGAATAAAAGGGCTGGAGTTGAGATATTGAATTCCATGAGTAAGGCTCCTTCTAATTATTAAAATGTTTTTCCTTTACCGGCTTTATTTATAGGTTGAGGTTTAAGGATTTAGAGTAAAACTATAGCCGGGATAATGCCTTTATCAAAAAGCAACCAGGGATCCTGCGGCTTGCTGACTATCTTAGAAGCAATCGCCACTATCAGGTCTTTTTCCGGGATACAACAAATAACATTACCCCCGGAACCTAAGGCTGCGTATGCAAAAATATTGTCCTTTTCTCGAAGCCACCATAAATAGCCGTATTTGGCTGTCGGCTCATCAATCCATGTTGTTGAATGCGGAGCCGTCGACTCCCCGATCCAAGCTTCCGAAATAATCCGTTTATCCTCCCAAATGCCGCGGTTTAAGTATAAAAAACCAAACCGGGCCATATCCCTGAGGGTTATTGTCAGTCCCCATCCACCGGTAGTATTGCCTTGGGGATCACTGATCCATCCGGTTACATTTTTTCCGAAGACATCATCCAACTGAAACGATTCCATTTTATGTTCCGGGATTTCTCTCATACCAAGGGGCCTGAATAAACGCTCATTGGCAAACTCCCGGGCACACATACCCGTAGTGCGGGTTATGATTGCCGAAAGTAAATGTACACCGGCGGTGCTGTATTGGAATTTTCCGGTCTCACCTTTCCCTAATAAATCAAGGATATACTTTATCCAATCACTTTGCCGCCGAAGTCTATCCAATGGTTCCCATCGGTTGCCCGAGGTTTTTGAGGCTATCGGAGCAGTCATGGTAAGAAGATGCTTTATAGTTATGATACATTTCCGGATATCTCCGGGATCGGCAACATATTCGGGGAAAAAGTCCAAGACCTTCTGATCTACGCTTTTGATAAATCCGGCATCGATGGCGATACCAATCAGGGCGGAGATGATACTTTTGGTGACTGACGCAACATTATGCGTATCAAGAGGAGTATTTCCGTTATAATATCTTTCAAATATTAGGTATCCCTTTCGAATTACAGCAATACCGTTAATGTTTCTATATTGGGAGTTAATCATTTGTTCAAGGACGGTAAAATTCTCCGGTTTCATACCTGCAGATACCGGGTCGGCGGTCCGCCATTCCCGGGTTGGCCAATAGTCTCTGTTAATAGGTGAAATGTTCATTGAATTATCTCCAAGATATATAAGTTGAAGAAAGTTTTATAACTATCTTTACATTCCTAATGCCGAATGTAAAGAAAAAATCAAAGATATTTCTTCAACTTATGAATTTCGGAAAATATGTTGAAATACACAAAACTTTTTTCAACATATATAGTAAATAATTTTACATCTTTCATTTTACACTTTACACTTTTCATAAATATCTCCCGGTTATGGATTGGGGATTTCTTTTCAACGTTTGGGGTGAACCTTCGGCAATGATATTTCCGCCGGCTGTGCCCCCTTCCGGACCAAGCTCTATAATCCAGTCGCAGGCGGATAAGACTATCGGGTCATGTTCAATGACAATGACGGAATTTTCTTTAGCTACAAGTTCATCCAATAACTGAATAAGCTTGGCCGTATCGTAAAGGCTAAGACCGGTAGTCGGTTCATCCAGGAGATAGAGGATATTGCCCTTCCGTTGCCGGCCTATCTCTTTGGCGAGTTTGATCCTTTGGGCTTCACCTCCGCTAAGGGTCGGAGTAGGTTGGCCCAGTTTTATATATCCCATACCGATCCGTTCCAGAACCAGTAGGGTAGAAATGATCGTTTTATTACCTCCAAAAAAAGTAACGGCTTCCGCAACAGTCATTTCAAGCAGGTCAACGATATTTTTCCCTTTATAGCTGACAGATAAGGCTTCGTTATTATATCTTTTTCCATGACATTCCTTGCAAGTATTATATAGAAAGAAATTGCCTCCCAGCCATATTTTCTCCCGGCCGCTGCCGCCGCAAACGGAACAGGCGCCTTGGGAGTTGAAGGAAAAATGACCGGCGGTTAAATTTTGTTTGATAGCTTCCGGCTGGTCGGCAAAGAGTTTACGTATTTTGTCCCAAATGCCGATATAGGATACCGGTGTGGAATTCATATTTCTACCGATGGGGGCTTGAGATACTTCGGCGAATCCGGCGATATGTTCCATACCTTCAAGCTTTTCGGCAACAGTTTCAAAGGTGGTAAATTCCAAATCGGTTTCAATTTCTTCTTCTTCGATATTTGTTTCATTGGGATTATCAGAAAAATGAAGTTTAAGTAACGGGATTAGAGTATTCGAAATAAGAGAGCTCTTTCCACTGCCGGATATGCCGGCAATCCCCACTAAGACACCCAAGGGAAACGATACGGTTAGATCCTTTAGATTATTGGTTTTGGCATGCCGGATCGTAAGCCGGGGAGTTTCTTTACCAATTTCAATATTTTGAAGAAATTTTCTAACCGGCATTGAAGCTTTCCCGGACAAATATTGTCCGGTAATCGAGGCAGCGCATTCCTTAAGACCGGCTACATCACCCTGATAAATTATTTGTCCGCCCTCAGCCCCGGCTTTTGGACCGATATCAATGATATGTTCAGCCATTTCGATGGTGCTCCGGTCATGTTCTACCACAATAACGGTATTACCCAACTCTTTAAGGGCCAAGATAGACTGCTGAAGTTCGGTTTTTTCCGATTCATGTAGTCCGGCTGTCGGTTCATCGAGAATATAGATCAGCGATTCCATTTTTGAATCCAGATGAGAATTGAGAAACAGCCGTTGCAGTTCGCCGCCGCTTATAGTGGAGATTGCCCGGTAAAGGGAGAGGTGTCCCAGCCGGGATTTACTTAAAGAGTTTGTTTTGTGCAAAATATCATTAAGCAGGTTGGTTCCTAAGGATGTTGAAATATGTTGATTTGCCAAGTTCGCCAAAAAATCTTGTAATTCAGTTATGGTCATGATTCCCAGTTCACCAAGATGTTTACCGTTTAAAAAAACTCTCCGCGCTTCCTCACCAATCCGGAAGCCATGACAATCGGAGCATTTGGACATTTTGTATATACCGGTAGGGTCTTCACCGTATTTGTAAATAAGACCTTCAAAGATTCTGACAAGGCAGATACTGCGTTTGGCAGAGTTATTACTGGTGAAATGTCCATAGATTATCTTTTCTTTTACTTCATCAGGGATTTGAGAAAACGGCGTTTGCAGATAATCTTGGAAATGCCGATTAAGCACTTTTTTGAGACCAGGCGTTACCATTACTTTATCAAAAACTTGCTCCAGAGTTGTCAGACTATCAGGAACCAGTTTTTCCATATCGATTTCAAAATACGATCCCTTACCGGAACACTTCAGGCACATTCCGTTCGGATTGTTAGGGGAGAAATAACCGGCCGGCAGACGTTCTTCAGTATTTCCGCAATTTTGGCAGGTTAAGTTATCATCGACCGGAGTACCACATGACGAACAAGCAATTTTGCCTTCCACAGCATAAAGTACTGCCAGCATATTTAGGATATTGGTTCGGGAGCCGACTGTCGAACGCGGATTACTTTGGCGGATAATATTTTGCTGGACCGCTATCGTCGGCCCAATACCGGATATATTATCAAACTTGTTTTCTTCATCGATCTGCGCAAACACACCCAAAGACTGTAAATATTGTTTACGCCCTTCTTCAAATATAATATCAAAGACCAGGCTGGATTTGCCTGATCCGCTAACGCCGGTCGCTACTACCAGTTTATTTTTGGGGATGGCGATATCGATATTCTTTAAATTATGAAGGCGGGCGCCTGTTATAGTTATATTATTCATGGATTCACCGTTTCTTCATTAAATTTATTCGGTTTCGTTTGATGAAAACCGTTTATAAAGGTTTTACCGGTATATAGATATCCACAATACTTTTTTTATCAGGATGTTCCCTTGGGTTATTCAAATATATCTCAAAGCACTGACGGTCATCAGGTTGGTAACCGCTATCGGGGAACCATCCGCCATACATAAAGTCCCAGGTTTCTTTGTATTGGTGAGCATACAATTCAAAATGTCCGACTGCATACTTGCCGCCGGTAATTGTCATTTTACCGATTTCTCCGTCCACCACGGTATCTCTTGGGACAGTCATACATACACTGGTTCTAAACCTTGCTTCGTCAGTAATGTCGGGGTTGTCATGGTAGACTGAAAGAATTTTGGTATCCGGATCCGGATTTTGGATCAATCCCCTGGCCCCAGCCCATTTAAAAAGTTTGCCAAGCAGCTTGCGGAACAACTCCGGCTCGCCTTTGAACATTCCGATATTGCGGATATATATCACCGTCAGTTCAGGTATATCTTTGACTTCAATATTGACGGAAATATCCAATGAAAATTGCTCCTTGTACTGAATACTCTTTCTTTCATTATAGGGAAGAAGATTTAAATTGTCTTTTCCCGGCTTGCTTTCAGTTTTGCAGTTCTTGCTTTTTAGTAAACTTGGCTTTGACCTCAACTGAACGGCGCTGAAGCCAAAGTGTTTCTTAAAAGCCCTTGAGAAGGAAGCTTGATTATCAAATCCGCATTTCAAAGCGATCTGTGAAACGGTGTCTTTTGGATAGGCAAGCAGACTAATAGCTGCTTTTTCAAGACGGATCCTTTGAATGTATTTTGAAAGCGGTTCTCCGATGATGGCTGAAAAAATTCTGTGGAAGTGATATTGAGAGAAATTTGCTACATTTGAAAGGTGAATGAGTGATAGATCTTCATCTATATGGGTATCTATAAAATCCATTACTTTGTTGATTCGTGATATATATTCCTCCCGTAAGAAAGCGCTGTTAGAATTGGCCATTTGGTTCTCCACCTTTTTCACCTTATCATCATCCTACTTACTAGTGTGTTTTCGGTTTATTTGGTGAAAATCCTTCCATAAGCTGGCAAACATCGGAATAAATCCAAAGCGGTAAAAATTGGCGCAAAATATCTAGTTTCAGGTTTTATATTCGCACCAGGTACTTAGGAATATATATTTAACCAAATTATTCGCGTAATTAGCGGTTAAAATATTTAAGGAATCGTGTCCAGCGAGTATCGCCTAATACAATATGCCGACTGTCTCTCATAAACGGTCGGCATATTGTTACAATAAAATGTTATTTTATCAATTGCTGTTTTCCGGAGCCGTGGTTTCCGAAGCTGTTTTAAGCTCGATCACCTTCTGCAATAAAACAGCCATTCCCTGTCCCAGTCTACGTTCAATCGCTTCCGTATTAGGATGTTCCGGCAGTTCTTCCACATCATCCCGATTGTATTCCGGCCATATTTTTCGATATATTTTCCCGTTTTTTTCATAGGTGCAGATCTCTCCATCAGCCTTGGTGGATAAAATATCGGCGAAATCAAAAAGGGGAACCTGTAAATTGTTTTCTCCAAACATATCGTTAAACAACAACTGGTTATATTCCCTGGACGCACGGGTCAGAGGATTATCCGGCACATTGAAATTCATATGATTGGTGAAGAATATAAAAGTAATGTGGGGATATTGTTTTTTTAGGTTCAGCATAGTGTTTTTATATAATTCATACATCTGATAATAACCTTCAGGATTAGTGCTATCATAATTTCCGGACACTACTTCCAACATGGCAATATCTACATCATCGCTAAAATCATAGCTGTAAATATTTTTTTGCCCGCTAGTATAAGGGGAACCGTTAAAGAAACTATTGAACTCGGTAATTCTTGCGGTCAAAGGATATAAATCACACATATAAGAGAGGTAGAAATAGTTAGCAAATATATTATCTTCTATAATTTCTCCAAAAGCCGGCGACCTTTGCGCATAATTGAATATGACGCCTTTGTCGGCAAATATTCTCTCTAATCCTTTCCGGATGTTCTGGCCGTAAGAGCGGCTTCCAATGATGATTTTTTTAGTTTTTATCAGCTCTAAATCCGCTTGAGTTAATGCGGCAAACTCATGGTCAGCCTCCCAACTGCCGACATAAACTTCATTAACTTGACAAGGCGCATTGGTAACGATAATTGTTGTGGTCGGTATGGTTAAAGATGATTCATGAAGACCTACTTTACAAACAGCGGATACTTGATAAGTATACTTTCCTTTCGGCAAATTCAGATCAGTATAATCAGTCGTGCTCACCTGCCCGATCAGTTGAGAGTTTCTATATATCCTGTAACCGGATATCACGGTTGGATCCTGCGCTGTCCAGGAGAGTTTGATACTGTTTTTCGCAATCTTCCTGGCAGACACATTAGAAGGAATTTCTTTTAAGGCACAAAGTATAACCGGCGGGGATATGTTTGAATATTTGGAGCTCCCGTAGGTATTGTATGCTCTTACTCTATAATAATTAGTAGTTTCTGTCCGAAGACTAGTGTCGCTATAGGTTACAGTGTTTGCGCCAACTTCGGCTATCTGCATAAAAGATATACCATCAATCCCACGTTCTATAATGAAACCGGTTTCATTTGATGAGTTATCGACCCAGCTGAGCTTTATTTCGCTTTCCGACACAGCCTTTGCGGCAATGATCCCGGGAGTGGCAGGAAGATTGTTCTGAACCGGAGCACTTAATTCATATATTTCATCACTTGAAAGAGCCCTATTGTATATTCTTACTTCATCAACTCCTACTTTTCTTGACCTGCGGGGTAGAGATTGACTTCCTACCAGGATATTATTAACTTGGCTTGGAAACCCTAAAAAAAGGTCGGTTGTACAGAGTGTAGTTGAGTTGCTTACATTCCCGTCGATATACAGGATTTTGCTGCCTGGCTTGTAAGTCAATGCAACATGATGCCAAGCGTTTGGACTTATTTGATTGGTAGAATCCAGATTATTTACTATTTCGCCTTGATTGTGCCTTGTACGTATGCGTATACTATTATCTCCTGCTATTTGAATCGTGAAAGGATATATATAATCGCTTCTTGTTAGTATTGTTTCATAATCTGAGCCACTGTTACTTTCTACATATACCCAGAAGCTTATCGTTAGCTCCGAACTTAAATTTAGATTCGAATCGCCAAAATTAACCCACGAATTAGTTGTTCCAAGCATAAGGGCTCTGTTTCCAAAGTTGTCAGATATCCACTCAACGTTTGTCCAGGCAAGGCTATCTATTCCATTTGGGCATGAGTCCTGAGTTGATTCGCCACTTCCTTCATCGAATTTCCAATATGCTTGAAGCCCTTTGGTTATATCCACTGCTGCCGGGATTTGCTGAGTTTTTGCGAAAAAGATGTTTGAATATGTTGAATTTCCATAATCATTGTATGACCTGACTCTATAATAATATATAGTGCATGCCAGAAGGCTAGAGTCAGTATCACTATAGGTAACAGTATTTGCGCCAACTTCAGCTATCTGCGTAAAAGATATTCCATCAATACTCCGTTCGATCCTAAAGCCTGTTTCATCCGAAGAATTATCACTCCATGCAAGCGTTATTCCGCTTGGCGACATAGCCTGCACACTAAGGATTACCGGAGCAGCGGAAGGATTTGCCGCAGTTAATGCTTGTATTTCATCACTCGAAAGAGATCTGTTATATATCCTTACCTCATCAACTTTTCCTTTTATTGAGGCGCCGGTTAGAGACCCTATCATTATATTATTACTACGGCTTGGAAACCCTAAAAAAAGGTTGGTTGTACAGAGCGTATTTGAGTCGCTGACATTCCCGTCGATATACAGGATTTTGCTCCCGGGCTTGTAAGTCAATGCAATATGATGCCAAGTTTTTGAACTTATCGGATCTTTAGATTTAATATAGTCTGGCTGTAAAGGGTTTTCGCCTATTTTGTGTCTTGTGACAGCACGTATATAATTATTCCCTTCAATTTGAAACATGAAAGGATATACGTGCTCGCCTTTTGATAGTATTGTTTCGTAATAGGCGCTGCTGTTATTCTCTTCAATATATAACCAGAAACTTACCGTTAGCTCCGAACTTAAATTTAAATTTGAAGCGCCGAAATTTACGCACGAGTTGGTTCCTCCAAGCATAAGGGCATTGCCGAACTTGCCGGAAGTCCATTCAACGTTTGTCCAGTCCAGGCTATCGATGTCATTTGGGGATATGTCCTGAGTTGTTTTCCCGCTTCCTTCATCGAATTTCCAATAAGCCTGTAACCCGTCTGAAAGACCGTCATCTGAAAAAGCAGATCCGGTGGTAATTAATACTGTTAATAAAACCAAAATTTTAAAAACGATGATCATCTTTTTCGTATTGAACATTGTAAATCACTCCCTTTTCCCTGAAAAATTTTTTCTTATTCGTTCAGACTTTTACGACCTTGATAATTACAGATTTCCCGGCATATTTCAGATTTAGTCCTTAATCGTATAAGTTCGGGAATAAAATTAAAATACAACAACATTATAATTTTTTAATACCATGGGTGTAAATGTGAAAATTGTCATTTAAAGGATGACAATTGTAATACTGTTAACGCCGGACTTATATTAACATGATAACCGGCTAAACGACCAGAAACGTTCCACTTGGTGCAAAAGACGATACAGCGGTCATGGATTTCAGTCTGAAATTGTTTTAACGAGGTCTAAATGAAAAAAAATATTTGACCGATAATGTTTTTAGGAATTTAAATAAGAAATTAGCAGTTAACGATTTTTTTTGGACTCAAGTGTATATTCCGGAGTGGTAGTCCACGCCAGCTTCCGATGCGCACCTGAAAGTATAAAAATAAGGCTGGGTGAACTACAGGCATCGTTAGCATTTTCAAGGTTGAAAGCCCAAATAAACCGGTTCAAAAAAGGAGAGGATAAAGTGCTTCAAAGATTAACCTTAAGAGCCAGATTGTTAATATCTATTTGTTCTGTTATTTTAGGGGCTTTTATCATTACCAATCTGATTGTTATGATTAATGTTGCCAATAATACTACCAAAGAAGCGATTGATAAGACCAAACAGATGTCGGGACGTTATACTAATGAAATCCGGGCGACGATTGATGAAGCTTTAGTGACGGCCCGGACCTTGGCGGAATCCTTTGAAGGGATGAAATACTCTCAAATTGTCAATCGGGATGTAATGAACAGCATTCTAAAACGGGTATTGGAGGACAATCAAGGATTTCTTGGGGTCTGGACTTGCTGGGAACCAAATGCTTTGGACGGTCAGGATAAAGAAAACATCAATAAGCCCGGTCATGACGGTACCGGAAGGTTTATTCCTTACTGGAATAGGGATAATTCAGGCAAAATTGTTTTGGTTCCATTGGTTGATTATACAACCGAAGGGGCTGGTGATTATTATCTGTTGGCTAGAAACAGCGGGGAAGAAACCATCATGAATCCGTTCGGATATGAGATTAACGGTAAGGAAGTTCTGATGACCAGTATTGTGGTTCCGATAGAGTATGACGGAAAAGTAGTGGGGGTTACCGGAGTCGATCTTACCCTGGACTCGCTCCAAACATTGGTTAATCAGATCAAACCTTATGGTACCGGTTATGCTTCATTGGTAGCCAATAATCTGACATATATAACCCATCCTGACTCGGCTCTTTTAGGGAAAGCAGTGGAAAACGCAAAGGAGATCGTAGCTGCAAAAAAAGTACTGGCATCTGATTCGGGAGAGATTGAGGTCCTTGAAAACAGGTTGAAAGACCTAAACGGCAATGTTTACCAGGCTTTCGCGACTATACACTTCGGAAGGTCGAAGACACCTTGGGTATTTATTACCAACTCTCCGGTTGACCAAGTTTTAGCCAATGTCCGCCGGGCATCATTAATCTCAATTTTCTTCAGTATTATTTTCCTTATAATATTGACCTTGGTAGTCCTAATGGTTACCAATGGGATTGTTAATCCGTTGAATTATATCATGATGAACTTGAAGAATGGAGCGGCCCAGGTATCAGCAGCATCGGGGCAACTTTCATCAGCCGCTCAACAGTTATCCGAAGGGAGCGCTGAACAAGCGTGTGCTATTGAAGAGACGTCGTCGACCCTGCAAGAATCGGCCTCGATGATGCAACAAAGCACGGTCAATATTGCGCAGGCGTCCCAATTATCACAACAGGCCAAAACTTCATCGGATAAAGGCGGCCAAGAAATGCAGGAGATGATGGATTCAATAACGGAGATTAAAAAGTCCAGTGACCGGATAGCGAAAATCATCAAAGTAGTCGATGATATTGCTTTTCAAACTAATTTACTGGCTTTAAATGCCGCAGTTGAAGCTGCCCGGGCCGGAGAAGCCGGAATGGGATTTGCAGTGGTGGCGGAGGAAGTAAGAAATTTGGCCGGGCGCAGTGCTCAAGCAGCCAAAGAAACTACTGATATCATTGAGTCCAATATAGCGTTATCCGATAAGGGAGTGATGGTGGCCGGGAGAGTCCGAGAAGCATTGGCGGAGATCACTGCTCAGGCCGGTAAAGTTAATGACTTGATGGCTGAAATAACTGCTGCCAGTGTGGAACAAACTCAAGGAATCGAACAAGTGAACCGGGCGATATCGCAAATGGAAACCGTTGTCCAACAAAATTCAGCTAATGCGGAGGAAAGCGCCTCGGCCGCTGAAGAATTGAGCACTCAAGCTGCAAGTATGAATCAAATAGTAGCCGAACTGACAAAATTGGTCAATGGGAGCAAGAGTGCTATTGATGAGCAGGGGTTTTATGAGGTCGACAGGCTGAGACTTACTCAGAACAACAACCCGAGAATTGGGAGTATAGTAAACAATAATAGAAGACTTACGGATAAGGCTGGTAATAAAACCAGGTAAGCTCACCCGGTACTAAGTTGCTTTCAAAATAGTATTACTTTGAACCCAAATTGGTATGAAGAGGTTATACTTTGTCCAAAAATCGGCGATAGATTTAGTTCTGTCAGGGCCGTCCCGGAATCAATCATGGGGCGGCTCTTTGTTTTTTTGAGTCGAGTGGGATTATTTGTTGCTTACTGTATAAATGTTAATCGGCTCTCTGGGAATGATTGTTACAGACAGATTTGATAAATCCAGTAAGAAACTTGCTGTTTTTTTATTAATATTTTATTTTTTTGGTCGATGGTATCGTTTTCAGTATGGGTTAGATCTAAGATAGACATAGATAAATCAAAGGCAGCAACGATACAGAGAATACCTTTATAGGCGAACATGGAGTGGTCGCCGGTTAAGATTGTATTATTTGAGGCGGAATATTTCTTGATGAGAATTGCTATTTTGGTCATGTTACTAATGAACACTAATGGCCGCGAATAATGGAATGCATTGATATATAAGTTGAATTGAATTTTCTAAATATATTTCGTCCTTAAAACCGGACGCAATTGGGAATTAATGAATTTAATTTAACTTATTACAGCTGTAATAGATGAAGAAAAGACTATATAGATCTTCATTTGCATTCGGATTTAAGAATGCAAATCTGGGATAAAATTTTCTTCATCCTATTTAGTTAAAATAGCATAAATTATCAAGAAAAGGTTGTTAATAACTGCTAGAATATGAATATACCGAGGTATTTTAGGAAATGGATTATTACAAAAGAATCCAAAATGCGATTGAGTTCATAGAAAGCAATCTTAAAGAAGATTTAGAAATTGCCGAAATCGCTTCGAAAGCCTATTTTTCGGCGTTTCATTTTCAAAGGTTATTTCAGGCGATTTCGGGGTTTTCGGTACAGGAGTATATAAGAAAGAGGCGTCTCTCCGAAGCTGCCGTTTTATTGAGGGAAACCCGCAAGACTATCTTAGAAATCGCGGTTACTTATCAATATAATTCTAATGAAGCATTTACTCGCGCCTTTGAGGCTTATTTCGGCATAACACCGGTGAAATACCGGAGGGTACAAACCACAATTTCATTGCAACCCAAGGTTAATTTTCTGATTTACCAAAGAGAAAGCATGGGGGAGATTAGTATAAACAAGCCTTGCATTGTCCATTTAAATAAATTAAATATAGTAGGATATGAATACAAGTCAAACCTCAACAATGAGCGGCATTTTCAAGAAATCCCCGGCTTTTATGCTGATTATATCGGAAATGAGTATTCTTCACAAATTCCCGAGCGAACTATACGGGGAGATTTATTTGGAGTTTTAGGCAACTGTCGTGATAACGGTGATTTTTCTTTTATTATTGGTGAAGAGGCAATGCATTGTTTCAAGGAAAAGCCAGGCGGCTTGATTGGTTTTGAAATACCCGAGGGTAAATATGCGGAATTTAAAGTAAACGGCTCTATCGAATTGATTCAGAATACCAGAAGATATATTTACAGTACTTGGTTACCGAATTCCAATTACGACAGAAAAGAAGAACCGGACTTTGAAACTGCTAATATAGATAGTTTACCGTTTACTAATAATATTGAGTTGAAAATTTATATACCGCTCAAATAATCCAGTCCTTTTACTTATGGTGTATAAAAGATATCGGCGAGAAAGAAGGAGTTTATGATGAATCCGGAAGCAACTGAAGCCATTACCTTAAAACCGCCAAGTGTATTTGGGAACCGTAGTTTTATACTGCTTTTTTCCGGGAAGATTATTTCCATGTTAGGGGACCAGATCTATGCTTTTGCCTTAAGCTGGTTTATCCTGGACTTTACTAAATCGAGCTTAACAATGTCGTTGTTTTTAGTTATTAACACTTTGGTTGGCGCAATTATCTCACCGTTTGGAGGCGGTATTGCCGATCGGGTGAACCGGAAAAATATCTTGATATGGATGGACGTTATCCGGGGAATAGTGGTGGTCTTGGCGGCGGCCTTGTTGTATTATCAGTTAATCCAAATCTGGATGTTATATATTTGTGCTATTATCCTGGCAATCTGTGGTTCCTTGTTTGCGCCGGCCGCCAGCGCAATCATTCCGAATGTGGTAGAAGAGAACCAGTTATCCCAAGCTACTTCCATGGACCAATTCGTGGGGAGTTTTTGTATGATTGCCGGAATGTTAATCAGCGGCCTTCTTTACAATTTAATTGGGATTACCGCCATTTTTCTGCTAAATGCCGTTTCGTATTTTAGCTCCGGCATTTTGGAAGCTAACTTAAAAATACCCTTGAAAGTGCAAAGGATAAAAAATAACTTTTCAGTTTCCCGGGAGTTTGGCAAAGTCCTGGCCGAGCTGGGAGAAGGTTATCAGTATGTGAAACAAAATAAGCTGACTCTCAAGTTAACATTGATGTATGCTTTGTTTAACCTGGTGGTTTTCCCTTATGCCCTGATTTACCTTCCTTATGCATTTAATGTGGTCTTAAAGGCAACCCCTTTTCAACTAGCCTTAGCTATCGGTTCGGCGTTTATTGGTAATATGATCGGCGCTTGTTTGGTTCAGGTGTTTTCCGGCCGGTATAAACTGAAGACCTCCATTGCTTGGGGTTTATTCATTTGGAGTTTTTGTATTTTAGTAATCACTGGGCTGCTGTTTTTACATTTGGTAAAGGGCCGGTTTACTATTTGGGAGTTTACCCTCATTGGGTCCGGTTTGGCGGTAATCGGGGGAACCGCCTTTATGTTTTGTTGTATCCCCATTAATGTTATTTTTCAAAAATTCACTTTAGATGAATACCGGGGGAGATTTTGGGGGTTTCAGTCTTCGATAACGGCGCTGACAACAGCCGCCGGGTTTTTAATCGGGGGTTTATTAGCGCAAAAGGTATGGATGGTGTTTTTGTTTTTAAGCACTTCGGTTGCTTTGGGTTTGGTGGATTTGTGGATTGCTAATGTGAAAGAGGTTAGGGAGTTGAAGGATAGGATGTAAGGGAAGAAAGTTTGAAAGATGGTTGTCAATCATAAACCAACCGGCACTGGAAGATTATTATGATTTTGGCTGTTTGGCATATAGATTAATTTATTCAACTTATATATGATATAATAGATGTATATAATACTGTAAGTATGAGGTATAAATCAGCATATTGCCGAGGTGATTAGCATGCAAGCTCTTCGTGGATATTATGACGGGAAAGAAATTGTTCCCTTAGAAAAGATAAGTATAAAGCCTAATCAGAAAGTGATTATTACCATTCTTGATGAGTATGTGAGCAGTGAGGCTAAACCTTATAAAAAGTATATCGGTAAACTAAACGCTGCTAGTTTTCAGGAAATATCCGAGGCTCTTAAAGAGACGGAAAAGGTTGATCTAAATGAATGGTAATTTAGTCGATACAAATTTAATAATAAAAATGCTAAACGGCGACACTGAAGCGATCCGAATTTTTGATTCTCTGGATGGTATTCATATTTCTGTGATTACAGCCGGTGAACTTTTTTATGGAGCTAATAAATCTTCACAGACTGAGGAGAATCTTAAACTTTTTAAAGATTTTCTTAGTGAATATCCGGTGATTGGTATTGATGAAAAAACCAGTCAAATTTATGGTAAAATTAAAGCCGGATTAGTTAAAGAGGGGCGGAATATTCCGGAAAATGATTTATGGATTGCAGCAACTGCGTTTCAGCATGATTTAAATATTGTTTCATTTGATGCTCATTTTAAGAATATTAAAACCTTAGACTAGAGGTAAATGTTTGTGGAATAAATTAAAGGAAGTCGGTTGCGTCCGGCTTTCTTTTTTTATACATTTATTGGCCGACTTATTGGGCTAATTTTCGATACCGTACCCAATTGCCTGATATCCTTTTATCCTTCGCCGCCACATTTTTAGAAGCATCGGCACTTCCGAGTCAACGTAATCGTAGATAATTACTTCCGTTTTATTATCGTGTTCCCGGTGCAATCTTCCGGCATATTGCGCCAGGGTGCCTTGCCAGGAGATCGGCATGGTTAGAAAGAGGGTGTCAAGCCTAGCATCGTCAAATCCTTCACCGAGATACTTACCGGTGGTAAGGATAATCCTTTCTTCGTCATCGGCTATTTCGGACAACTTTTGCATAACAGCTTGGCGCTGGTTCGTACTCATGCCGCCTTGTAGGACTATTACATTTTTGGCGAAACGGCTCAAGCGTTCTTGGAAATAAGTCAAGTGTTCCTTGCGTTCGGTTATTAATACCGGGGAACGTTTTGCTTCCAATGCTTTCAATACATCATCGAAAATGATATCGTTTCTTTTTTCATTGGTGATTAAGACTGAATAGATATCTTGTATTGAAGGTTTCGGTTCCAGAGCCAAAGCATCAGGTAAATGAAATCCGGTTTCCCGTTTTATGACGTGATGGGAAAATGACCTTTGTGATGCTTGGTTGCGGTCGGTAACGCGATAACGCACCGGTCCGCATTGCATGAAAATAATCGGATGACGGCCGTCTTTCCGGAGTACGGTTGCCGATAAACCGGTGACATAATGGGCTTTGCATTGCCTGGCAACCTGCTCGAAACTGTTGGCTGATATATGGTGACATTCATCAACAATCAAATATCCATAATCCTGGACCAGTTCATCTACTGTATTGTTCTTTACTAAGCTCTGCATTAAGGCAACATCAATAATTCCGGTCGGTTTATGTTTTCCTGCTCCAATACAGCCGATATCATTTGGGTTAATATTTAAAAAGGTACTTAAGCGGGATACCCATTGCTCTAATAATTGCTGCCTATGGACGACAATCAGGGTATTTATGGCGCGTTTTGAAATCAAGTAACTTGCTATTACCGTTTTTCCGAACGCCGTGGCCGCCGAGAGCACCCCGATATCATGCTCAAGTAAAGAATCAGCCGCCGCTTGTTGTTCCGGTCTGAGTTCTCCTCGAAAAATATAGTCAATCGGTTTGCCCGGATTACGTTCATCGGTTATGTCCACTTTGATTCCCAAGGAAGTTAAGAGTTCGGTCACTTCATTTTGACACCCACGAGGCAGGCCGATATATTTGGAAAAATTCTGAGCACAACTTATTATCCGGGGCTGGTCGAAGGTGGGTAAGCGCATTGCTTGTTTTTTATAAAACTCCGGGTTTTGGAAGGCGGCAATCCGGATAAGCCTATTCCGGAGAGAAGGAGAGAGATTTTCTTTGGGGATATAGACTTGATTACTGACAACTATGGAGAGATATTCCGGGAAGGGGCCAGTAACGGCAGCAGAGTTCTTTTTAGTTGGTAAACTATTCCAAGGCTGGTCTTGGTCATCCTCTTCGGGAAGTAGGGTAACACCGATTAATTTTCCTTCCATAATCGCTTTATCTACAATTTCATTTAATTTTTCCGGAGTGATCCGCTCCAGGGAGGCTAAATAAGCCCATTGGTCTTCATAAGGACGGAAGTTTTCATCTAAAAACAGACTGTTTCCTTGTTCACGTGGTTTCTTTTGCAGCGGTAAAGCGATAAGGTTGCCCAATCCGCCTTGGGGCATGGTATCTTGGCTGGGGAAAAAACGGTCATAGGAGTCGATACCGACTTCGGGGCGGGTTTCCAGAGTTTCCGTTATTAAGTATGAGCCTAACTTTCTGGCGGTTGCAGCCGGGACCGGTTCGGTGAAAAAGAGCCAGACATGTCCGCCGTTTCCGGACCGGGAACGTTCCAAAGCCGCCGGGATTTTCACTTTTTTACAGGTATCAAGGAAAGCGGCAACATCTTCTTGCCAAGTTTCCTTATCGAAATCAACTGCTAAAAACCAACAGGTTTCATCATTGAGAAGCGGATAGACGCCAATAGTCGCCGTAGTTGCAAGGTGTTTATGAATAATTTCATCTGTAACGGGTAAATATTCCCGGTTGGAACATTCATTGCATTTAATTTTGGGTTTATTGCATATGCCCCGGAGCCATTCATTTTTACAGGCCGGTACATATCCGGAAGTGCCTTTGTTCCGGTTTTCCCAATGTTTGGGATAAACATCTTCCCGGCCGCGAAATAAGGAACGGAAGAGGGTTATTTTTACTTCGGGAGGGGAGGAGTTATTGACGGACGGCAAGGGAAGCTCACTTTGGATTGAAGTTATTTGTTTGAGTTCGTTATGAAGGGAGTTAATCTGGGAAAGTAATAGATCCCGTTCACGATCAAGTTCGCGTAGGCGCGCTTCTTTTGCTGAAAGTTCGGATTGGATAGTGTTGATTTTGTTCAATTTAGCTACCGTCCGGTTAACTTTTATAATTTAGATCTAGTTTTCGCGATAAAATTGGAGATTCCTTGGGAGAAAGGATTATATTTTGATATGTTCAGGTAAATTATGAAATGTTTATTAATAAATTAAACTAGGGCCGATGGGAGGCGATTCCTCCTCCCACACCCACCAGGAGTAACTTTTTGTACGCGCAAAAAGTTACCAAAAACGCGTTGGAACCGCGTGGTTCTAAACCTCCTGCAATTCATCCAGGGTTTTTAGTACGCCTTCGCCATCCTGGCCTTTCGATTGTCAATTAAGCTAAGGCTTCCGATGGCGACCGTTGTTTTTCATCCAAGAAAAGAAACGGCGCAGACCTCCATCCTAAGAATCCATTTTTTAGAGCCGAATGAATAGTCATTTTTTCTTCTACCTTTTTCAATACAGGACCTAGTTCTGCGTTTTGATCTTGTGCTATTATTTTACAGATAGATTCAACCGCACTTATACTTTCTTTTATTGAATTTCTATAATCTGGGTTCTTTCTGTCAGACAAAAGTGATAATGAATGAGTTAAATGTATATATACACCTTGAAATTTTCGGGTTTCTGAGAGAATCGTTTCAAGTTGGTTTATTTCGAATTTGTCAGTAATAGGAGTAAAATTGCCATCGACAACTCGGTAACCAGATAATTCCCTCTCTAAAATATTATTGAAACGAATATTTAAAGTTTGGTTATTAAAAAATAAGGTGGTAAACTCTAGGAAATCATATAGTTCAAACCATTTGCATTCAAAGAAGTAATTCTTAATAATTGTAAATAAACCCGAAAAATCAGTTGGCATAGTATCAAATGGTTGTTTTAAAAAACTATGCCATAAATTTTTAAAATATTCTAAACACCAATCTTTTATCGTAGTACTAGAATGATAACCGGTAATTGAACTGTAATGTTGAAATCCTTGTTTGAATATGAATTCCCCATAAATATCCCATAATCCATTTTTTAAATCATCATCAATAGATTCAAGTTGTAGTTCTGTTTTAACTGGAGTTATTTTAATTCTTTGAGAAAATCGCAAATTATTCACCAACCATTTTCAAATTATTATTTTAATAATTTTCCACAAAATACTTAGTATTCCTGTATTTTGGGATGATTGCTTAAAAACAAGTTATAAAAGAACCTTCTAAGTGGCCATAATTAGTTGGATTTAAAAGCTGGGTATAAAAGAGGAATAAAGGGATATTATAAGGAATTTTTGAATGAAGGGTTATTGAAGAAAATTTGACTTGTTAAACTAGCTTTTTGAAAATAATTTACAAAATGTCCAAGGAATTGTTAACATTATCAAGAATTACTTTACAAAATTGATAAATTAGTCGATAATATATTGGCAATGTTTCAAAATTGAAAATTTTTGAGGATGTTGAAATGTTATGGCAGCTAAAACTGAACATGAAAAGAAAATAAAAGAAATAATTCCTAATAATTTAAAAACATCCAAAGAAGCCGATACATGGCGTATTGGTTTTTGTCCTGATTGTAAGAGTTTACATATTGACTTCGGTAAGTATACAAAGGAAAATGAAATAACTGTAATTTCAAGAAACACTATTCAAAAAAATGATGTTGAACGTTTTGTTTTGTCACTTCTTAAAACTATATACGATTATAATAAAAGAATGGATTTGAATATAGATTTATTTTCAAATATTGAAGTTTCTATTAGCAATGAAAAGAAGGAGGAATAATAAATGAAGCTCCTACATAAGATACCTTCGAGTCGACTTGCTAATTCATTAATTTCAAATGTTTGTCAAGATGATTATCAACCTACTTCACCATGGGATTTAAAAATAGAGAAAACAGAAAAAATTAAAATAATATTTCATGGTTCTATGGAATTAAATCTAGATAATCAAGGTAATTATAAAGTAGGAGATAACGAGTTAGCATGGGCACAAATTAATCCGGGTGGGAATGAAATGCCCAATAATAATTTAGAATCTTTAGAAAATAACAGAGATATTTGGGGTACTATTGAAGGTCTTTTTAAATCAATCGATAGAGTTAAAGAAGTAAAAATTCAAAAGGGTCCGGATAATAAATATGCAAAACTAACAATTTTTGTTTTAATGCCTGTATATGATTCCGGATTAATGCGGGAAATAATTGAAATTGAATTCAAGGCAGATGATTTAGCTGAACAAGAAAATATTATGTTAGAATATTTAATTGCTCCTTTACCTCATATTGAAATTAATTAAATAAAAAGAAGTGATTTTCAATTGGCCGATTCCCCTATTCATTTTGAGCAAGCCGATCATAATGAAACTTTAGCTTGGGATTTAGCAACTCAAAATCCAGTTAAATATAAAGATTGGGCTGTTATTATTGCTTTTTATTCAGCTATACATTACATAGAAGCATTTTTAAGTAAAGAAGGTATACATACAGAAGATTACGAAAAACCTCATATATATAGAAAAAATTTAGTAAAACAAAAGTTAAAAATTATTTCAATTGAATATGTGGAACTATATCATATGTCTATGACTTTACGCTATTTAACAAATCGTGCTTCAACATCTTCAATGGGCAAATTTTTATTAAATTCTGATATTACTAGATTAGTACAATCTAATTTAGATAATATAAAAAATGAAATTAAAAAAAGATGTATATAACATATTTTAAAAAAAGGATGCAAGTTAATGCATCCTTTTTTTAAACACTGTAAATTAATTGAAACTGTTTACTATTCAACAATATATAAAAGCACTCAGTATCTTGATTATCATTTATCTTGTTCGTAAACTATCAAATCCCCAGGCTGGCAATCAAGCGCCTTACATATCCGGTTAATTACCGATAAATCCACCCTGGTGCAGGTATTGTTATATATCGCATACAGGGTATTTTTATTTACCCCGCTTTTCGCATGTAACTCCGGAACTTTCATCCGGTTTTTTTCAAACATCAGTCGGTCGAGATTAAATCCAACCATTGCAAAACCCCTTTTCCGGCAGGTTAACTATGTATATTATACCCGGCTGCAACGAAAACGGCGGCAAATTATGTAACGAAAAGATCCAACGTTTTATTGACAAGGAACGTTGTTTGACTCGGAATCAGTGTCTACTTTTGGCCGGAATTACTGTCCGGTTTGTGCCGGAATATGCACAATTTAAGGGAAAATCTAATATGATATAAATCCAATAACTCCCTGTTATAATCTAGCCATTTTTCTAAAAATTGTCGATTTTTTATTAGACAAACAATATATTGTGTATTAAAATAATTATAACACCAATATATAGCACTATTAGATGAAGGAGATTTTATTGGAACTTAATTTTAATTTAAAAACTGATCCAACTGATCCAAAAGAAAAAAACTTAGTAAAACCTATCCTTACTATAATAGTTTATATAGTAGGAATAATCTTTTCAGTTCTTGTATTATATATTTTAAATAGACTAGGAATTTTGAACTAATAACATTAAATTCCGGAATAAGAGAATAACACTACTTTTATAAGAAAAATCCAATCAGGAGAATAATTTAATCACTAAATTACTCTCCTGGTTGGATTCGGACCAACGACCTTCCTCTTAGCGGGAGGCTGTTCTATCCACTAAACAACAGGGCAATAAAAACACTACTTTTATGTAATGGCAAAAACTTATCAAAATATGCAACCAATATTAATAAATTGAATATTTTTATTAATTCTTTTTAGGTTTCCATTCTATTTCAAATCCAATTATATCGGCAATTTCAACCGCATCCCGATACTGGAGGGAACCTCGGGATAACTTATTACTCAAATTTTGTACGGTATATTTAGTATTATGCCTTTTATTTAGTTCATCGTTAACCGCGCTTAAGGACCATCCAGCCTTAGCAATTGCCGCTTTCACATCTTCTTTAACCGCCATTTCTTCACCCCAAAATGATTATACTCACCAGTTTAATTTGTGTCAAAAAAGTTTATTTATAAACTATATAATTTAAAAATAAACTTGACTCTTTATATTTGATATGATATTTTAAAAGAGAAAAAGATAGTAAAAAAGAAGTAGAACTTAAAAACTGTCAACTCTTATAGTACTCCACAGTAGACAACGAAGCCCGTCTTTATCTGTCCTGTCCCCGGGCGGGGAAAGGTGGCCGCAGGCCGAAAAGGGGTCTGCATCCGAATTTCCGGCAAACAAAAATAAGCGGCGTATTAAAAATAGAAAATAGAAAATGGAAAAGGGAGAAAGGCAAGTGTGAATTGTGAAGTTCGAAGTTTGAAATAAAATCGTTTTTGTGTTTTAATCCGGCAAATCCCGTTAATCCCGTCTAATAAAGCTCTTTGACCGTCTTGCCCCACTTATCATTCCACTTCAAAGGTTAAAGGTTACTCCTTTAAGGAGCAAGAGGTCCCGATACCATTTACCTTTTATATACAGGAGGTTTCCATGCTCACCGATAAAGACACCGGCATCAAAAAATTCATCTTCGACCGGATCTGTAAAATCGACGAAGAAATAGTCGAGAAGGATCCCGAATACAAAAAACTGGGAGAACGCCCGAATGAACTATTGAAGCAGCTCACCGCCAAACTCTCCGAGGAAGACAACAAGTTGTTGAAGGAATATGATGATATTTATTTTAATCAGATTATCCGCCGGGACGAGCTTTTCTATAATCAGGGACTGATGGACGGGATACTGCTTTGTTATTGGGTATTGTCGGTAGGCAAGGGAATGGAAGAGATAAAAGTTTGAAGTGTGAAGTTAGAAGTGTGAAAAAATGGTCGGCTGTAAGTGTGAAAGCTGTACCGCAGTAAAAATACAATTTTTTGCTTTCAACATAAATATCAACTTTAGCCTTAAGTATATGTAATCCGGCGCTTTCACAGCGGTGCGCCGGGATGAGCTTGACGGATTGGATGAGCTTCTTCGAATATCCATTCGCGTCGTCAAAAGTGGTAAGATGCGAAGTGCGACCGAGTGAGGACCGCAGATAATACTGGTGTATATCGAGGACCAAGTAGTCTTTTTTACGAACAGGTTTAGGTTTGTAAAAATGACTACCAGTATCCATAACTAAACCGAAATAAACGACCGAGCACTGAAGCAGGTTGCCGCTTTTCACGGCGCATCATCCAATCCGGCAAATCTTTCAATTTTATATAAACATTTCTTAAAACCATCGCTATCATTTGTTCTTGACCGCATCTGCTATATCCACGACAAAATCATAATCCACGATCCCGAATACAAAGAACTCGGTAAACTCCAAGTATTCGCTAAACCTATGTGTGTCTATAACTTGAGAATTTCTAAAGTTTTATGAAAACTGTTGACAAAATGGAAAAGGTATGTAAAAATACTTCAAAAGGTGAGTATGCATAATGGCAAAGGAGCCCGAGCTGCATAGAGGCTAAAGCCTTACACGTGGAGAGATATCCGCGGAGTCACATAAATATGACTCTGCGGATTTTGCATTTTAGAGGATGAGGTGACCTTGAGATGAAGGTAAATAAGAGTGAAAGTATGGTTTGGCCTATCTTGCTGTTTGTATTATTTGGGGGTCTACTTATCTGGCCATGCGAATTGCGGTAAGCCAATTTCCGCCGGAACTGTTTGCCGGCATCCGGTTTGCTTCGGCTGGAGCAATTGTTTTGATATTTTCAGCGCTAAAGAAATATGCTTTTCCGGGTACATGGAAGGACTTTATAAAAGCGGCTATTCCGGGAATTTTTATGTTAGCGGGAGCCAACGGCCTGGTTATGTTTGCCGAGCAATGGGTCCACTCCGGGATTACCTCGATAATTCTGTCGACCACGCCATTGTTTATTGCGGTTATTGAGTTGGTCATTTTTCGGGAAAACAAGTTGGGAGTAATATGGTTTATATTGCTTATTCTCGGATTTGCCGGGACTACGCTGTTGATAGTAGCAGGTCAAGGCATTGGCGCCACTGATATTAAAGGTGGACTGATGGTGTTGACAGCTGCGCTGTTATGGGCCCTTGGCACAATTTTTTCCCAAAGGGTAAAATCCTCGGGACATCTGGTTACCAATATCGGGATTCAGATGCTGGCGGCTGGAGCCGTACTGTCATTGATTGGAATTGCAGCCGGTGAGTTGAATAAAGTACAAATCAATTCCAATGTAGTTATGGCAATGATTTATCTTGTTGTATTCGGATCGATAATCGGATATTCCTCAAATATGTATGTGCTCAGCAAATGGCCCGCTTCAATCGCCATCACATCGGCATACATCAATCCCATGGTGGCGGTATTACTTGGAGTAGTATTATTGAACGAAGCTATTGATCAAAATAGTATTGTTTTTATGATTCTTACGCTCGGGTCGGTTATAGGACTTCATTTTAGAAAATATAAATTGCGTTTAAAAGATGTTAAGCTTGAATAGCGTTAAAGAAAATATAAAATTTAAGGTGGGAAAGTGGTATTCTTAAAAACAAATCAGGTTCGATCCTACCACCAACCTCTGCTGCCAATCCATCTAATAGCAAGATTTTTTGTATTCAGAGTCCGGAGCATGGTGGTTGCCCATATTGCAGGCCAGAGCCAGGATGGCTCAAGACAGGCTGTCCATGGAGGGATTACAGCCGGGGCAAGGGGTCGGGTTATATTGGATGGTAGAATAATTTCATGCAAAGGAAATTCTCTTGCTGTAACGACTTATAATTGAAATTCATTTATTCAATGGACCATTTTAAGGAGTGACATTAAAACTTGCATCTAACCAATACTCTTAAAAACGGTAAGTTTGTTACATCCCAATTCACAACCTTTACTATTCAACAGGCGCTTTCCTGTCTTTTCCCGGTCGTTATCTTCTCCGTCTTAGTTTTCACTAAGTTTATCGCGGTTCCGTTTATCCATCGTTACGATTTTATCCTGCTAATCTGCCTTTTAATGCAGTTTATCATGTATAAAAGCGGGCTGGAGACCAAAGACGAACTAAAAGTAATCACGGTTTTTCATTTAATCGGATTGGGGTTGGAATTATATAAGGTCCACGTGGGTTCGTGGGCTTATCCCGGGGAGGCCTTGGCCAAGATAGGCGGTGTTCCGTTATATAGCGGCTTCATGTATGCAAGCGTGGCCAGCTATATTTGCCAGGCGTGGCGCAGGTTTGAACTTCAGCTCATTAACTGGCCGAAAATCCATTTATCAATGCCGCTTTGTATCGCGATTTACTGCAATTTTTTTCTGCATCATTACATTATGGACTTGCGCTGGATATTGATAATTCTGTTATTCCCCATTTTTTATAGAGCATCCGTGCGCTTTACGATTAACAATCGGGTTTACCGAATGCCAATGATCCTCTCTTATTTGTTAATCGGATTTTTTATCTGGATCGCTGAGAACATATCGACCTTTTTAGGGGCCTGGCGTTATCCTGAACAAGCCGCTGCCTGGCATATGGTTCATATGGGGAAGATCAGCTCTTGGTTTCTATTAGTAATTATAAGTATTATCATCGTAGCCCAATTGAAGATTGTGAAAGAAAAGATCGTTGGAACGGACCAAAGCCTGGAAGATTTAAGGTGCGGTGTTAATAATAAAAAACCATTTAGACACGGATTAACACGGATTGGCACGGATTTAAATAATCAAGCTTCGCTTAAAATATAAATTTGTTTTAATCCGTGTAAATCCGATAAATCCAAGAAATCCGCGTCCCAGGTCCGTTATTTAGGCCTAAGATGATTGAAAAACCGGGCTAACAATGAGCCCGGTTCTCTTTATCAACGATGCACTATGCTTTCCTGGCGATAATTCCGTATGTTTCCGAATCACCGCTTAAAGGCTCGCCTTTTAAGTTGCGATAAACCTTTTCAACCGTAAAATGATGTTCGTTCAGTAATTGGGTAATCTCCTCCAACCCGAAGAGCCGGTGATAGATTCTGATAACCTTGGTCGTTCCGTGTTCATCGATTATCGTATATTGTACCCCTTCGGTTTTGGGGTCTTCATAAAGAAACGTGTTCAAAATTTCTATATAGGGATCGGGGCTCCAAAATCCTCCCTCTTCATAAACCGCAATATTGGATGATAATCCGGTCTTCCAGTTATCCGAGATCACATCAAAGATAAAAAGCCCGTCATCTTTGAGCGCTCTATGGATTTTTGACAGTAGTTCCTTTTGTTCACTGGTGTTCAAGGGGCAAAAGTCGTAAAATATCAGCGTTGCAATGTCGAAAGAATCTTGGAAATCAAGCTCCAGATAGTTCATATTGATAAAATTGATATTATGACGGCCTGGTTTTATATTTTCATTAGCATAAGCAATCGACCGGCCCGAAAGGTCTACCCCGGTTACCACGGCACCCGTTTTGGCGAACTCCCTGACGTAAAGACCGGGACCGCAACCGAGATCAAGCACTGCTTTCGTGTCGTCCATTTTTGTCAATTCGATGATGAACTTCGTTTCCGCTTCGATGGTTTCTTTGGTTTTACTGGCGGCTTCCACCTCCGGATTTAAATGATACTTCAGCATTTCACCGGATATATGTTCATCATCCCAAAATCTAGCGTTACTCTTTTGAAAGAGCTCCGGCTTGGCCAGGCAATTTTTTAATACGGATAAATCGAGTTTATTGTTATTAATAATTTTCATAAATTGGCTTCTCCTTTTTTGGTTTGGATTATTTTTTAAACCAAGTTGCATTCAAAGTGCAACTATAAATTGCGTTCCCTCCGCAGTTTCACAGCGTTTCATATAAATTGAATTAAATTTCATATAAGCATCATATCCCTAAAGCTGGATATGATGGGAATTTTTTTAAATTTAATTCAACTTATTACTGCTGTAATAGGATGAAGTAAGTACATATTTAATATTATTTGCATTCGGCTTTTAGAATACAAATCCAGTTCAAGAATTTACTTCATCCTATATTAAAAGTTGCACTATTTTGAATGCAACTGAGGGATTTTCATAATTAATAAATTTGACATTTGGATACAATATATTGATAGATGCATCTGGGCTGTTCGCTATATATTGTATCCAAAAATTTGTTGTGGTAATTATGAAATTCCCTTAACTTGGTATTAGGTAAAGTTTGTTAGTACAAAATAGGCTGGGCCTATTTCGCCGGTGAAAATAAAAAACGCCTCAGAATTCTGAGACGTTAAGAACTAAAAAAACACTCAGAATACTTAAAACAACTTATCACCAATAAACCATTGGAAACTTAATGTCCCCAAAGGGTTTATCCGGATATAAAATCGTTGTTTTAAATATTCATTTCCGATTCATTCAATTGTTACAATGAAACGGACTAATCAACTCCTTAAACTTTACCCTAGCTATAAAATAACATATTGTGTCAGGTTAGTAAAGATAAAGATTTCAATAACCACTGTAAATACGTATTGCATTTTAAACTATATGGTTTATAAGGTGCAATATTCAATAATATTCTCGTAGAGTTCCGGCAACGTACTTTACGAATAGACTTTTACAGAAACTTTCGCAGTGATTCGCCTCCCAACAGAACACTAATTTCTGTAAATGTTAAGTGGAGAATAAAGCCAACAAAACCAAGATTATAACTACTGATAAATTGATAATAATTGCTTTTTTTAGAGGCATTTCACTTTGTCGCTTAGAAAAGGAGTTATATAAACAAAAAACAATAATAATCCCCATAATATTCGGAATTAAATCCCTTAAGCGACAATGCCCTTCGACAAAGAAAATCTGAGATACTTCAATAAATATAGAGTATATGAAGACTATAACAAAAATTTTCCAAAAATTTACTTTTACGCCGGATAGATAATGCAAGAAAAGCAAAGCCATTATTCCATAACCGATAATATGGAGCGTATTAATTAATGAAATGGAAATTGCCAAAGGAGTAATTTTAAAATTCGGTTCGCCTATATGCATCAGGAAGTTACTTTGTAGCGGTGTATAGAGTAAGATAAGTAAAGCATAAATCAGTATCAAAATTCCAAGCGCTTTTTTTAACATATATTCCCTCTAATAATAAATTGAGCCTTTTATTAAAAATTCTATTCTGCTTCCAAGATCAGCGCCAGTGGCGGAGGAGATTTCTTCGGCGATAAACCTGGTATTACCCTCCTGGGAAAAGTAGACTACCAGTTTTTTTAAAGTTTTATCATTCATAAGCTTACCTCAGAAGGCTGGGTGGCTATCGCCCACCGGTTTACCTTTGAATAATCATTTTTAAATTTAGATATATTTATTTTTAATCCGTGTAAATCCAATAAATCCAAGTAATCCGTGTCTAAGTGCTATTAGTTAGGCCGTATATTGAGACTTTTTTTATTTGACACGGATTAACACATTTGTCAGAGGCGCTCATTCTATCAATAAAATCGCCATTCGGTTTATTTCCGCCGGATTATCGGTAACCACATTAATCGCTAACCCGGCATTTCGAGCGGTACTATACACATCCACGGCAAAACTCTCCGGACTGGGCCTGGAATTTTTCTTATCCCTGCAATCGGTCCTATTTCCCGAACAGTCTTTGCAGATTGAACAACATGTCTGATTCATCAAGAACGCTTTGCAATGTCCCTGTAAAAAAATCTCCCGTTCGATTTGCAATAGTTTACCGGTCATCTCTCTTGACCAGGCGACCGGATAAGCATTTTTGTCGGCCATTTTATTCAACTTAATTATCAGACCGCTTTCATATTCTTGAAAAAATTGACGGCAATCTTCTACTGACGGAGTGTTGGGAGGACAAGTACTTTTTCCATAATCGTTGCATCCAAAAAGACACTTCACTCTAACCCAATGAGCGACAATAATTTCTTTAGGATTAATCCAACGGTAATCGGAAAAACCCTGTTTCCTGATAATCGATTCGATCTTTTCCTTCTCTACCATTATCATCTTCCTTTAGATTTATTGTAAATTAAAGCTTGTACGCTAAGGTTTTAAGAACTCTTTAGACACGGATTTACACGGATTAATCGGATTCTATATATGCTTCGCATAACTATGTAGAAGGTAATTAATGAAGTGAATTTGAAAAAATCCAAAAAATCCGTGTTAATCCCGTCTAATAAAAATATGTTTTAGCATTGAACACAAATTAATACAATCTTCCCTTTACCGTTTTCAATTTATTAAAACTTCCTCAGCCAGTTGCACCAAAGCGGTTAAGGCGGGGGAGAGCCATTTATCCTTATGGTAAAAGAGTTGAGTAAAGATATTAAAATCCGACCCGGTCCATTGTAAATCCTTCAACTCTCCGGTTTTGATCTCCTGCTCCACCGTCATCCGGGGGAGTAATGAAATACCCATACCGCTAATCACGCATTTTTTGGTAGTTTCCACACTGCCGAATTCAAAAACCGCTCCCGGTTGGACCCCGGCTTCGGCCAATTGCGCTTCAAAGATGAGCCGGTAAATACAGTCCGATTCCTCAATCTGAATTAAATCCTCTCCCTCCAGATCTTTAGGGGTACAGCAGCCTTTGGCAACCAAAGGATGATTGTTACGGGCGATCAGGGTCATTGGTTCATGTGATAGTGGCTTCATAACCAAATCGGAAGGATTAGCCGGCGTACCTAATAAAAATCCGCAATCGGCAATATTTTTCCGGACCCAATTGTGGATGTCGCTGCAACTTCCGAGTTTTAATACCAGCTTTACCTTTGGATAACGTTCTTTGTAAGCCTGTATTAAGGAAGGTAGTTTGAAAATACTAAGGGATTCCGGAGCGCAGATAGTTAACGTCCCTTGCGGTTCGTTGTTTCCCGTTAGTGTTTCTTTGGCCTCCGCCTCTATATTCAATAATTGCTCCGCATAAACCAATAACCGTTTCCCTTCCGGGGTTAGACAAACCTCCCGTCCAAACCGTTCAAAGAGTTTGGTTCCCAATTCAGTTTCCAAAGAATGTATTTGGGCGCTGATGCTTGATTGGGCATAATCAAGCAACTCGGCCGCTTTGGTAAAACTGCCTACTTTAGCAATAGTAGTAAAGGCCCTCAATTGTTGTAATTCCATTATGCTCACTCACTTATCGAAAAAAACGATTAATAGTATCGAAACAATCGTCTGTACTATCTATGGCTCTATGATACAATAAATCCAGAAAATGGTCTAGGGGGTTGAATGGAATGACTGAAAGCTCAGTGATAATTCGGTCGGCGCGGTCGGAAGATTGTGAAATGATCTGGGATATACTGCATGCTAATTGTAGGAATTGGTCATTACGGCAAATTACTGATAATCTAAGCGGTATATTTGTTTTAGTAAAGGACCTTAAAATATTAGGGGTTTTAGCGGGAAGTTCTGACAAATCAGGCCTGATAATTGATTGGGTTGAAATCCACCCGTTATACCCGGAGAAAATACTTCGGGATATAATGATTCAAAGTCTGCTTGGGACACAGACAGTGAAGCTTTCTGAAAAACAAGAGTTTTGGAGGGTTAAATATGCTTAGTTTAGGTAATTTCCTAATTGCTTTTCGTAAAATTTACAGGCCTATATTAGGTAGGGATTTACAGGATTAATCGGATTTTATATATGTTTCGCCATAATGCTTAGAAAGTAATTTTAATTTGCAAATATCCTAAAAATCCGTGTTAATCCTGTCTAATAAGATATTTTTGACAGTCTTTATTGCTATTATTTTGCTTCAAGGGAATTCCAACCCGCAAAAACTTCCGCTACACTATCACTATAGCCGTAATGGTTGGTAAATAAATACTTAATACCAGTCAAACCGGCCAATTTGGAAATGGATTTCTTTTGGGTATCGGTATCCATGTTAAAGAACTCATTAAATACTGCCGCTTTTTGGTCTTTCAGTCTCAAAGTGTCGCCGGTAAACAAGTATTCATCTTTTATCAGGTAACTGGTGGAGCCGGGGGTGTGCCCGGGAGTCCAAATCCCTTTAACTTTCAGACCGTCGATATCAAGTACTTGGTTATCCTCGAATAGTTGATATGTACTATTAAACTTATTATGGTGAATCAAAGCCGCCCGGGGGGTTTTACCGTTAACCATTTGCTCTTCGGCAGCGGGAAGATAGATGGTGGCATTTGAAAAGACACTAATAGCGCCAACATGGTCATAATCGGAATGTGTTAATAAGACGGCTTTAACCATTTCCGGCTCAATGCCCAGTTTGGCCATTTCGCGCTTCACCGTTTGTTCATTTTGGGCCGCATCAATGGCTACATAACCGCCGTTGGATTTGATCAAAAACATGTTGATATAATTATCATCTTTGATTACATTTATTCCGGCTACTAATTCCTGGGTATCAAGGGGCCGCATAATGTTTAATTCTTGTTTCATACTTATACCATACCATCCAACGAAAATAACCATAGCGACAACAAGCGCACCAACAATGATTGATACAATTTTGAGTAATTTCATAATTTGGCCTCCTTCGGCAAATAATCTTCTCTAACCGGAGAGAAAACCTCAACTGCTACTGAATCTTCGATAATATCAGCTTTATGTTCAACTCCGCCAGGAATAGTCCAACTGTCACCGGGCTTGACATCATATTTTTCCCCGCCAATAGTCAGAATGATATTTCCTTTGACCAAATAACCGGTTTGCTCGTGGGGATGTGAGTGTAGCGGCAGCAAGCTCCCTTTTTTGAGTAGAAACTCAACCATCAGGGTTTTCTTACCGTAAACCAGCGTTTTTTGTTCGATACCTTCAATGGCGGAAATATATCCTTCGCGGTTTTGTTTAGTAAACATGGCAAAGCTCCTTATATTAATTTTGCATTTTGTCATAAGGTCTTTCTATATTTTTCCGGAAAATCCTTTAAGATGAGGGTAGTCGGGTCTTACTTTTTGTGGATTGACTCCTGATTATTGTTCATCCATAATAAAATTGATAAATATAAAATTTCAATGATATTGCCAACAATAATTTATATATGGGACTATTTAAGGAGTGATATCAATGTCGAAAGTAGTACTTATCACCGGATGTTCCAGCGGGATTGGCCGGGATTTGGCCGTGGAACTGGCCGGAGATGGATATACGGTGGTTGCTACGGCCAGGAATCCGGAGACAATCAAGGATTTGCAAGTGGCCTTACAGTTACCGCTGGATGTAACCGATAATGATTCGATAACAGCAGCTGTCAATAAAACCATCGAACGTTTCGGCCGGATTGATGTGTTGGTCAATAATGCCGGTTATGGTATCCGCAGTGCGGTAGAAGATACCAACGACGAAAAGATCCATAATATATTCAATGTCAATGTTTACGGGATTGTCAGGATGGTCCGGACGGTGCTCCCTTGGATGCGCAAACAGGGAAAGGGTAGAATTATCAATATCGGTTCCATCGCCGGGAAGATTGCCCAGCCGGTCAATGGCTTATATTGTGCTTCCAAGTATGCCGTGGAAGCATTAAGCGACGCTTTAAGGCTGGAACTAGCCGGTTCCGATATTCCGGTCGTATTGATCGAACCGGGAAATATCAAAACAAATTTTCCTCATACCGCCCGGAGTAATTCGGAGGATGTTTTAAACAATACCGATTCGGTCTATTATGATTTATATCAAAATTATTTGCGGTTCACCAGCAATGCCCGGAACCATGAACCGGGCCCGGAAGTGGTTTCCCGGGTAGTCCGGAAAACGATTGAAGTGGCTAGACCAAAGGCCCGGTATACGGTTGGCGTTTCGCTTCTTTTCCGTTTAATGCCGTTTTTTAGTGATAGGTTTAAGGATTTCCTGATTAAAACGGCGTTTAAGATTAAATAGTCGTCCACGCCAGCTTCCTCTACATATCTGAAAGTTGAAATAAGGCTGGGTGAACGACAAGCCTCGATATCATTTTCTAATAGACACAGAGGCACAGAGAAATCATTTCAAGGTCGCCGGAGTTATTTTTTCCAGTGTTCGACATACTCGACAATTGAGCGTCAGGATGCTGGACGGTCATATTGATGCCGGTCGGTACTTCCCGGAGTAATATTCTTAAAATTCGGCTTTGATTACAAAACTTGCACCTGTTCTCTCTCCATCTTTCAATTTGTGAAAACCGCTAATATCATATCCGTCGGTGAACTCAATGTTTGTGAACCCACAATCTTCTAAAATCCCATATATGTCTTCCTTGGAATAGTATTTTCTTTGGGTTTCAATTCTTTCAAGCGATCCAGCGGTAATATATTCCTGGGTCCGTTCCTCAATTTTCCCGTTCATACTCCGTCTATCCCGTAGTTTAATTCCGGCATCACCGGTTTGGAATTCTTTTTCATACCAAACACTTGCGGTTTCCGGTTTTTGTAGCGGACGAGGGTAAAAACAATCCATTAGAATAAGACCGTTTTCAGCGGCGGATTGCCGAATATTATTGAGGAAATTCTTACAATCAGCTTCATCAAGTAGATAGTTAATAGTATAAAAAGTAACCAATATCCGGTCAAAACGTTCCGTTAATGGGGCTTCTAGAAAGTTGAAGTTAGCTAGCCGGATCTGGCCTGATGTAATATACTCCGGAAATTTTTCCCTGGCGATCGTTAACATCTCATCGGAGATATCGACGCCCAACACCCGAAAGCCTGACTCCGCCAATGTTTTTAAAACCCTACCGGACCCGCAGCCGACTTCCAGGATTGAATGGCTATTTTTACAAAAGTGGAGATATAAAGGGAGATCGTCGCTAAAATCCTTTACATACCAGTCGTAAAACCGGGCAAAATCTTTGTAAGTATCATTTGAGTTCAGCAATATTACCACCTAAATTCATTGAATAATAATATATTAAGACAAAACATCAACACTGAGGCACAGAGACAGAGAATAATTTTTTTATCAGTGTCTCCGTGTCTCCGTGTTTATTATTTTAAAGAACTTCCGCACTTATATATGGTTTGGTGGAGTTTATTATCTGGTTGGCTAGATTCAGTTGGGAAGTTGTGAGGTGTTCGTACCAATATTGGAGATAAGTATGAAGTTCCTGAGCATGCATAATGCTAATCACTACCTGGCCGCTGATATTTCCATTCGGTTCGATTAATATATTGGAGTGGCAGGGACAAGAGTTAATCGATCCGTCTTCAGTTAAATAGTTTTTGTTTTCCACTTTCTTTAAATCGGGCTCTAATCCACTATAAGCTTTAAGGATTGGCTGGTCATTATAATTAAATGAATAGATAAAGAAGCCGGCTTCCGCTTTTTGTTCAATATTTATATTTATGGGGCATTCCACTGAAAACCCGTCTCCAATATAGATATAATTATAGCTTCCATAATCTTCAGCTGCAACTACAGATGTAAATAAAAGCAGTAAAATAAAGATTCTCACCAATTTCATCCTTCGCACCATCCTTTTTAGGTGGAATTCTTCATTTTTTTAATATTTCCTTCATTTTCCTATTTATCCAGTTAAAAGCCTAAAAAAGTACTTTTTTGATTTGCGGCAGGATTTTATTACTCCATATGGAATATTATATAGTTTGTAGTTTACAATTTATAATTTATAGTTTATACTTATTAAGTTTATTTGTTCAATTGATAAAAAAAGACTTACTCGCTATTTACTCTTTCCCATTCGGGTTTTGATCGGCATTTATACAGCTACAAATAATAACATCAGGCTGGATTAATGCCAAGCTTCACTGAATATGCTGTCAGTATGGAAAAGCTTATTCGTATGATTTAGGGAAGCGCTGATTAATTGAATAAGTGACGTTTTATGCTTCGCAAAATGCCTAATACCGCATATTTGCTTGCACAAAATCTGATTAATCAGCGCTTCTTTAGTTCATATTATGTAAAAAAATGGTTTTAATTGTCAATTGACTTTAAGGAAGGGATATCTAATTGGCTCCGAAGTACATAACAGTCTCCCAACTAACCTATGCCCTAAAAAGGCTGATTGAAGAGAACTTTTTGTTGGAAGGGGTTTGGGTTCAAGGGGAGATCTCCAATTTCACCGCTCATTCCTCCGGGCACTTGTATTTCACCTTAAAAGACGAAGCCGCTTGTGTCAAATGTGTTATGTTCAAATCTCAGGCTTGGACCTTGAAGTTTAAACCAACTGATGGACAAGCAGTTTCCCTCAAGGGAAGATTATCGGTTTACGAGAAGAGCGGCCAGTATCAGCTTTATGTGGAATCAATGGAACCAGCCGGTACGGGAAACCTTTACCAGGCTTTTGAAAAACTGAAAGCTAAGTTGGAACAGGAAGGTTTGTTTGCTCCGGAGCGGAAAAGGAAACTTCCACCCCTGCCGCAGCAAATCGGGTTGATTACCTCTCCTACCGGAGCAGCTATCCAGGATATGATCAAGATTTTAAGAAGGCGCCGGCCTAACCTGGATATTTTGGTTTTTCCAGCCCAGGTTCAAGGGGTAGAGGCGCCGGCCAGCCTGGTCAAAGCTTTAATTGAAGCCGGCCGGTTTCAAAAGTTGGACCTAATAATCATCGGGCGGGGCGGCGGGTCCTTAGAGGAGTTATGGGCGTTTAACGATGAAAAAGTGGCCCGGGCAATCGCTGAGTTTCCCAAACCGGTTATATCGGCGGTTGGGCATGAGACGGATTTTACCATCGCTGACTTTGTAGCTGATTTAAGGGCGCCGACTCCTTCGGCAGCAGCGGAGCTGGCAGTGCCCGATCAGACAATATATAATAAAACAATTACCGGCTTGGAGCGACGGCTGAATAACGCAATCAGGCAAAAAATTCAAAATAACCGTCGTGATTTAAACAGAATGCTTAATAGCCGGGTATTTCTCTATCCCAAACAACCGGTTGATATCCGGCGGCAGGAGCTTGATTTGTACCGGGAGCGAATAATCCGTTATCTCCGTCAGGATTTACTTTTAAAACGGGAACAATATTGCCGGGTGCTTGGAAAATTGGACACTTTAAGTCCTTTGGCCACTTTATTAAGAGGATATTCCATCGCCCAAAAAATAGATGGGACTTTTATAAAAAGATTCGATGAGGTTGAAAAAGAGGAACAAGTTAAATTGACTTTATCACAGGGTTATTTGTTATGCGAAGTATTGGATAAGGGGAATCAAAATGAGTAACACTGACGGAAAACCAAGTGAACGTAATTATGAAGAAGCGGTTGCCAGATTGGAAGAGATCGTACAACAACTGGAAGCCGGCAATCTTACCTTAGAAGCCAGCCTAACCCTGTTTGAAGAAGGTATAGGATTAGCCAAATACTGTGCCGAGAAACTGGATGCAGCTGAGGGGCGTTTACAAATCTTATTAGGCTTTAACGGCGAAGAACCGAAAATTGGTCCTTTTAAGTTAAATACGGAGGAGGATTAAATGACTCTCTCTAAAGAACAGTTTATAAAAGAATTAAAAGCTAGAGAGCCTTTAATTCTGGGAATTTTTAATCAAGAACGATACCAACGGGAGTTTAAGCCGGAACCGTTACGAAGGGCTGTGTATTCATATTTAAACCGTCCGGCGAAACGTTTTCGTCCTGGGATTCTATTATTTTCGGCTGGAGCAGCCGGTGGTGACGAGAAAAAGGCTTTATTGGCCGCCGCTTCGGTAGAGGTTTATCATACATGGACCTTGGTTCATGATGATATCATAGATAATGACCCCAAAAGACGTGGTCTTCCTACCGTCCATGAAGAGTTCCGCCGGGAATCGCTGGGATGGGGTTGCACTCCGGAAGAAGCGATACAAATGGGGCGGAATGTGGCTATTTTAGCCGGTGACCTCCAACACGCCTGGTCGGTTCGGTTATTATTGGATTCAATAGAATCGGGAGTAGAGTTACCGGTGATTTTCGATTTAGTCAAACGGTTGGAAGTGGATGTTACCAATGGTTTGGTAGCCGGTGAAGCCCTGGATGTTCTCTTGGCTAAACGGCATATTTCGGAGTTAACGGAAGCGGAAGTTTTAGAGATGTTGGAGTTAAAGACCGGAGTCTTGTATCAATACGCAGCAGTAGCCGGAGCTTCAATTGGTTATGGAGAAACTGCAATTCAAAATAGTATGATTGACTCATTTGGCAGGTTTGCCCGAAGGTGTGGAACCGCCTTTCAATTGCAGGATGATATTTTAGGGATTACCGGTGATGAAAAGCTGCTGGGGAAATCGGTTGGCTCGGATATCCGGGAAGGTAAGCGAACTATAATTGTTTTACATGCTTTTCATAATGCCGGATCGGTCGAAAGGGAATATTTAACCAAATGGTTAGGTAATTCCGCAGCTAACGAGGAGGAACTCCAGCAAGTACAAAGAATTTTAATTGAAAACAACGGTATAGATTATACCAGAAAAATTGCGGAACAGATTGTGGCCGAAGCCATAGGCGAACTGGAAACATTACCGGATTCCAAATATAAAGAGTTACTCTTGACTTGGGCCAGATATGTCATTAACAGGGATTTTTAAAGATCATGGAGAGGGGTTTTAGTTTTGGGGAATTTTTTCAGGGAATTGGCTTATAATCATGTTCTATGGACTACTTTAACCGCTTGGTTAACGGCTTCATTATTAAAGGGAATTTTTCATTATATGAAAGAAAAAAAGGTCAATTTTCGTAGATTTATCGGCGCCGGCGGTATGCCAAGCACCCATTCGGCCTTGGTTGCTTCTTTGACTACCGCGGTAGGTATTGAAACCGGATGGAACAGCGCAACAACAGCTATTGCGATTATAGTAGCCATGGTTGTTATGTATGATGCTGCCGGAGTACGGCGGGCGGCCGGCCGCCAAGCGGCAACCCTTAACAAAATTGCGGATGAGATGTTTAAAGACGGCGAGTTTCACCAAGAACGTTTAATAGAACTGTTGGGGCATACACCGGTGGAAGTAATCGCCGGGGCAGCCTTGGGGATTGTGATGGCGGTTATTTTAAGGTAATTGATAATTATTTCGGTATTATGATTATAACCACAGAGTACACAGAGTTTTGATAATAAAAATTTTTTAGCCTAAATTTAGGTGAAGGATTTGTAGTATATTTGACGACATAATGAATGAATTCAACCTAAATTTTGACGGAAAATTCCAAAAAATTGGCAGAGTGGAACAATTGTGGTAACAGCTTTTTATTTTTGGAAACATAAAATATGATATAATAATTTTTACGAGGAGATGGTGTAGTATCCTAGTCAGGGTAACCATCTTCGAAGACGGGCCTAAAAATCCGTAGCGGGCACATCGATGAAGTCCCTGGTGCTGGCCGCCGACGCCCAGTTGGGGGTTGGTGCTGGGGGTTAAGGGGATGGGGCGATCTACAATGGCATGTAGGCGTGGACCCCTCCACCGTGGAGGCCCAAGTGCGTGGGAATCCCGTTCTTCGGAGCGAAGCGTGAACTACGGCTTGGGGGTAAACCTGCATATGGTACGGGTTTCAATACTTAGTATCGGTGCAGCGTAGCCTGCCTTGAGCGGATTGGGAGGATATGGGTATCAAGTTGCGGCGCTTCTGCAGAGTGGCGTAACTCTTTGCCATTTGAAACCTAATTCCGCAAAAGAGGCTAGAGGATGGCTCGCCCTGTGGAGGAAAACTCCTAGGCTATTCGATATTTCGAGTTCTACCGGGGATTGCAGTGTGGACTAAGTGGTAATCCAGTCTTGTTTCCGGCAACGGAACAAAAGGACCTTAAAGGGAAACCACCGGGACGGCGACGCCACGGAGGTCTTTGGGAAAACCTACTGGACCTAAGCCACAATTTTTACTCGGCAGATACCATCTCCTCGTACATATATAGGCATGAGGCAAAGTAAAATTCTGTACTATCTAAACAGAGTCTAATTTCCTCATTCAAATTCTCAATTGTCAATTCTCAATTGTCAATTGATTTTACAGGTGGTTCTTTGATTACCAGTACCGGACGTGCAGCCCGAGTGGGCTTATTAACTTTCATCATTTCTTTAGTGGTTTCTATTTTGTTTCAGATTTCTTTAGTGCCATGGGCTTCAGTAGTATTATTATTAATAGTAGTATTAGCGGGAATAATATTTGATATTATTGGGACTGCGGTGACAGCAGCCAAGGAGAGCCCGTTTCACGCAATGGGCGCTGATAAAGTACGTGGTTCCAGACAAGCGGTTTTATTAATTAGGAACGCTGATAGAGTAGCGAATTTTTGCAATGATGTAATCGGGGACATTTCCGGGACAATTAGTGGAGCGATTATTGCCGGTATAGTTTTAGAATTTACCGGACGGAAAATTTTTTTACCAAAAGACTTGGTAAATGCTACTGCAATTGCGATTGTCGCTGCTGTGACAGTCGGAGGCAAAGCGCTCGGAAAATCGTTTGCTATAGAGAAAGCCAATCAAATAGTATTTTCGGTTGGTAAATTTCTTTCTTTTGTTAAATTTATTAATCTTGAATCAAAGAGGAATAAAAGAAAGGGTAAGTCAAATTCCAGAAAGGGTCGAAAAAGCTAAATGGGCGAACTCTTATCAAGAATAAACGATCCGGCGGATTTAAAAAGCCTGAACAATACTGAACTATTAGAGTTGGCTTGGGAGATTAGGCAGCTTTTGCTAAAGACTGTTTCCCAAACCGGAGGTCATTTAGCGCCAAATCTGGGTGTAGTTGAACTTACACTGGCTTTACATAAGGTTTTTAATAGCCCGGTTGACCAGATTATTTGGGATGTTGGTCATCAATCCTATATTCATAAGATACTTACCGGAAGATTTGATGATTTTCAAAGCCTACGTCAATATGGGGGCATCAGTGGGTTCCCTAAACCGGAAGAAAGTATCCACGATGCTTTTGCCACCGGACATAGCTCAACGTCAATATCAGTAGCACTTGGTTTAGCTAAAGCCCGGGACTTATTGGGAGAAAAAAATAAAGTAATAGCGGTAATTGGTGACGGTTCTATGACTGGTGGGATGGCATTTGAGGCTTTGAATCACTTAGGCCAGTTACAGACCGATTTAATAATTGTTCTCAATGATAATGAGATGTCAATTTCCAAAAATGTCGGAGCTCTTTCCCGCTATTTAAACCGGCTGAGGTTGAACCCACGCCTGCGGAAGCTCAAAACTGAAGTGGAGGAATTGATTCAGAAAATTCCACGGGTTGGACAGGCTACCGTTCGTTATTTAGAGAAATTGGAAGATAGTTTTAAGTATTTGGTAATTCCGGGAATGCTCTTTGAAGAACTAGGAATATCATATCTTGGACCTATCAACGGTCATGATATTACAGAATTAACTCGAACTTTCAAAAATGCCTCCGAACTGCACGGACCGGTTTTAGTTCATGTTTTAACTACCAAAGGTAAAGGCTTTGGTTTAGCGGAGACCAATCCGCAACGGTTTCATGGTACCGGTCCATTTAACTTGATAACCGGTGAAAAAGCCGAAGATAACAACAGTCTAAGTTATACTGACGTTTTTGGGAGAACCATAATTGATCTGGCTAAGAAGGATCAGCGGATTATTGCAATAACTGCTGCTATGACCGACGGAACCGGATTGAGCGGGTTTTCAAAGCAATTTCCGGAACGTTTTTTTGATGTTGGGATTGCCGAAGAACATGCGGTGACTATGGCTGCCGGATTGGCCAAAAAGGGGTTCCGGCCGGTGGTGGCTATTTACTCCACTTTTTTACAACGGGCTTATGACCAAATTATTCATGATGTCTGCCTGCAAAACCTGCCGGTATTATTCATGCTGGATCGGGCTGGTCTGGTCGGACCTGACGGGCCGACTCATCATGGAGTATTTGACCTTTCATTTTTACGACAAATTCCGAATATGACCATAATGGCTCCCAAGGACGAATGTGAGTTACGGGATATGATGTTTACCGCTTTACAATCGGAAGGACCAATAGCTATTCGCTATCCGAAACGGGATGGGCTTAATATGGTGGAAAATGAGAATTATAATTATCTTCCGGTTGGCAAGGGAGAAATAATCATATCCGGTCAAAGTGTAGCCGTTATTGCCGTTGGAGCTATGGTCCGAAATGCTTTATTGGCGGCTGCCAAGCTTCAACAATCGGGAATTAATTGTTCAGTAATCAATGCCCGGTATGTTAAGCCGTTGGACCAGGATTTGATTTTAAATACGGCGCTAAATCATTCCAATATTATAATAGTGGAAGAGAATATTTTAGCCGGTGGATTCGGATCTTCGGTATTGGAATTTCTAAACCATAGGCGGATTAAAAATGTTAACCTAAAATTGTTGGGAGTACCGGACCAATTTGTACCTCATGGCGCCACGGATATTCTATTACATCAATGCGGACTGGATGTTGACGGGATCTGTCGGGCAGTCCGGGAGTTATCGCTACCGACGGTAGGAATGAGAGCAAGACTTTAATTAGTTATTAGTTGATAGTTGACAGTTAAAACCTAGATTAATTACTATGCTTGGTTTTTAGACTTGGAACACTGGGCCTGAACGAAACTAGAAACTATAAACTGACAACTATCAACTAAATAGGGCGGTCACAGCAACCCGCCTCAACAAAACTGGAGGAATTTTAAAATGTTTAAAAAGGATTTGGCAATTTCGGAGGAGCGGAATTACCGTTATTTTGATTTAATTTTGGGGCTTTTTGTAGCAATTTTATTGATCAGTAATATTGTTTCGGTGAAAGCAGTTAAAATCGCGCTCCCTTTTGAACTCCATTTTTCTTTTGATGGGGGGACTCTTTTATTTCCAATCAGTTATATTTTTGCTGATGTTTTAACCGAAGTATATGGTTATGAACGTTCCCGCCGGGTAATCTGGTCGGGTTTTTTTGGTTTGGCGTTAATGGCGGTGATAATTTGGGTAGTCGGTATAATCCCTCCTGATCCTTTATGGAATATGCAAGGAGCTTACCATGATTTACTGATGACGGCTCCCCGGATTGCTATTGCCAGTATTATTGCTTACTTTGCCGGGGAATTCATCAATAGTTTTATATTATCACGAATGAAGATTCTTACAAAAGGCAAATATCTTTGGACTCGAACCATTGGTTCAACAATTGTTGGAGAGCTGGTTGATTCGGTCCTATTTGTTTTTATCGCTTTCGCCGGAGTCTGGGAACAAAACTTATTAATTCAAGTTTTAATCTCCAATTATATTTTCAAAACAATCTATGAAATTTTGGCAACACCGCTAACTTATAGGGTAATAGGTTGGCTTAAGAAAAAAGAAGCGGAAGATCATTATGATTACAATGTTAATTATAATCCGTTTGTTTTGAAGTAAGATTTTATTAGGCAACAGGGAACAGGCAAGAGGCAACAGACAGGCAACAGACAACAAGAATGTCTTGATGGTCATTACTGGTTATTACAGTTTTCATATAGATAACCGGGTCATCAAAAAATTCTTTATTATAAATTTTAAGCTCATCTTAAATAAAATAGAGATAAAAAATCTCTTTCAGACTGTTCCCTGTTCCCTATTGCCTAGTTCCAAAACCTAATATTAAACCCTCTTGCCTTTAAATAGACTTTAATTCCCAACAGGTAAACACTGTTCAAAGTAGAACCTGATAATCACTTCATAAAATTGCTGTTAGAGGAGGTTTTCAGGATGCGTCGTGTTTTAATGTTGGGACTAACTCTTTTTCTGCTGTTTTCATTGACTTCAGCAGCTTTGGGAGCCGGAGTTTTGGGAGCCACTGATTTAATGTTTGTTCCCATGACTGCCACGCTCAACCCAAACAATCTAGGAATAGCTGCTAACTTCCACGAAGGTGATCTTAGTTTTTTTAACTTTGATTTTGGGCTAATGAGAGATCTCGAGATTGGACTGGCTGCCTTTAATTATCCTCATGAAACCAAATTATCGGTTCGCGGTAAATATCGTCTCTTGCGCGAAGAGGGGGATTATCCGGGACTGGCTATCGGAATTCAGGACTTGGGAATGGATGAGGTTTCTCCTTATATTGTTCTCTCCAAGAGTTTCGCCGAGGTTAATGTTCAAGGTTATCTGGGTGCAGGAGGCGGCAGTTTCGATGGTATTTTTGCGGGAATCAATAAACGGTTTAATCTGAAAAAATCTGGGAGTAGTCTATCCCGGGTTGATTTATACCTGGAGGCTGATTCTCACGGATTGAATCTGGGAACAAAGTTGGGGATCGGTTCGCAGACGAAAGTCAATTTCGGTTTGGTCGATATGGAAAGGTGGATTTTGGGAGTTACGTTTTTGATGAGGTAAGAACTAATATAAAACAAGCATATTTAAAGAAGAGGAAGTCGGAAGTCAACCGGAAGTGCCGGATAATTCAAAGATGTCGATTGTTTTCATTGACTTGTGTGCCCAATAAGAAATGGGCGATACAAAGGAAAAAACAAAATTGAGAAGTAACCATCCTTATTTGTGTATTCAAAAATGTTTTCGATCTATTGAATACTAAGATTAGGGATGGTTCTTTTATTTATACTACAATTTACTTCATTGTAATTTAAATTGGGAGGGTTAGCCAATTATTATTGGAAAAACAATTAGATTATAGGGGCGTAAATGAGAGATAATGTAATTCTATTTGACTTGGATGATACGTTAGTAGTAGAATTTAAATCGGCGCAGGAGTCTTTTCTGGGAACAGCTGAATTAGTTAAAGATAAATACGGTATTAATCCAGCAGAATTTCGGGTGATAACCCGGGAAAAAGCCGGAAAGTTATGGCATCAATTGCCGGTTTATGATTATATACGGAAAATAGGGGTTAGTTCCTGGGAAGGTCTTTGGGCCGGATAGTAGCATAAACTAAGGAAGCGCTGATTAATTGAATAAGTGACGATTTTGTGCTTCGCAAAATGCCTAATGCCGCATATTTGCTCGCACAAAATCGGATTAATCAGCGCTTCCCTAATTAATATTTCAATAATGCGGGAGAGTTATTGAGCAATTCTTTTGCTACTCGGTCTTGGAAATTAAAAAGGGTTTTTAATAAACTGATGGAATTAAACGGGTAGAGGTTTGCTCTTGAATATAAATATTAAATTTATTTCTTGGTATTATAGGATTTATTTAAGGAGGCTAAAAATGACCACTTTTATTGATGAAAATGGTAATAAATTAACGCTCCATCAGGCGGTTGAGGATGGAAATTTAAATTTGGTAAAAGAAATGATTGAGCAAGGATACGATGTGAATGAACCGGATGAATACGAACAAACACCGCTGCATATTGCCGCAGGCCACCCCAATGGACGGAGCTTAAACATGGCGCTAATCGTCCGGGAACTGATAAAAGGTGGAGCGGAATTGAACTTGAAGGACGACCGAGGAGCAACACCGCTTCATAGTGCGGTTGATTTCGCCAATATGACCGGTTATCTCGATATCGTTAAAGAGTTATTAGAAGCCAAAGCCGACCCCAATATCCGGATGGATGCCGGTAATACCCCGTTGAGGCTGGTTAATGAAAGAAATACCTCGCATACTGCCCAAGTGGCCGAATTGCTGGAAAAATTCGGAGGCCAAATGTAATATTTTAATAACTATTTCCGGAGGAAATTATTCGTGGCTAAAGATGAACAATTTTTTTTGGTGGTGGAAAAAGGCGATCCGTACCGGCGAGGTGAAGTTATCCCTTTATTAAAAAGTGAAATCTCTATAGGACGGGCTTGGGAAGAACATCATCCGGATATTTCCTTTAATAGTCGTTATGTTTCCAGGCGACATGCCTGTATATTTAATCGTGATCAGGTATCGGAATTGTTTATTTTTCCGGAAAGCAAGACGGAGACCAAGATTAACAACCAGATAATTGAAAAGGGAGTAGCGCGCCGATTGGCCAATGGCGGCCGGATAAGTATCGCCAATGAAGAGATCGTCTTACTTTTCTGTGTGGGAGTCTTACCGGGAGATACTCTCAATAAACCGGATACGGCTGGGAAGATTCCGTTAGTCTTCAATGAATTGCGACATGAAGTTTTATTGGACGGGAATGATCTACGGCTGCGCGGTAAGGCATATCAGCTTTTTAAATGTTTGTACCAACGGAAGGGGCAGGCTGTCAGCGATGACGAGATTAGAAAAGAAGTCTGGCCGGAACGGGAAACCGGTATCGATGGAGTTCCTCTGGTTGGCGATGAAGAGATTACTACCTTAATTAGTTCCCTAAAAAAGCGTTTTAATGGATACCCAAATATTATCCAGACAATTAGAGGCTACGGATACCGGATGGATTTGGAATAGGGTTGGAAATCAATTTAATCGGATTTTTGATATATAAAGATAGCTTTAGTGAGCTATCTTTTATGTTTTTATTAGGTTTCGATCATGTTTTCGAAGGAACTCATTAATTATAATGGAAATAGAAAAACGGATACAGTATTGATAAATGTTAATTCCATAATGGAGTAAGCATTTTGTTATCAAAAATTAAAGGGAATGAGCGACAAAAAATCGAAATAAGTTGCATTGTTAAATTTTTGTTACGATAATCCTGTCCTGAGAAGATAATAGATAAGTAGCAAGGGATGTATGAAATGGCACTGGAGATTTAAAGGGGAACATAGAACATGGAAAAATTATCGGGTATTGATCGGGAGTACTATCCGGGCGATAGAATCAACGGCCGCTATCAAGTATTGGAGAGCAAACAAGGAGGCATGGGCATTGTTTACCTTTGTTTCGACTTGGTTGCCAAAACACCGGTGGCGTTTAAGACTATTCGCCCTGATTTATTTCGAAACCGTGAATCGCTGGAGACCTTCAGGCAAGAAGCGATGGTCTGGGTTGAATTAGGTAAGCATAAAAGCATTGTCAATGCGTGGTATATCGAAGAGATTAATCATCGACCGGCGATAGCCATGGAGTGTATCAGCGGCGATCAAGATTATGGAAACGACCTATCCTGTTATATCGGACGATATTCTTTTGAGTTCGAACAAATAATTGCTCTGGCGATCCAGTTTTGCGAGGGGATGCTCCACGCCAACCGGTGTTTTGAAGAGAAAGGGCTGCCCTTTGTCCACCGGGACCTTAAACCGCAGAATATTATGTTGACGAAGAATTTGATTTTAAAAATCGCCGACTTCGGCCTGGTCAAGAATTCTTTTGCCGATCGAAGTTGGGGTGGAACGATGGGCTATATGTCACCCGAACAATATGAAGGAAAAGAGCTTGATACCAGGTCTGATATATATAGCTTCGGGTGTATCTTGTTTGAATTACTGACGGAGGGGAGAAGACCTTATGAACTCACCAAATTGGAGTTGGAAACCGTCGATCCCCTGAAACTGGGGGAAGTTTTACAGCAGAAGCATTTGTCGGGTAATCCCGCCCGGGTCGGGCTGTGGTTGCCTGAAACCGAATTTTACCGTGATATTGCCGAAATTGTTAGTAAGTGCCTCCATAAAGATAGAAATCAGCGTTATGGCAGTTTTTCCCAATTACGGGATGCGTTGGACGCGATTTATTTAAAAGTAAGCGGAAAAGCTTATCCAAAACCACCTCCGATGGAATTGGACGTGGATGAGATAATCAGCCAGGCGGATTCATATTATAAGTTTGGCCAATATGAGACGGCTTTAGGGTTTATTGATAAAGCGTTATCCCTGACGCCCGGATATGGGCGGGCCTTGCATGAAAAAGCTTTAATTTTCAGAAAAATCGGTAGAAGGGATGAAGCATTGGATCTATTCGACCAGGCTATTAAGAATATTCCCAATTTTTTTTATGCCTGGGCCAATAAAGGCGCTACTTTGACCATGTTAGGCCGTTTTAATGAGGCTCTTTATTGCTTCGATAAAAGCTTGGAGATCAACCCCAAATGTTGCCCGGCTTTAATCAATAAAGCGGAAACATTGTCAAGGTTAAACCAGACTGAACAGGTCATATCCTTATGCAAACAAGCAATTGAGATTGACCACAGTTACTATCAAGCCTGGCTGACTATGGGGAACGCTCATTTAAGCAGGGGAGAATTCTCTGAAGCGCTCTCCGCTTTCAGCCACGGAGTGGAGCGAAAGCCGGATTGCGACGCCTTGACTAATTCAATAGGTACGGTTTTTTACCGGATGGAAGACTATGAAGAGGCCCTCCGTTATTTTAAAAAAGCGATAACCCTTAATCCAAGATATGCAAATGCCTTTAATAATCTCGGCTCCACTTATGTAAAACAGGGCGATATCGAACGAGCGATGGAGTATTATTTTATGGCGGCCGCCTATGGACATCAACCGGCGGAGCGAATTCTCCAGGCGAAAAAGGTGAATACTGCGGAGGTTTGGACTGAAAGAGGATGTAATTTTATAAAAATGGCCAAATTTGAGCCGGCGGCAGTTTTCTTACAAAAGGCGATAATGATCGAGCAAAACTATGATCAAGCATGGTTCTTTCTAGGAGTTACTTTTAACAATCTTCATCAGGATGAAGATGCCGTTAATTGCTATAAAGTAGCCGCCGGTTTGGGTAATAGGAAAGCGCAGCAATTGCTGGATAAAAAATATAACTAAATATTCAGGGGGAGAAAGAATGAGCAAAGAATTAATAGTGAAAGTACCGTTGGCGATGGCCGAGGAATTGAACCGGCAAATGGTTGCTAATGGTGGTGAATCCGATCTTAACTTAGCGGCCTATGCTATTGCCTTAAATGGGTACAAGTTGGTACTGGATGAAAGGCGCGCCCAACTCTTTTATTCCAACCAAGTGAAGGTCGATAATTTTGGCGACGGCAGTTTGACGGTAAAATGGACCGAGGACCTTTAAGCCGGATTTAAATTGATATCGGAGGTATTGAGTATGAAAAGCTTAATTCGTAATTGGTTTGATAATTTAATGGCTAAACTCCAAGACGGTCCTCCGGATAAAAATACGGAAAAGGATACCCAGTCGCCCCAAGAAATGAAACGTTACCGGGTAAGTGTCTATTTTACCTTCGGAGGAGGAAGCCAGCATTATACTTTTGAAGCGCCGAATGGGGAAGAGGCTAAAAAAATTGCTACTCCTCAAGTATTAGCCGCACAAATGGGTATAGATCCGTACTATATCGAAGCTATCTGCCTTACCCGCCAAATTCAATATCACTGTCGAGTTGATGGGTTGGATGAAGCGAGTTGGAACAAATATAAAAAAGATGGAATGTATAACGGCATTCGGGCGGAAGAATGGGGCATTAAGGGGGATTTTTAAAGTCCATATTTTTCAAAGATATAGGGCTTATGTTATTCACGGTGGTAATAATGTGAGTTATTGCAGCGAAGAAGAATGGAATAGATGGGTCTTAGCGGGCGAAGCCGAAGGGTCGTTTTGATAAAATAATTCAATTTAAAAGAGGTGTTAATATGGCTACATATAATGAACATGATTTAACAGTCGCCATTTTAAAGGGTGACTTGGAGCTGACCAAGACTATAATCGAATCAGGAATTAATCCTAATGCTACAACATTTAATGAAGACGGTACTGTTTACAGCGTCAATCCGGCTTTGTACCAAGCGGTCAATTATGGAACCAACGAGATTATTGAATATCTCTTAAGTCTGGAGACGGTTGATGTTAATGCTACTGCCGATTATCATGGCACAACCCCTTTGATGCTGGCGGCTCGTTTTAAACGCAATCTAAAAATATGCCGCTTATTGATAGATGCCAAGGCCGATCTGAATATTCAGCAGGATGATGGTGATACAGCGCTTATTAGCGCCGCAATTATGGCCGCAGTTTATGGTTCTAAGGAAATTGTTGATCTGCTTATCAAATCGGGGGCCGACTTAAACATTCAAAATAATGCGGGGAATACCGCCTTGATGGAAGTCATCTATAGAGAAGAAACTGATATTGTTGATATTGTGAAAATGTTATTGGATGCCGGCGCAGATCGGAGTCTGAGAAACAACGATGGAGAATCGGCTTTGGATATCGCCTATATAAAAGGGTCCAAAAAAATTATCGAATTACTACAGGCCGGTGAACCGGCTCCTGCCTTAAAGCCTTCAAAAGAATTGCTGAATGCTAGGTTGGCCGATGCAATCCTTAATACAAATGTCGCGATAGTAAAAGAAGCTTTGGAGGAAGGCGCCGACCCCAACGGTACTTTTAATAACGGGGCGCCTTTCCTGATTGCGCCGCTCGAATCGCTTTGGACTGAGGATGTCCAACTCCACGCGGAGATTGCCGAACTCCTGATTAACGCCGGAGCGGACGTTAATTGTACCGATGAACATAATAAAAGTTGTCTGGAACTTGCCTCCAGCCATAATCAAACTGGGCTTGTCAAGCTGATTATTAGTAAACAAACCGAATCCGGGAATACATTTGGTTATGAATTGCAACTATTGGGCGGAGATAGAGATTTATATGATCCCATGTATGACTTTGACCCTGACTACCGGGAGATAAAATTCGCGATTGATTTATCGTTGAAAGGAAAAACGGTTGCAGCTTTAATAACCAAGCTTGAAAATTCATATGAGCAGTTAAAGAACTCCAAAAATGTGGATGTGAACAAACCGGTGGAAGCATATCTTCTTTTTTATAATCCGGGCGAAAGTAAGGAAAACTGCCGTCGCCAAATAAAGTCGAAACATCTAGAAGAAAAGTATAATGGGATGTATGGAAGCAAGGAAACCGCCACTAAACAAGTGCTTTTTCACAGCGAATACGCGGGTGCAAACCTGAAAGAGGTCATCGATGGCATTAAAGAATATATCAAATCCGCCGCCGATGTAACTTCCCTCAATGAAATCGATCCGGAGTCAATCAAAAGAGTGGTTGACACAGTCAAAACGAGTATTGAAGAATTAAAGGAATGGAAAGGTAAAACCCCGCAATCGGATAGTTACAATTCGGATAGACCCTTATTGATTTGCGCCAAAATAGTCGATGCTTTGAAAGAGCTGGCGTTTGCCAAAGAGATACCCATGGAAATATTGGAGATTTTTAAAGGTGAAAAGTGGTTGTTAACCCATAATTTTGATTATTGGAGATATCTTTCCGGATTCGAATCTTATGCTGAGGCATCCTGTAATTTGATTTCATTATTAAAAGACAATAAACGGATGCATCAGGAGATCGTTTCGGTTATGGTCTAGAAATTAGGATATATTGAAAACTTCATGTAGTCATATTTTTTTTTGAAGGGAGGATATCGGATGGACCTTAATCAAGCTTTAGTGCAGGCTATTGAAGAAGGAAATATGGCCGAAGTTGAGCGGCTCATTCAAAACAAGGCGGACGTAAATTATATCTATCATGAAAGAGTTGAGATTGATTATGATATTAAAGAAGTTGAAACTAGTTTAGTTTTAAAAACTATAAAAAAGGCCTTGGCTGCACTCGACGAATATGATTTCACTAAATTTTACAAGATTTTGGAATTGTTCGTAAACAACAGCCGTTACTCTATGTCTGCGACAAAATCGGGGCCAAACAGGAATGGGTTTTAAAGATTGTCAAACTACTCATCGAAAACGCCGCGGATATTGAGGCGAAAGATGTAAACGGTATTACCCCTGTTTTAGCCGCGGCCCAACAGTCATATTATGAACTTGTCGATTATCTGATAGATAAAGGTGCTGATGTTACAGTAAAAGACGCTTTTGGTCTTAACCTTCTATTTTATTTATGCAAAAATGTTTACGGATACGATGATGACTCCCCGGCAATCCCTGTCATTGAGAAGGCGATTGAAATGGGGATTGATATCAATGAATCCGTTTCACGGCATATCGGCAACTTCAGGGATGGGGATACGGCTCTTACCTACGTTATTAAGCATGGACCGGTTAACCTGATGCGGTTGCTTATTGATAAAGGCGCTGATGTTAATAGTAATTTGGGAGAAGCCGGGCGCTTAACCCCGCTAGACGCCGCGCTTACCGACAGCGGTAGCGATATACAAGCCTGTATTCTTATTGAAAACGGTGCCGTAATTGATGGAAAAACTGGTGAAATGGCGCTTGCCTCTGCCGTTCATTATGACTATTTTGAGACCGTTAAACTATTGATTGCCAAGGGAGTTAATATCAACAGCGTTACTGGAGGCGGATCGCCACTTCGCATCGCTAAAAAAAGAGGGCATGACCGGATTGTTGAATATTTGAAGGAAAACGGCGGGGTTTCTGATTGAGGGAGTACGGGCCTAAATATGGAATATAAGAAAATAAAAAGTGAATGAATCCGGGCAGATTGTCCGGGTTTTATTATGTTTTTATTATGTTCTAATCATGTTTTTTTCCGGGCCGGATTGTTAATATTAGATTAGGATATAAAAAACGTTTAATCCGGAATTGCGTTTAAGGAGAAATTCCAGTTTAGGAATAAGCGAGGAGGAGTTATTGGTTATCAAGCCTCATTGGACAAGGTGAACAGCAATACTTATACAGCCACGTTGACCGGTGTTTATTACATCGCAGATAACGGAGCTACCTACAAATGGTTTGCCTCCGGCAGTGAAACATGATTGGTTCTACTTCATGGCGGTGTAAAGATTACAGGTGCGGATTGAAAAAATTATAATAATGCAAGGAAATGCAGTTTTTGATCTAGAATAATTAAAAATATGTTAACAATGAAGGGATGGTTTAAGATGATGAAAAAAGTATTTCGGAATTGTATCTTCGTTCTTTTCTTGATTATTACGACCTTTAACGGCAATAGTTTTACATATGCTTATTATCAAGCATACGAGGGTGAGCGGAAGGATGACAGCCAGGTCGCCTACATAAAAGAAAAATCCGAAAAATTTCGCCTCTATCGTATCGATGAGGTTAACAAATATAATTTTCTGAACGGATATGACTGGTTAAATGAGGAAAGAAAGTTGGTCATGAAATTCGATGTAGCGGTACTTCCGGGAGAGCATGAGTTTGAGATTATGAGGTTCGGAGCGCCACCAAAGTGGAGAGTGGTTCGGTTTAATTTGGAGGCCGGCAAAACCTATTGGGTGGATGAGAAAAAGGATGAACTGGTGATTTATGTTGATTCACCGAAAGAAAGCAATAAAATCGAGTTCACCTCAAGTGAAATTCCAATCTATGAAGAACCAACCGGTTCGGAGGTAGCTTATATCAAGCATAAAAGCGGTTTAAAAACCAAGTTCTCGGTTCTTTATCACCGTATCGATGGGGCAATTCATAAATGGGAAAGCTTGTTTAAATCTAACCCGTTATGTTTCAATTCCTTAAAAAACGGATCAGTGGATTTGAAATTGACCCCTGGTGAGCATACAATAATTTATTCAGTTTCATCCAGTTTTTATATGCCGTTAAATTCAAATACCATCACCGCCAATTTTGAAGCTGGAAAAGCCTACGATATCGAAGTCGATGAGATAGGGGAGCTTGAAGAGGATAGCGATATTATTTATACTTACTGTCACCTAGTGGAAGTGCCGCTGGATAATTGAAGCCGCTTAAAGTATAATTGTCCAAAGAGCTCTTTCGAGAATTACTCAAGGACAATAAAGAAAGAATATAATGGAGATAATAATAATATTTGAGGAGTAGCTAATGCTTTGGATATGGATAATCTTCATTGCCAGCGCAATTGTGGTCTTATTCAGCGGTATTAAACTTTCCAAATACGGCGAAGCGATTGCGGTAAACACGAAACTAGGCGGACTTTGGGTGGGGAGCGTAATTCTGGCCGGGGCAACTTCGCTGCCGGAGATGATCACCGCAATCAGCAGCGGGGTTTTAAACCTGCCGGACATTGCCTTGGGTAATGTCTTCGGCAGCAATATCTTTAATGTGATTATCATTGCGGTGATGGATATCGTCGAACGCAAATCGGCTATCTTTGCCAAAGTCTCTCCCGGCCATATTTTGGCCGCCACTTACGGTATGCTCTTATCATCGATTGCCGCCATTTTCATTTTATTGAAAATTAAAACCGCAATTTTCGGGGTGGGGATCGACGCGATGATTCTAGCGGCGATTTATTTTATTGGACTCCGCATGATTGGAAGGTACGAACGAAAACCCCGGGAAGAAAAACTGCTTTATCTGGCGGACGGTATTGCAACGGAGACGCCGGTAACCAGGGTGGTCATGCCGTTGACCAAGGCAATAACCGGATTAATTATTACCGCAGTTTTAATCATTATCGGAGGCTTCCTTCTTAGCTACAGCGCTGGTGAGATTGCGAAGGTCACCGGTATCGGGACTACTTTTGTCGGTAGTATTTTGGTATCCATTGTTACTTCATTGCCGGAATTAGTATCAAGTATTGCCGCAGTCAAAATCGGAGCGGTTGATATGGCTATCGGCAATGTTTTAGGGAGTAATATCTTTAATATGTTTACCATTTTTATAAGTGATTTGGCTTATCGAGGGGGTCCTATTCTCAGTATGGGTTCTTCTTTGCATGCCGTGACCGCTCTTTTTGGGTTGGTCCTTAGCGGAGTGGTTATTATCGGTTTAAGCTACCGGTCTAAAAAACAGTATGCCGGGGTAGGCGTTGATTCGATTATGATTATTGTTATCTATCTAATGGTTGCTTATATTTTATTTCAGAAGCAGGCGCTATAGGCCTTGAACAGGTGTTTCTTTCATGCTGCTATCTTCAGCAGGCAAGATTTTTTGGAAATCGGTGATAATAGTCAAAAATTAGGAAATAAATCTTGCATTATTTTTTCGACTAATTTATAATTTGAATATAAATTAGTCGAAAAAGCGAGAAAAGATAATGCAATATTATAAACGAGTGCTTGAAAAAAGAATCCTTGAAATCTCCAAACAGTTTCCGGTTTTATTATTAACCGGGCCAAGGCAGGTGGGCAAGACCACTTTGCTGCACCATCTTTGCGGAGAAGAGAGAGCGTATGCCAGTTTGGACGATCTTTCTTTGCGGGAACTAGCTCGGGAAGATCCGGTCCTTTTTTTAAAACAGTTTAAACCACCGGTTTTGATTGATGAAATTCAATATGCTCCGGAGTTGTTTTCTTATATTAAAATTAATGTGGATAAGGAGCAAAAAAATGGTTTATATTGGTTGACGGGGTCACAACAATATCAGATGATGCAAGGTATTTCCGAAACATTGGCCGGAAGGGTCGCCATTCTAAAGTTATTAGGTTTTTCCCAACGGGAGAAGAAAAGGAATATTACCGGCGCTCAACCGTTTTTACCTTCGGAAAATCACAAATCACAAAATCCAATAAACATGGATATTGATAGTTTCTATGAAACAGTTTGGCGAGGATCATTTCCGAAGTTAATTACTGACCCTAACGTAGAGGTACCGGTTTTCTATAATTCTTTTCTCCAGACATATCTCCAGAGAGATGTCCGGGATTTAACTCAAGTTGGAGATATAGAGCAGTTTACCAGGTTTGTCAGAGCTTGTGCCGCTAGGACCGGGCAAATGCTTAACTATTCAGAGCTGGCAAGAGATGTGGATATCAGTGTAATGACCGCAAAAAATTGGCTTTCAATCTTAATTGCCAGTTTTCAAGTAATCCTTTTGCCTTCTTATCATACCAATATTACGAAAAGATTAATTAAAACCCCGAAATTATACTTTTTAGACACTGGTCTTTGCGCTTTTCTTACCGGTTGGAGCTCTCCGAGAACATTAAGAAATGGCGCCATGAATGGAGCATTCGTGGAAACTTATGTGGTTACGGAAATATTAAAAAGCTGGTGGTTTCAAGCTTTAGAAATTCCCATGTATTATTACCGGGATAAAGACGGCGTGGAAATTGATTTATTGATAGACAAGGATAATATTCTATATCCGATTGAAATAAAAAGCGCCGCCAGTATTAAGAGAATATGGGCGAAAGGGTTTCAAGCGCTTGATCGTTTGAATCTGCAACGGGGACCCGGGGCGGTGCTTTGTCTGGCGGATAAAGCGCAATTTATTGAGGATAAAGTAACTGCGATTCCAATTACGGAGATTTAAGGTTAAAAAAGGAGAACCAAATGGCCAATGCAAGAATTGATTAAAATAAAAACCTCTTCCCATGAGGGCTTATATGATATTACTAAAGAAGTATCGAAAATTATTGCCGCTAAAGGAGTTAAAAACGGCCTGGTCAATGTCTATGTCCGGGGCGCTACGGCGGCGATAATGATCCAGGAGAACTGGGATGATAGTGTCCAAACGGATGTGATTACTTTGTTGCGGAAACTGATACCGCATGGAGTATGGGAGCATGACGCCCAGGATGATAACGGAGACTCCCATTTAAAAGCAGGGATTATCGGGCCAAGCGAAACTATTCCGATAATAGACGAGAAGCTGGGTTTGTCTACTTGGCAGAATATTTTTCTGTGCGAGTTTGACGGGCCGAGGAGTGAAAGGGAAGTATTAGTAACAGTAATAAAGGATTGAAAGTTATTGGAGAATAATAGGAAATTCAAAGGCTATTAATAAAATTAAAAATTGCTATTGACACCAGTTCCTTCCATATGGTGTATACTGTATACAAAATTAAGAATATGAGTGAGGCGCTTGGGGCGTTACTTCGACTGTTAATCGGGGGGTCGCGGGTTCGAATCCCGTCGGACAATAGTCCGTAGCTCAGTTGGATAGAGCACCATGTACGTCCTAAATTTTTTCCTCACTCTGTTAAAGACTAACTTTTTGGAGGTTTATTATGACCGGCTATTATCGCGATCAACTTAAAACAAAACAAAATAATTCTACGGGATGGAAAACCATATCCCAGGTTGCCGGTCGTCTTATGCCCTGGTGTTGTTACCGTGATATGCATTTATATAATATGTATCAATAGTAACAATTAGATAGGCCGAAGCAATATAGATATGGTAACCTCCCTGAAACGGGAGGTTTTTCATTTTTAGATATTTTTGTGAGGCGCAGAAGGGGTTACTTCGCTTTTGGAGCCGGTGCTTAGTGGTGTGCGGGTTCAAATCCCGCCGTATTGAAAACCGTTATTATACGGGTGATACGTGGCGGAATTGGCAGACGCGCCGTAAATAGTTCCTTTTCACTTTTTTCCTCACAATTAACTTTTCAAGCAGGTTTGGTATCTGGAGCGCCGGTCCGGGCTTTGAAGGAAAAAGTAGACAATATAATCATTATCACCGATGAGCAGCAAAATACTGGTAGCCCATTCTACAATGAACTGGTAAACTATAGGAAGAAGATCAATGCCGATACCAAGACGTTTGTTATTGATTTGGCGCCTTACCGGTCGGGAATGATCCCACAGTCCGATCCGTTAAGCCATTATATTTACGGTTGGTCGGACCAGGTATTACAGTATATTTCGTTTGCCACCAACGGCTACGGGTCGATGGTGGAGGCTGTGAAGAAAGAAGTATAGATATAATTAGTCGCAAGCTGCCTTGCGACTAATCCTTATATATTGTAGTTACAATAAGTTAAAAGGAGTAGCCTGAAATGAAGTTGTTTAATTGGAAGTGCAAAAATAATCCAATATATAAATTGTCGGAACAACCGATAATTGTTAGATATATCTCGTCTAATGAATTACTTTGGGGCAAAAGTGGGGTTTTAATTTGGGTTCCCAATGGGAAAGGTTTATTAAAATGGGTACACGGTATTGAGAATAAAGAATCTATATCTTTTTTACTTTTAAATGACATTCCCTTGCTTAAATGGCAATCTTATGGATGTCCAACTTGTGAACAATTTTTGACTGCCGGTTATGGTATTGAAAATGTGGATAAATTAACTATTGAATCTATTAAATCGGTTACTTCTCTTGAGCTTGATTTAACAACTGAAAAGTTGCTTGATAATATTAATACTATATTAAAATTATTGAAATCGGATTTGTACCTTATATCATATATACCTCATTACCCTAGTGATGGAGAAGGGAATTTCTTTTGGAGAATGTCAAATATAAAAAAAGAGTATAAGGCATTATCTTATTCTTGGATTAGAAAGGATGCTCCAACATTTTTGATTCCAACCCAAACTTTAGATAAACTTGACTATACAAGAGTTAATTTTTATCGTAGTAAAATTCGACGGGGAGAATTTGTTGGTGGTATTGCCTATTACATGGGTGGGTATATGAGCGCATTGATAGACGGTCATCATAGAGCAACAGCAGCTTTATTAGAGGGAGTACCTTTAAGCTGTTTAACTATTATACCTCCCGAGGGGGTTAGGTATGGGCGGAATAAACAACCGGAGAAAATAATATTTCCGGGATATGACCTTGATATCCAAACATTATCAAAAACTATTACGGAAAAGGTATGTTCAAACATTAGGTATGAACAACTTACACAAATTCAAATGAGTCCATTATTAAATATGATTTCAGATAATTGGTATAAAGAAGTTCCAAAGGAATGGGATGAATCTGCAAATCAATTTCCAACTATTTCAGGGATAGAAGCAATACAAAAGGCAGGAGATTTGAATAACGAACGTATAGAAGATTTACTTCAATCATCTGACTCTAATCAAGAAGATAATCTATTAAACATAATATTGGCCTTAAGTGCCTTAAGAGATCCACGCGCTAAAGATGTTGCAAAACGAATTGCATCTTCATTAAAATGGACTGCTATTTGGAGAGAAGCTTACAAATATTTAGCTACGATAAAAACACAGGAAATTGAAGATTTTTTTATTAACTTTTTGGTTAATGATGATAAAACTAGGCCGGAAATCACTAAAATTGTAGACGATTATTTCAGATGTTTTGATAATGCTTGATAAATGAGGGATATTTATATTTTAAAGGTGTGATAGCAATAGACCATACCCAAATACCTAAAGAAGTTCTAAGCATTTTGACAATACTTCAATCAAATAATTACCAATCATTCCTGGTTGGGGGCTGTGTCCGCGATTTGTTCCTTAACAAACAGCCAAAGGATTATGACATTTGCACCATAGCTCATCCGGTTCAGGTCAAAAAACTTTTTCCCAAGGTTATCGAAACGGGGATTAAATATGGGACTGTTAACGTGTTATCCGGTAAATTTTCAGTTGAAGTGACGACATTTCGGCAATCAGTACTTAATCCGGATGGACATAGGGCCAGTGAAATTACTTATGGAACAAAAGTATCCGAAGATGTTTTAAAACGGGATTTTACTATTAATGCCCTACTTTCTGATGGGACTCAAGTAGTAGATTATGTTGGAGGTCAAGCGGATCTTGAGAATAGTATCATTCGGGCAGTTGAAGATCCGGACGCCCGTTTCCGGGAAGATCCTCTCCGGATGATTCGCGCCGTCAGATTTTCTTGCCGGTTGGGGTTTGAAATTGAGACAAATACACTTGAAGCAATCAAACGTAATGTATCGTTGATCATTAATGTATCGCCGGAAAGAATCCGGGATGAATTCAATAAAATTTTATTAAGTGATCGTCCTGACTATGGTTTTCAATTATTACATCAAATGGGTTTATTGAAATTGGTCTTGCCGGAGCTTGAACAATGCTATGGTTTTGAGCAACATAACCCATATCATTCCCAGGATGTATTTGGGCATATCTTGACCGTAGTCCATAATACTCCTCTAAATTTGAAGATTCGTTGGGCTGCTCTTTTGCATGACATTGGGAAACCATTATCCTTTAGTATCGATGAAAAAGGAATTGGCCATTTTTATGGACATAACTTGAAAAGTTGTGCTTTAGCAAAGGAGATTTTAAACCGGCTGAAGTTTGATAATAAAAAGATCCGGCAGGTTTTATTACTTATTAAAGAACATATGAGTAAACTTACAACTACGAAAAGGAGTACCATCAAACGGCTTATTAACCGGGTTGGCATTGAAAACATCAATGAACTTTTGGAACTGCAAATAGCTGATGTGAAAAGGCCGGAAACGATGGAGGATGTTGCCGACTTAAAGAGGGTTAAAGATGAAGTCCTGGTGATTCTACAAGATAAGGAACCAATCAACCCTCGGGATTTAGCTATTAATGGCGATGATTTAAAGGCTATTGGAATTAAGCCGGGAAAAGTTATGGGTCAAATCTTAGCTTATTTGATGGAAAAAGTTATTGATGACCCTGGGTTGAATAATAAAGAAGATTTATTGGCAATTGTGGAAATGGAGTTATATAAGTTGAATTAAATTTATTATATACATTTAAACACTTTCATCCCTAAAGCCGGTCGTGATGATTTGAGTAATGTATTTAATTCAACTTATTACAGATGTAATAGAATGAAGTAAATACCAATTTATTGCCATTTGCATTTGGTTTTAAGAATGCAAATGCTGAGGAAAAAAATTCTTCATTCTATATAGAAGGAAGGTTTAAAAGTGAGAGAAAGGATTATTAATGAACTAACAGCCATTGAAGAGCAAGAAAATGCCCGAATTCTCTATGCTTGTGAATCCGGAAGCCGGGCTTGGGGTTTCCCGTCCAAAGACAGCGATTACGATGTAAGGTTTATTTATATTCATCCGTTGGACTGGTACTTATCCATTACCGATAAACGTGACGTGATTGAACGACCGATTAATGATTTATTGGATATTAACGGTTGGGATATCAGGAAGGCTTTAAAACTGTTTCGTAAGTCCAATCCGCCTTTGTTGGAATGGATTCAATCTCCGATTGTATATTGGGAAAAGTACTCATTTGTCAAAAAAATAAGAGATTTAAGTCCGTTAACTTTTTCACCCCGTTCATGTATGTATCATTACTTAAGTATGGCTAAAGGAAATTTTCGGGAGTATTTGCAAGGAGAGTTTGTGAAGGTTAAGAAATATTTCTATGTTTTACGCCCGGTTTTAGCTTGCTTATGGATTAAACAAAACAACACCATGCCGCCGATGGAATTTGAATTATTAGTTAATGCTATGCTTTGCGACAGTCCATTAAAGCGGGAGATCGAAAAGCTGCTTATCCGGAAAAAGTCCGGTGATGAATTTGATTTGGAACCGTGTATCCAAGTCATTAATGATTTTTTAGAGCAAGAGATTATTAATATCAATGAATATATTCAATCGGTTGAAAAGTCTTCGGTTGAAGACTTGAAGGTATTGGACGGAATTTTTAGGGATGTATTAGAAGAAGTATGGAGTTAAGAGAATTGCATATTGTCGTCAATTTTGATTTTGATACAACATATAGTGAGTTGCCCAGATATATCTATCAATATGTTGTATTAAAATGTTGTTTTAATGAATTATGCAATTCTCTCAGTTAGGAGGTACCTATGAAAAGAATAAAAGGCCAATTTAACGAAGCGGTAGTTTTCACCGACAATGTAGAAGATATAGCCTATCAACAAATCAAGGAGTTATGCAATCAGGAATTTGTTAGAGACAGCCTAATCCGTATTATGCCCGATACTCATGCCGGGGCGGGATGTACTATTGGAACGACCATGACGATCAAGGATAAAATAGTCCCGAATTTAGTTGGAGTTGATATCGGATGCGGCATGTTTGTAAGTATGATACAAAAGACTAAAGTTGATTTCGCCAAATTGGACCAAGTTATCCGGCGGCTGGTGCCCAGCGGGTTTGAGGTCCGGAATTCTCCGCATGAATATAACCGTTTTGTCGAGCTTGACGGCTTAAAAAGCAAGCAGCATCTGAACTTGAATCGGGCCGAATTAAGCATTGGGACCCTGGGCGGCGGCAATCACTTTATTGAAATGAATAAAGACGAAGATAATAATTTGTATGTAGTAATTCATTCCGGTAGCCGTTACTTAGGGAAACAAATCGCGGAATATTATCAAAAACAGGCTATTGCCGGTATTGTGAAGGGCAATAATGAAAAGATTATTGAAGAATTAAAAGCTCAGGGCCGCCGGAATGAGATCCAGACCGAGATTGAAAAGCAGAAACAAACTATTAATCCGGCCTTGGCTTATGTTGAAGGAGATTTGTTTCAAGCTTATTTACATGATATGCGCATTGCCCAGAAGTTTGCTGAGTTTAACCGGAAAGCCATCGCTAATGTTATCATCTCCGAAATGGGTTTCTCGGTAATTGATAGCTTTACAACAATACATAACTATATTGACCTTGATGAGATGATACTCCGCAAAGGAGCGATCTCGGCCAAAAAGAACGAAGTCGTTATTATTCCCATTAATATGCGCGACGGAAGTATTATTGCCACCGGGAAAGGAAATGTCGACTGGAATCATTCGGCGCCGCACGGAGCCGGGCGGTTAATGAGCCGCCGACAAGCGAAAAAGAGTCTCTCGATGGCGGAGTTTAAGAAATCGATGGATGGGATCTATACCACTTCTTTGTCAAGGGATACGCTTGATGAGGCTCCTTCAGCCTATAAGCCGATGGGTGAGATAATAGAGAATATTCGGGATTCGGTGGAGATTAATAAGATTATCAAACCGATATATAATTTTAAAGCGTCGGAGGAATGAGTAAGTAGCACCTGGATTTTTGTCTTCAGGTGTTTTAATTTTTATTGACAAAAATACTAAAAATGATAAAATAGTAGTAGTAAATAATGCTACTATTTTTGAGGTGCAAAATGGCTTTAATTGAAAACCTAATGAAAACCGGACTAACCAGGCACGAATCTGAGCTTTATATAGCCCTTTGCCGTGAAGGGGAACTTACCGGATATGAAGCGGCCAAAATTACCGGAATTCCTAGAGCTAATGCTTATCAAGCTCTAGCCGGGTTGGTAGATAAAGGGGGAGCGTATATTGTCGAGGGTTCGGTGCAGCATTATATTGCAGTTCCGGTTAATGAGTATTGCGTTAATGTAACTAATCATCTCCAAGATGTAGTTGAAGAGATCAAACGCAACGCTCCGGTTGCCCGCATTCCCTCCGAACCGTATATCACCATTACCGGATTTCGGCATATTATCAATAAGATGAAGAATATCATTAAAGAGGCTAAAGAAAGAGTTTATATATCTATTTCTGAAATTCAACTTTCTTATATTAAAGATGATTTAATAAAAGCCTCCGAAAGGGGATTGAAGGTAGTAGCGATCATTTCCGGAGATATATCTCTCCCTGGGGTGCTGGTACACCAAATAAGCAAAAACCCCGGACAAGTCCGGTTGATTGCCGACTCTTCTTATGTACTTACCGGAGAAATATCCGGCAATGATTATGACAGTTGCCTTTTTTCCAAAAACCAACCTTTAGTTGATTTGATCAAAGATTCTTTGAAGAATGAAATAACATTAGCGGAATTAAAGCAGACATAATATAAATGGAGTGTATGATGTAATGATTAAATCATTTGACAATCATTTTTGGGGAGAATCCAACCCGGAAGAACTGGTCCATAAATATGGGACACCTCTATATGTATACAATGAGGAAGTACTTCGAAAATGCTGCCGGGAGATGAAAAGCCTTCTTCCTGAATCATGGTTTGGAGTGAACTACTCAATTAAAGCTAATTCAAACCTGAGTTTGCTGAAGGTTATCCGGGATGAAGGGCTGGATGCGGATGCAGTCTCTCCCGGCGAGATTTATTTATTGTTGAAAGCTGGGTTTAAGCCGTCGCAGATTTTATTCATAGGGAATAATGTCGCAGCGTCTGAAATGGAATATGCGGTTGATAATGGTATAACGGTAAGTGTGGACTCTTTGTCGCAGTTGGAAACTTATGGTCAAATCAATCCTGGCGGTAAGGTATCGGTTAGGTTTAATCCCGGGATCGGGTCCGGTCATCATCAAAAAGTAATTACCGGTGGTGATAATACTAAATTTGGCATTAATGCAAATTTAGTTACGGAGGTCAAAAAAATCGCCGGGACGTATTCGCTCCAAATTACCGGAGTCAATCAGCATATCGGTTCGTTATTTCTTAGTAAAAAACCATATATTGAAGGAGTCAAAGCTTTGCTGGAAATAGCCTCCGAATTTTCGGATTTGGAGTTTATTGATTTCGGTGGTGGATTTGGAATACCCTATCATAAGCTCCGAAATGATAAAAGGCTGGATTTAAAAGGTTTAACGGATCTAATTCACCCGCTATTGATTGATTGGCAAAAGTGCTATGACAGGGAAGTTAAGATAAAGATTGAACCAGGGAGATATATAGTTGCTGAGAGCGGTCGACTGCTGGGAAGAGTGCACTCGATTAAACAAAATGGATTAACGAAATATATCGGGACCGACCTTGGGTTTAATGTCTTAATGCGTCCGGTATTGTATGACTCATATCATGAGATAATTGCATTTCGAGATGGATTGCTTATAAATGATGAAAACCAAGAAATAGCGACTGTTGTCGGTAACATCTGCGAGACCGGCGATATCCTGGCCAAGAATAGAAAACTCCCTTCTTTAAAAGAGGGAGATCTATTAGCTGTTTTGGATACCGGCGCTTATGGTTATTCGATGTCTTCAAATTACAACTTGCGGTTAAAACCGGCTGAAGTATTAATTACAGCCGATGGAACAGATAAATTAATTAGAAAAAGAGATACCTTGGAAGGCCTAATGGAGAATTTTTTATAAGTATTACTCTTTGTATCCCCTGTGCCCTCCGTGTCTCTGTGGTAATATTTATTTTTATTTTATCGGTAGGTGAAATGTAATGGATTTTGTTATAGATAAAATTGCCGACCGGCTTGGCGGTGTAGACTTTGGAAAAGACACCGGCGTATACAAATTTGCCGTTATTAAAGAGGCTAAAGCTGGAGCTAAGCGGCTGAATCCAAGTATTCCTTTAATCGATATGGGGGTTGGTGAACCGGATATGCCGGCAGAAGCTGGGATAGTAGAGGTATTATCGGAAGAAGCCGGAAAAGCGGAGAATAGATTCTATTCCGATAATGGGATCCCGGAGTTTTATGAGGCGGCAGCCGGATATTTAAGCAAAGTCTATGGGATTAAAGTTGACCCGAGTAAAAATATATTACACGGTATCGGCTCCAAACCAATTTTAGCCATGGTACCCGCCATTTTTATCAATCCCGGTGATATTACGCTGACAACCGTACCGGGCTACCCGGTAATTGCTACTTGGACTAGATATTTTGGAGGCGAAGTTTATAATCTGCCGTTAACCGAAGCAAACAATTTTTATCCCGATTTTACGGATATACCTGTTCCAGTCTTAAAAAGAGCTAAATTGCTTTATATCAACTATCCAAATAACCCTACCGGGCAGATTGCTACCAAGGATTTTTATCAAAAGGTGGTTAAGTTCGCTAAGGATAATAATATTGTAGTGGTTTCCGATGCCGCATATGGCGCGCTAACCTATGATGGTGTAAAACCGCTAAGTTTTCTTTCAGTCGAAGGTGCAATGGAAGTGGGAGTGGAAATCCATTCCCTTTCCAAAGCTTTTAACATGACTGGTTGGCGGATGGCTTTTATGGCTGGTAATGAAAAAGTTATCAAAGCATATGGAATGGTTAAGGATAATACCGACTCCGGGCAGTTCCGGGCAATTCAAAAAGCGGGGATATATGCCATGAACCACCCTGAGATAACTGAAGAAATATGCCGTAAATACTCGCGAAGGTTTGATATGTTGGTGGAGGCTTTGAATGAATTAGGATTTCAGGCTAAGAAGCCTAAGGGAACATTCTATTGCTACGTAAAAGCGCCCAAAGGGGCTGGAAATGTGACTTTCGAGAATGCAACCAAAGCAGCTCAGTATTTTATCGAAAAAGCATTGATATCGGTTATACCTTGGGATGAGGGCGGTGCTTGGCTACGATTTTCAGTGACCTTCGAAGCCGGCTCCGAAACGGAAGAGAAATTGATTATTGATGAGATGAAAAGAAGGTTAGGGTCTTTGAAGTTGGTTTTTTAGAAGTCCGTTTTTATCCGTGTAAATCTGTGTCTAAAAGATTTTTTATTAGACGGGATTAACACGGATTTATTGGATTTTTATAAATTAACTTCATTAATTTTTTAATAGCGAAGCTTATTTGAATCCGGCTAATCCGTGTAAATCCGTGTTTAAAAAATGTTTTAATAGACAGGATTAGCGGGATTAATTGGATTTAAATTCCGGCAACAATCTAGCGCAGTTTTGGCCTAGGATGTTGTCTTTTTCGGTTTGAGTTAGCCATTTCAGGCGATCTAGGACTTCCAGTTCTTGTTTTGGTGAACAAAGTGGGAAATCACTGCCGAAAAGGATTTTTTCGGTTCCGTGTTTGGAAATTATCTTGCGAGCCATATCTTCATCTATAAAACGCATGGCGCTGGAAGTATCAAAATAAACTTCCCGTCCGGCCAGGACTTCATAGACTTCTTCCCAGAAACAATACCCGCCAAGGTGAGCGGCAATAATTTTTATCTTTGGGAAATTATTGAGAATATTAGCGATCTTGGTGGGAGTACTTAAATTATTAGGGCTGACAACCTGGTCGCCAACATGAATTAATAATACAAAATCGGATTGGACTTCTTCAAAAAAATTATTTAAACGGGGGTCTACCAGATCAATGCCTTGAAACTCCGGATGTAATTTTATCCCCATAATACCGGCATCTTTTAATCTCCGTATCTCTGCCTGCCAGTTAGGATCATTGGGGTGGAATGTTCCAAAATGGACAATTTTGGGGCTGGAGATAGAGTCTTTTTTAGTTTGCATTGCTTGGGAGCGCAGCGAGAGTATCCAATCATTAGCCGGTTTAACTTGTTCCGGTTTGGTGGCGGCCACTAGAAGTATTAAACCATCCAAATCCACCTCTTTAGCGGCTTTTAATACATCATCTAAACGTCCCCCGAATTCGGTAGAAATTTTGTAATAATTAATTAATTGCTCTACCGCTTTATCGGCGATCTTATCGGCAAAAGCATGCATATGACAGTCAATAAACATTTATAACGCCTCGATTCCGCTCTTAGACTTCGACTTAATAAATTAAAAACCTGCCAACTTATTTTTAATAAAAGGTAAAAAATTGGACTTCCGAAAAAACATGCAGGATTTTATAAGTTAACGGTAAATAATATCCATATCGCAGCGAAGCTGCAATCAAAGAAGATAAATGTCGCTGCGATAAATCAAGGAAAATTATACCTCGAAAAGTTGCCGCAAAACGCTTACGCTATGCGGCTCTATGAATAAAAGTTTGCTCAAAAAACAAACTTTTTGAGGATAATTATATATTAAGGCGAAAGGCTAGAGGCGATAGGCGACAGTTGTTGGGGATCATTATGAAAGCTTAACGAACCATACCAATAATAAGTTGTTAAAATTTATCATGCCTGCTTAAAAAGATGAAAATATTACTTACTACTTTAAATGCTAAATATGTCCATACTTCACTGGCGCTCTGGTATCTTTACCAGTTTTGCCGGACAGATTTTCCGGAGTTGAAATTTACCGAATATAATATTAATCAAGAATTATCATGGGTTTGTGGTGAGATTTATCTGGAAGAGGCGGATGTTGTAGCATTTTCATGTAATATATGGAATATTGAGCAAATACTAATTATTAGTAAACGTTTGAAGGTCTTGCGCCCTGAAACGGTGATTATTTTGGGTGGGACCGAGGTATCCGCCGAGCCGGAGAAGATATTAACTGAAAATCCGGAGATTGATTTCATCATCGTTGGAGAAGGGGAAGTTACTTTTAAAGAATGGTTGGGCGAATTTAAAAAGGATTCTCCGGATTGGAGCAGGATTGACGGTTTAGTTTATCGTAATGATATGAGGGTTGTCGTTAATAATCCCCGTTCTTCCATGAAAGATTTAACTTTATTACCGTTTCCTTATCCGGAAGACCTGACTCCTTTTAGACAAAAATTAGTTTATTATGAAGCTTCGAGAGGCTGTCCTTATTCTTGCCAATATTGCCTCTCAGCCAATGAACATGGAGTAAGGTTTTTCCCCTTGGAACAAGTAAAAAGGGATTTACTACGGTTTATTGAGGCGGAGGTTCTCCAGGTCAAATTTGTCGACCGTTCCTTTAATTGCAACCCTGGTTTTGCTAAAGAGATTTGGCGGTTTTTGCTGGCCCATCCCGGAAAGACTAATTTTCATTTTGAGATTGTCGGTGACTTGATCGATGATGAATCAGTTGAAATCTTGGCTCAAGCTCCTACCGGGATGTTCCAGTTTGAAATTGGGGTCCAGAGTACCCATCCGGAAACATTAAAATTGATCCAGAGGAAAATGAATTTTGCTAAACTGGGCGAGCAGGTAAAGAAAGTCCGCCGATCCAGCCGGGTTTTTATCCATTTGGATCTGATCGCCGGATTACCAGGCGAGGATTACCAGACATTTGCCAAAAGTTTTAACGATAATCTGTTGCTGAAACCGAACCGGTTGCAACTGGGTTTTTTAAAACTACTAAAAGGTTCCGGTTTGCGTAATAAAGCAGCTGAATATGGATATATTTTTACCAAGGAACCTCCCTATGAAGTATTATCTAACAATTGGATCTCCTATGAGGGACTTTTAAAACTCAAGACTATCGAAGATTTACTGGAACGTTATTATAATTCAGGCCGTTTTGAATTATCTTTTCAATATTTAATACCACAGTTTCCCACCGCTTTTCAATTATTCGAAGGATATGCCGGTTGGTGGAAAAAACATGGTTTTGATCAGATCTCCCATAAAGTTAAAGACCTTTATGGCTATTTGCTTCAATATTATCAGGCGTTAGGGAAAGATCCCTTGGTATTAAGGAATTTGCTAAAATATGATCTATTAAAGAATGAACGTCTAGTCGAGCTGCCGGAATGGGCTGGAGTATCTAACCCAGAGTTGCATAACCGGGGCTACCGTTTTTGGCAGAACCCGGATCACCGTAATCAATTTATTCCGGAATTAGCTGAAATGCCTATTCGTGATATTCAACGGAGAGTGAAATTTGAGGAGTTTGATTGTGATCCGGAGGAGGTTGCCGCCACGCCGCTTGAGGAACCTATACTACACAAAAAAATAATCCTATTTGTTTATAAAGGAAATGAGGTTAAAAGTTATCATATCGACCGGGAGGAGTTTTTTGGATGAATAAAATTGCTGTAGCTGTATTATTGATTGCTTTTGGTATTCTATTGCTTTTAAAAAACAGTAATATGTTGCCGGTTAACTTTTGTAGTTTCTATTTGGAGCTGGCCGCCAATTATTGGCCGGTTTTAATTGTTCTCTTCGGTGCTAATCTGCTGATTAAGGATAAGTATTGGGAATGGTCCCGGGTTATTATCTGGGTAATAATATTATTGGTTGGTTTTTGGCTGTTTTGTACTTTAAGTGGGCAAAATAATTGGGTAATCTAAAAGTTGCTATTTATTTCTGTATATAGTCAAATGTCAAAAGTCGAAAGTCAAAAGTTAAAATCTTCGTTTTCTTTATACTTTAGACTTCTGACTTTGGACTTCAGACTTTAAACAAAGTTAAGTTACAATAATAAAGGGAGGGGTTTCAATGGATTGGTTGTTAAATCTCATATACCTCGGTTGGGTAATCTTTGGTATCTGGTGGCTGGTTTGGTTGGGATTGGCTTTAGCGACTAAGGCGAAGACTATATCTTGGTTTTTAGTAGTCTCCGGGCTAATTTGGGTGGGGATTCAAAACATTTTTCTCTATTACAATTCTTACATGTTGGGACTCTTATGGTTTATCTTGCCTCTTTTATTTCTGCCGGGTATGTTACGGATTGTTACCGAATATGAGCGTGGTGTTTTGTTCAGGTTTGGGCGACAGGTAGGAGTATTAAAGCCCGGTGTTAACCTGGTCTTTCCGATGGGGATTGATTTTGTAAGGATTATCGACTTACGGACTTTTACCATTGATGTTCCGAAGCAAGAGGTCATCACCAGGGATAATGTAACCATTATGGTGGATGCCGTTGTTTATTTCAACGTTTTTGATCCGGTCTCGTCAGTAATTAAAGTAGCCGATCATGTAAGAAGTACTTCTTTGTTGGCCCAGACTATTCTTCGTTCAGTTCTTGGCCAACATGAACTGGATGAGATGTTGGCTAAACGGACCGAGTTGAATGATATATTAAAAACTCTATTGGATGACGCGACTGATCCTTGGGGTGTCAAAGTAACTGGTGTAGAGGTTAAAGCGATCGAGTTAGCTGAAACGATGAAGAGGGCTATTGCCAGACAGGCGGAGGCGGAAAGGGAACGACGGGCTAAAATCATTTCCGCCGATGGTGAATTGCAGGCTTCGGAGAAGTTGGCGGAAGCAGCCAGGGTGCTCCAAGAACAGCCGGCATCAATTCAACTACGCTATCTGCAAACTTTAACCGAGATTTCGGTGGAGCAAAACTCGACAATTCTTTTCCCGATACCGATTGAATTGTTTAAGTATTTCATGGGAGAGAAGAAGTAAAATTGAAAATTGAGAATGGAGAATTGAGAATAAAAACACCTAAGTTGGTGGTCCGATGAAACTAGTTAGATTTATGTATCAAGACAATATCAGTTATGGAATTTTGGAGGCGGAGAAAGTACGGGTAATAGCCGGTGATATCTTTGGTGAATGGGAAAAACTGATAAAGAATTTTCCATTAATCAAGTTAAGTTATTAGCGCCGGTTGAACGGTAAGGTCATACAGGATGGGAATACTAAGGATTTGATTTTTGATGTGCCATATTTGATTAGTTATTGTTCCCAAAATATGACTTTATTGCCGGGGACGGTTATAATGACCGGGACACCGGAAGGGGTCGGGTATAATCGGCAGCCGCCGGTATTTCTTAAGGCCGGGGATGTTATTGAAGTAGAGGTTGAGGGGATCGGGGTTTTGAGGAATAAGGTGGGGATGGAAGAGTAGGAAATATTTTAGGGATGGACTCGGTTCCATTCCTTTAAATTTGTTTATTAGGCTTATATAGAGGCAGTTATTTTATCATACAACTTTCGATTTTAATTTTCGCTCTGTTATCAGTAATGGTTGAACCACGAATTCCATTAACTAAGTGGCTCTGTAGCATATATAAAATAGCCACAGAGGCACTGAGACACAGAGAAAAGAAATTATAAATCAAATATTTCAAATATTTTTAAAGACATAGCTTTATTTTTTTACCCATCTTTAATCGTATCCCGGTATTGATTAGGAGTCATTCCGGAGCCCTTTTTAAAGATCTGGCTGAAGTATTTTTCATCTTTATATCCGACTAAAACCGAGATCTCATAAATTTTCAAATGATAATTCTTCAATAACTCCTTGGCTTTTTCGATCCTAACTTCAGTCAGATAATCCACGAAATTCTTCTGTAATACCTGTTTGAAAATGGTACTTAAGTATCCGGGTGATACAAAAACTACGTTAGCAATATTCTCCAAATTTAAATCCTCGGCATAATGTTCTTCAATGTAGGTAACGGCTTGACTGACTATTTTCCACTGGGTCTTTTGCAGCGGATGCAATTCGATTATTTGTTTAAAACACAATAAAATCCTTTCATGCAGTTCTTGTAAGGTTTCGATCCGAGGAAGTTCGTCCAGGATAGCCAGGTTTGGTCCGAAAAAACTATCGGTATTAATACCCCGTTCCAAACAGACATGATAAACTGAACAGATAAGCGCGGTAATCATCTTTTGAAGGTATTCTTTTGAGTTTTTTCCGGGGATGGTCAAGTTGGCAAAAAAAGATTGCAAAGCGGATTCCAGTTTTTCAGGGTCATTGGTTCGAATACAATGGACAATCAGATTTTCTTCTTGTACTAAATCTTGATTTTGATTAAAATTATCCTCGTTTATCTCGTGATAATTTATTATCCGGTTGTATCCCTCCCAAAAACCATGTTCAAGCGCAAATAACGCTGAGTCTAAAGCATTATGCAATTCGGTTAGATTGGCTGCCGGTTCCCCCAGACCGATTGTTATAGTGAAAGACATATTATTGGCAACTATTTGGCGTAGTTGTTCCATTCGGAGGGAGAAAATATCAGAAGTCTCCTCCTCAATATTCCATAGAATCACTATTTTATCATAAAAAAAATTGATGACTGACTTTAAAGCAGGATTTTTTTTCATAGCTGCTTCGATCTGCTGGAACAGCGAAAGCTTGTTTAATTCTAATTCTTTTAGTGAACAGGACGCCAATTTGTCTTGATGATCGATTTTTACCAGAGCTAACCCCATATTATTAGGGTTTATTCCCATCTGATACAAGTTCCAGCGTACCAGGGCAGACTTGTTATCAAGTGGTTTGTTGGAAAATAAACTCATTAATAAATTTTCACGAAGGATTGGCAGGTTTTCTTGAAACTTTTGCAATAAAAAGTCCCATTGATCTGCCTGTTCTTCCTCGGTGGCGATTTGTTCTTTTAATTTTATTAGGACTTCTAAGATTTTATTTGGGTGGCAAGGTTTTAATAAATAATCCGAAGCTCCGAAACGGAGGGCTTGTTGACAATAGTTGAAATCATCGTAGCCGCTTAAGATAATTACCTTTAATGATAATCCTTCTTCGGCCAGTTTCTCCAATACTTCCAAACCGTTCATAACCGGCATTCTTATATCCAGTAACATTAAGTCCGGTTTTTCCTCATTGATTATCCGGAGCGCTTCCCGACCGTTGTCAGCTAAACCGGCGACAGCAAAACCATGTTTTTCCCATGATATTGAATTCAAAATACCTTCACGTATTTCGGTTTCATCATCCACGATTAATATCTTCAAAACTCGGTTAAACATGTCTACTCCTTTATTACGGCAGGAATATTGATAGTTATGATGGTCCCCTTACCGGGACTACTCACAAACGTTAATTCATGATTTGAGCTATAATATAGTTCCAATCTTTCCAGTACATTTTTAATGGCATAGCCACCGGAGACTTTGACCGGATTACTGTGATTATTGTTATTTCGGGTTATAATATCACTGATTTTATCTTCATCCATCCCGACTCCATTATCGGTAATCTGGAAAACCATCCGTTCTTGTACCAATCTACCGGTAATTTGAAGATTTCCACCGGTTTCCAAGCTTTCGATCCCATGGATAATAGCATTTTCTACAAAAGGTTGAATAATTAGCTTTGGTATCCGTTTATCCAAAATTATTGAGTCAAAATCCAGATTATAGGTTAGTTTTCCTTTAAAACGTATTTTTTGCAATTTTAAGTATTGCTCGATCAGTTCTTGTTCCTGGGCTACCGTTGCCAACTCATTGCCCCTATTTAAACTTAACCTGAAAATCTGCGATAAGGCTAATACCATTTCACTGATTTCCGGTACCTTGTTTCGTTCCGCTTTCCAAAAGATAGTATCCAATGTGTTATATAAAAAGTGCGGATTAATCTGGGCTTGTAATGCGTTCAGCTCTGCCTCACGTTCTTGAATTTGCAGTTTATAAACCCGGTCGATTAAATCTTTAATATAAGAAATCATTGCATTATAGCCGTTGCCCAATTCACCGATCTCATCTTTATTGGTGAAATGAACCTGTTGGGAGAAGTCCCCTTCTTGAACTTTTTTAATGGAGTCCGATAATTGTTTTATAGGATCCGTAATCCGAGTAGTGATAAAGAGAGATAAATAAAATAATAACAGATAGGAGATAACCCCCATAACAATAATAATTAACGCTACCCATCTTATTTTCTCGGCAAACACAACCGCCGGCGTAAGAGTTACTATTTTCCAGCCGGTCTCCTTAGAAGTACTGAAAGTAAAAAGCATCTTTTGATGTTGAATATTTAGAATAGCTGAACCGGTTTGATTATTCAAGGATTTGTAGTAAGGTTCAGAGTTAATCCGTTCTTGAATATGGGCAGGTTCGGAATTTGATACAATTGTGCCATTTTGATCTACAATAAAAATACTACCTTCGTTAGGTACGTTGGCCCGATAAATAGAGCGGATTTTTTCCTCATCAATCCAGAATAATAAAATGCCCAAATTATGATATTGATTGATATCTTTAATTATCCGGTACATCAGTATCCGGCGTCTCCGATTATCAGTCACTATCGGCGGATTATTATTAAAATATTCTATCCCGATATCACCATTTAATTTGAGAGCTTTTTGATATATGGGATTTTTTTTAAAATCGGCGAAAGGAACAATTTGATTACTGGTATAACTGGATCCGGCGCTATAAGTCAGTCCATTATAACTATACACGGAGATCATACTAATATAACTTTTTGTAGCTAAGATTCGGTCCAGGAAAATACGAAGATCATAACTCAATTCATTTTTTTTAGCCGACCTATCTTTGATTTCTTTTTGAAAAGAGCGGTCAAAAATAATCAAGGAACTAATATTACTCAGATCGTTGAAAATATAATCAAAATTACCACTAACTTGTCTAGCCAATCCCGATTGCGTCTCAATAACTTTTCCAATTACCTGGTTGGCGGCTAAAAAATAAGCGCAAACGCCAACTATGGAAATTGCTAGAAATAAAATTAAAGCTACTAAAATAAGGACTTTATTTTTTAGATTTAATTGATGAATCCACCCTATGAAAGACATTAATATAGTACTCCCTTTGGCAAGTATCTATATAAGTTGAATTAAATTTCCCGATTAAATATTACATCTTTAAAGCCAGATAGGAAGCATAGGCGAGCAGTAAGCGGAGCTTACGACCAGCCCGTTAATAGGAAATTGATGAATTTAATTCAACTTATTATCTAGCCACATCTGGGCTGCTCACTATATATTGTATCGGAAATTTTAATTAAAGAAATTATAAAATTCCCTTAAGACATGAAAAATTTGAACCATTTATGAAATTAGTCACCTTTCAATTAAGTAAATTATATGTAACAATAGTCTTAAGAACGGCCGTTTAAAATTGAATTCCGAAATAAAAGGGGGAGAATGATGAAACGTTTTTTGGTAATATCATTGGTTTTAGCGCTTATTTTCACTATGTTTATTACTAGTACAATTGCCGGACCCAAAAAGATAATTTTACGGATGGGTGATAATCAACCTGATCGCCAAAATACTTGGGGTGCGGTTATCGAAAAAATTAATGCCGAATTTATGAAGAAATATCCCAACGTAGAGATTGTTACCGAAAGTTACCAAGACCAACCTTGGCAACAAAAAGTACAGATCTATGCCGCTTCCAACAAACTTCCCGATGTTTTTAAATATTGGTCTTTCCCGGCTATGACCGGCGCCTTGGCCAATAACGGGTATTTATTGCCGTTGCCGGAGAAGGAATTTGCCAAGCTGGGCTTTATTCCCGGAACTTTTGAACCTAACCGTTACAATGGAAAACTTTACGGTTTACCGACTACGGTAGACTTTTGGGTTATTTATTACAATAAGGCGCTTTTTGAAAAATGCAATGTCAAAGTACCTACTACTATTGATGAGTTAATCGCCACCGCTAAAAAGTTTCAAGATAATGGAATAATACCAATGGTGACCGATGGTAAAGACGCCTGGCCGCTTAATATCACCTGGGATAATCTTATTGGAAGGACCACCGGTGATTTTACTTTGATTCAAAAGGCATTGGCCCGAAAGATTAAATTTACCGATCCGGTTTTTCTCCCGGGCACAAAACTCTTTAAACAAATGGTTGATAGCAAACTATTTGCCACTGATATGTTAACTTTGGATTATGGCGCTTCCCGCAACTTATTCGGGCAGGAGAAGGCTGCTATGTACCTGATGGGTTCCTGGGAATCCGGTCTTTCTACGGATGCCTCTTTCAGTGATTCATTCCACAAAAATATCGGCGTTATGAAATTCCCGGCTGGCGCCAAAGGTTCAGTCGACGATTTGATGGCTTGGGGCGGCGGCAATTATGTGGTCAGCGCCAAAACCAAATATAAAAAATTATGTATCGAATATTTGAAAACTTATTTCACCCTTTATCCCAAGCTAGCCTGGGAAGGAAAAGTCAATATTCCGGCTTTAAAAGTAGAAACCAGCCCTAAAGATAATCAACTTTCCAAGGATCTGATCGGTATTTTGAATGCAGCGAAGAATACCAGCGGTACTCCGTCATTGGATCAATCCACGGCTGAGTTTAAAACTAATGTCCAACTATATATTCAAGAGTTGGCCTCCGGTATAAAAACTCCGGAACAATTTTTAGCCGCAATGGATGCCGAAGCTGAAAAGGCTTCTAAGAGCAAATAAAATTTAACCGATAAAACGGGCAGAAACAAAACTTTCTGCCCGTTTTTGAAAACATGGATATCTAAGGAAGCGCTGATTAATTGAATAAGTGACGATTTTGCGCTTCGCAAAATGCCCAATGTCGCATATTTACTCGCACAAAATCGGATTAATCAGCGCTTCCCTAAAAAAGTTTAGTGAGTGGTGAAGATGAACAATTTTTTTTCAAATAAGCGTGATATTTTTTTAATGGTTCTGCCTGGTATAGCTATTTTACTTTTTGCAATGATCCTGCCAATTTTCTTTAGTGTTTACTACGGCATGACTGATTGGACCGGTATTGGGAAAATGCATTTTATCGGCGCCGATAATTTTAAAGAAATACTTATGAAAGATCCTACTTTCTGGCGGTCATTGTTCAATGCTTTGATTCTTACTATTGTTACCCTATTCATACAAAATCCTATTGCTCTGATAGTTTGTATTATGCTGCTGGCTTGTAAGAAAGGGGAACGTTTTTTCCGGACGGTATATTTTATCCCGGCGATCATATCGGTGGTTGTTACGACCAGACTGTGGATATCGGTTTTCAGTCCTAATTATGGTCTTTTGAATAAGTTTCTTTCTCTAATCGGTTTGGGTTCCCTAGGAACGGATTGGCTCAGTAATATTCATACGGCGTTAGGTTCGGTAATTTTCATTGTTATCTGGCAAGGTTTTGGATGGGCCGTTCTTTTCTATTATGCCGGTTTGGCCGGCATCCCCAAAGAACTACAAGAAGCCGCTAAAATTGATGGAGCGAGTGGGGTAAAGCTATATACTAAAGTAGTCATTCCGTTAATGATGCCGGTAATTAAATCAATTGCCGTAATTGGTCTGATCTCTTGTTTAAAACAGATGGAGACAGTTTATTTATCAACCGGCGGCGGGCCGGGTTCGTTAACCCAGTTTTTAGCGAATTACTTATATATTAAAGCCTTTGTCTCCGGTCAATATGGTTATGGAAACGCTCTTTCCGTATTATTTGTGATTATCTGCGTATTAGGAACTTATCTTTTGGACCGTTTTACCCGGACTGATGTTGGCGAGTATTAAGGAGGTTGGAGATGAATTTAAACCATATGAAGATGCATTTGCTGGAAAGTGGGGATTTAAATTCTCAATCGGTACTTTCTAAAATAAAAACCTTCTTATTTTATGGTTTTTTAATAGGATTAGCTGTTGGTCAAATTTTTCCTTTAGTTTGGCTTTTCAATTATTCCTTGGTGAAAAGCGGTGATCTTTTTGGTACTGATTTTATAAAAATACCTAATCCGCCGCTTTGGCAAAATTATGTGCGCGCTTGGGTTGATGGTCAGATTTTTCATTATTTCATAAATAGCGTGATTGTAGTTGGTTTTTCGGTAATTTTATCGGTATTAATATCGTTTTTATTGGCCTACGCTTGTACCAGGATGGAATGGAAGCTTAGTGGTTTGGTATATGGTTTTGTGTTAATGGGGATGATGATTCCGATTCATGCGACTTTATTACCTAACTTTTTACTCTTTAATAAACTTAATCTACTTGATACCCATCTGGGGTTAATCATTCCATATGTGGCTTTTACCGTGCCTTTCAATACCATTTTGATCTCCGGATTTTTACAATCAATCCACCGGGCTTTGGAGGAATCGGCTATGATCGATGGTTGTTCGGTTTGGAAAACCGTATTCTTAATTATTGCTCCGATCACCAAACCGGCTTTGATTACTACCGCTATTATGACTTTTATTAATAATTGGAATGAGTTTATCATGGCCAATACTTATTTATCAACGGAAGCCGTCCGGACATTACCATTTTCGGTGATAAAATTCGTAGGTTACTATCGTTCCGATTATGCGATCCAGTTTGCCTGTATGGCCATTGTGGCAATACCGTCGTTAATTATTTACTTTGCTTTGAATAAATATATAACCGAAGGTGTTACCGCCGGCGCGGTGAAGGGTTGAAGAAGAGGAGGAATATCGTTGTCAAAGTTGATTTTTCCAAAAGATTTTTTATGGGGAGTAGCTACCGCTTCGTATCAGATAGAAGGCGGAATCAAAGAAAACGGGCGAGGCGAGTCGATCTGGGACCGGTTCAGCCATATACCGGGTAAAATCATCGATGGCGCCAATGGGGATATAGCTTGCGATCATTATCATTTATATCCCCGGGATATTCAATTGATGAAGGATTTGGGGGTTAAAACATACCGGTTATCTATCTCCTGGCCACGAATCTTCCCGGAGGGCAAAGGCCAACCCAATAGCAAAGAGATGGACTATTATAAAAAGTTGCTTAGTCTCCTGGTCCAGCATGATATTAAACCTGCAGTGACCTTGTTTCACTGGGATCTGCCCCAAAAACTCCAGGATAAAGGCGGATGGGCCAACCGGGAGATGGTCGGTTATTTTGAAGAGTATGCCAGGTACGTCTTTCAGGAACTAGGCGCACTAGTACCAATTTGGATAACCCTTAACGAACCTTCCGTGTATACTTTTGTAGGCCATAACGAAGGGCGTCACGCACCGGGTATCACCGACTTTTCAACCGCGTTACAAGTGGCCCATAACCTCTTGCTGGGGCACGGCAGAGCTGTTAGGGCATACCGGGAGATGGGATTAAAAGGGGAGATCGGCTTATCCCAAAATATGACTCCGATGTATCCGCTGTCGGAAAAGGAATCCGATGTAGCGGCTGCCCGGCGTTGCGACGGTTATTGGAACCGCTGGTTTAATGATCCGGTTTTAAAAGGGGAATACCCCGGGGATATGCTGGAATGGTATTCCGGCAGGGTTGTGCTGCCGGAGATAACCAAGGCGGACCTGGATATTATCAAAACACCTATCGATTTTTTAGGTGTAAACAACTATTTCGGCTCGAAAGTCCGGCAGGATGATAGCAAGTGGCCGTTAAGTTTGAGTGAGAGTTTTATCGGGGAATACCGGACCGAAATGGGTTGGGGGATAAACCCGGAGTGTTTTTATGATTTATTAAAGAGGCTGGGCCGGGACTATCCGGGAGTAAAAATCTATATCACCGAAAACGGTTGCGCCTTTAAAGATCAAATCAACCGGGACGGAGAAGTGTTGGATGACAACCGGGTAGACTATTTGTTTAATCATTTCCGCTCCGCTCACCGGGCGATCCGGGAAGGCGTGAATATTGCCGGTTATTATATCTGGTCGCTAATGGACAACTTTGAGTGGGCGGAAGGGTATACCAAGCGGTTCGGGATTGTTTACGTGGATTATCCGACGCAGCGTAGGATTATTAAGAAGAGTGGTTATTGGTATAGGGATGTTATTATGAATAATGGTTTTGAGGTTGATTTATAAATTGACTCCTCCCTAATTTCCCCGTACTTTATAAGTGCGGGGGATTTTTTTTGTGGGGAGATATTTTGATTGGTATTAATATAAAATCATTGCTATAAACTGTGATATTGAAATTTTTAGCCGGATTATAATGAATTTGGAAGGAGAAGGCGTAAGAAAATGGAATTAGAATGAAAGATTCATTTTTGAGTCCGGATTTTTTTTGAAAAAACAAATATTCCGGATTAAAAAAGCGCATTTCGGACCGGTTTTTAGATTACCTATAAGGAATTGAAATTGATATTCATCATATGTATGAAATTCAAAATCAAAATGTTTTTAGACTACCTATGAAGAATTGTTTTTCGGAAAATATTCCGATAATATTCTTGTTATATTCCGAATGATTGCATACAATATTATTAACAACAAAATTATAAAGAAGGCGAAATGTATGTTAAAAACAGTTATTCGGCCGGTCAGCGACTTATCGAAAAAAATAGCGGATATCGAAGCTTTTGTGATTGAGCAAGATACGCCGGTTCATCTCACTAAAAACGGCGCCAATCATATGGTGCTAATGAGCAGCAATCATTATGAGAAAATGCTGGCTAAACTCAACATGTATGAGAACTTGCTCCGTTCCGAAGCGGAGATCCGGCAAGGCAAATCCGTCCCCTTGGAGACGGCTATGGGTGAAATCGACCAACACCTTAAGGAGCGGTTAAATGAGCAATCCGGACGGCAAATACCAGGTTGGGCATGATCCGGAAAGGAAAGTAAATGACCTATAACCCATATATCCACCATCGCCGTTCAATCCGGTTAAAAGGTTACGATTACGCCCGGCCTGGGGCCTATTACATAACTATCTGCACCTGGGACCGGAAATGTTTATTCGGAGAAATCGCAAACGGGAAAATGATTTTGAATGAATTAGGACGGATCATTTATGAGGAATGGCAAAATACTCCTAAGATACGTTCTAATATCAAATTGGGCGCATTTGTCGTGATGCCCAATCATATGCACATTATATTTATGATTATCGAAAACCGTGGCCGATTGGTGAATGGCGGCGTGACAAATATATCAAAAAACATGGGTGTATCGCAGGGTATGGATGTGTTATGCGGTATGGGTAAATCACGATGTAAGGGCGTATTGCAATACGCCCCTACACCCCACAATCCATCGTCCCAAAATACCCCACCCCATAATTCTATCGATCAATCCCTGATAATAACCGTTGAACCATTACGTTCGCCATCCCAAACCGTCGGCGCGGTCATTCGCGGTTTCAAAGGAGCCGTCACTAAACAGATCAATGAATTACGTTGCGCACCCGGTTCACCGGTTTGGCAACGGGGTTATTATGAACACATTATTCGTAATCAAGATGAATTCCACCGGATTCGTCAGTATATAATTAAAAATCCGGTTAATTGGGCCAAAGATATCGAACATCCCGTCAACCCCGGGGCATCCAAAGAAATTCCGGATGATATTTGGAAGGAGATCTAAACGAATTAAAAATTAGTTAATTCAACCGTAAAAAACAAATCATCTCATTTATCACACAAATCATCTCATTTATCACACAAACCGCCTCATTTATAAAACAAACCATCTAATTTATTGCAAGAATAATCTTATTATTGCAAAAATGACCCAATTTATTAAAAGAACAACCTCATTTAAAAGAAAAACCATCTCATTTATTAAACAAATAACCTCATTGTTGCAAGAATCATCTCATTAACAAAAATAATGAACTATCTAATGAAAATCCCCTTCAAATTAAAGAAGAGAATCATCTTTTTCCTCTCATCCCCAAACTTCTTTCCCACAGAAATAACTTTCAGGAAATCACCAATACAATCATCCACCAAAACAACCTTTTTATTTCTGTATTTTGCGACTGTTTTATTAAACATTTCATTTATTGAATTGTCATACTATTTGAAATTTATTGTTGAAATTAGTTTATAGATATGTTATATTACTTCCATTGCTGGAAATTAATATCATAATGTCTTTCATTTGGAATTATAATCTATCCGGCAAAATAAATCAGGGAGGTTTTTAAAATGGGGAAAGGACAATCTTATAAGGACTA
>JAEYRX010000073.1 GCA_023435225.1 Bacillota bacterium
CGAACGAGCCTTCAACATCACGGGTTGAATACGGTCTTAGTACAGAATATGGTTCTTCGCTTATATCAAGCGCCCAACCAATTACCGAGCATAACATCACCCTAACCGGATTAATTCCGGGGAGCCAATACTATTTCCGGATCATCGCCACTGATGCGGCGGGTAATACGAGTACCGCAAACAGTTCCTTTAATACTTTGACGGATCAAAATATGGATGAAGGATTAGGTGCCTATTGGAAATTTGATGAAGGCGGCGGAACAGAGATCATTGATTCTACATCGAATCATTATAACGGCGTATTAAAGGAACCGGCCCAATGGGTAGCCGGAAACCAAGGTTCCGGGATTTTATTGAATAATAATTATATCAACCTCGGTTCCAGTGATTTCGGGCTTACTGATGAACTGACGATCAGCGCCTGGGTGAAGATTAACGGCGATACCGGGGCTAACCAAGTCATAATTCGTCGGGGACAATATGTATATCCTTTTACAATTTTCTATACGCCACATCAGACAATAGTGGGCATTATCCGGACAACTACGGGTACTCATTATGCCTATCCAAAAGCAAAAATCACAGCCAATGAATGGCATCATGTGGTGATGACTTATAAAAACGGCGCTTTGGAGTTATATATCGATTATTTAGATGAAGATAACAAATTGGATAAGTACACGGAAAGTAATGCCACCGGTAATCTTCACTTCGGTTATGTTGTCTCCGAAACATATATTGGCGCCGGTCCAAGTACTACTACCCAAACAACCGAATTTTTTAATGGGGTGATTGATGAGATCCGGATCTACAACCGGGCGTTAACTTCTAACGAAGTGAAACAATTATCAAAGTAGATAGGCTCTTCAATTTATAAAAAAATAGGTAAACTTTTGACGCTGAGTAATTCAGCGTCTTTTTTTACTTAAGTTCCGAAACGATGTCCAGTAATTTTTCTAAACAATCATACTGAAGTATGATGATGATCAATCCGATGGATAATTGAAAAATTCAACTGATTCATAGATGATAAAAAACATTAATTATTAATTTTAGGTTAATAACAGAGTTGAAAAGTACCATTAAACAATGGTTATTCAAAATAAATGACAAATGTCATGAGCAAGAATGACAAAAATCATATTTACAGCGGGAAAATAAGAAATATATCATAGGATCATTGAACAAGAAAAGGTAGGAGTTTTATCCGGAAAGAGTTGTTTTCATGAATAATTTACAAATTACCAATTATCAAACATTACAGGATCTGCTCCGAGCAAACTCGGCGATCGATGACTGCGGCATCGGTTTCATTAACAGTGAATCAAACGAAGTATTTATATCTTTTAAGGAGCTTTACCGAAAAGCCCTGGAACTATTATACCAGTTGCAAAAAAAAGGTATTGGCGCCGGAAATGAGTTGGTCTTTCAAATTGATGATCTTCAAGCATTTGTCATCCTCTTCTGGGCGTGTATTTTTGGGGGCATTATTCCGGTACCTGTTACGGTTGGCGGGTCTTTTGAACACAAATTAAAGTTGTTTAATATTTGGGAAATTTTGAAAAAGCCTTATCTGGCAACCGATGCTAAAATACTTAACAAATTGGATGAGTTCGCCGCTGAGAACAGGTTAATACCGGTTTATCAAAAGATGGCTTCGGATGTTTTTTTGATGGAAGAGATAAACAATAGCAGTGAAACGGGAAATATTTTTCCAGCCCAGCCGGATGATACAGCCTATATTCAGTTCACTTCCGGAACTACCGCTGAACCTAAGGGAGTTATTTTAACTCATCAAAATTTAGTAGCCACTGCAGCGGCTATTTATAATGGTTCCCGGATGTCAGCGGATGATGTCTTGTTATCCTGGATGCCGCTCACTCATGATATGGGACTTAACGGTTGTCATTTAGTACCAATTTGGGGTAAGTATACACAATACTTGATGCCGACTTCATTGTTTATTCGACATCCGGCTTTATGGCTTAAAAAGGCGGGGGAACATGGAGCTAGTATTCTTTCTTCCTCAAACTTCGGTCTTAAATATTTGTTAATGAAGGCCAAAGCTGTGGATGCAAAAGAATGGGACCTTTCCAGGGCTCGATTAATTTTTAACGGCGCGGAACCGATCTCCGCCAAGCTTTGTGATGAGTTTCTCTTACGTTTAAAAAAATATAATTTAAAACAAAATACCATGTTTACGGTTTATGGCATGGCTGAGGCTGGTTTGGCGGTAACTTTTCCTCCTCCGGGAGAAGAGTACGTATTTGTTAATATTAATCCTGATTCCATTAAGATAGGGATGCCAATTGAAAAAACTAGTGAAACGGAAAAAAGTTTTAAATTTATAGATCTTGGCTATCCGGTTCCAGGTTGTTTGGTAAGGATTTGTGACGCCCGAAACCAAGTACTAGGCGAAAATATGACCGGCTATATACAAATATCGGGTTGCAATGTAACCCCTGGTTATTATCAAAATGAAAAGGCTGACACAGAGATATTTACTGCCGATGGTTGGTTAAATACCGGCGATTTAGGGTTTATGAGCAGTGGACGTTTGGTGTTTATAGGACGGGCATCGGAAGTTGTTATCATTGATCAAAAATACTTCTTCCCGCATCTGATTGAAAGAATTATCGAGGATATAGGAGAACCCGAGTTCGGAGAGACGGTTTTTTGTGGCGTCAATAATAATAAGAACGATGAAATGGAGCCATTACTGTTTATTTCTTTTAAAAGAAATTTACATGAGTTTATAATACCGGCTGAACAACTACGAAAATTGCTAAAGATAAAAAGCGGTTTAGAAGTAGAACGGATCATTCCGATTAAAAAAATCCCTAAAACCACTAGCGGAAAAATTCAGCGGTATAAGTTGGTTGAAAGTTATTTGAACGGGGAGTTTACGGATTTAATTGCAGAAATAAAGAAAATTGATACCGGCTTTGAAGCATTAGTCGAAAAAGAACAAGAGGTTGAAGTTGCAATTTAAGGATATAAGGCAGTATTAGTTTTAGGGAAGCGCTGATTAATCCGATTTTATGCGAGCAAATATGCGGCATTAGGCATTTTGCGAAGCACAAAATCGTCACTTATTCAATTAATCAGCGCTTCCTTAGAATAAAAAATAACCATCGGATAATCAACCCCCCAATTTCGGAGCGCCCGCAAAGCGCTCCGAATCATCTTTAGGATAAATCGCAAATCATCCTTATCCCTCGCGTCTATAATTAACTTCTCACAAAAATGACAAATGTCATTTCTTAACATGACAAATATCATATTGAACTGAATTATTAGAAAAGCTATTCTATATAAGTTGAATTAAATTTCTTTAATAAATATTTACGTCCCTAAAAGCCGGACGTAATGGAACAATGAATTTAATTCAACTTATTACAGCTGTAATAGGATGAAATAAATACAATTTTAATAGCATTTGCATTCGGCATTAAGAATGCAAATTTTGTACAAGGAATTTATTTCATCCTATATAACTTAAGATAAAGTATTTTTTAAAAGATTATAAGTTTAATTTACATTATTCGACATTTTTATTTTGCCTGATAGTTCGATCATACCAAAGTATCAATGTGTTCATACTGGAGTATTATTGAAGTTCAAAATGAAGAATGGTTTAATTGGAAAGTAATAAAGGATATGGAGATTGATATTGATGAAGATGTTGGACGAGAAATACTATTGCTAATTTGTAAATCTTTAGAAGGAATAAAAGAGGTGTTCTTACTTGGCGATTATAGGTATTGATTTAGGCACCACCAATAGTCTGGTAGCTTACTGGAGTGAAAAGGGACCGGCGATTATTCCGAATGTATTAGGCTCAAATCTCACTCCGTCGGTAGTCAGCATTGACGAAAATGGGGAATTATTGGTGGGTCAGATAGCCAAAGAGCGCCTAATCACTCATCCCGAGGTGACGGCCGCGGTTTTTAAACGCTATATGGGAACGGAAAAAAAATATCATTTAGGCAAATATTCATTTACTCCCGAAGAACTGTCATCATTCGTCATCCGGTCATTAAAGGCCGATGCCGAAGCTTTTTTAAAACAGGAAGTCACCGAAGCGGTGATCAGTGTTCCGGCTTATTTCAACGACGCGCAGCGCAAAGCCACTAAACGGGCCGGGGAAATCGCCGGGTTAAAGGTTGAAAGGCTGATCAGCGAACCGACTGCGGCGGCGGTAGCCTATGGCCTGCCTCAAGCTGAGAACAATACCAAGTTCTTAATTTTTGATCTGGGTGGAGGCACCTTTGATGTTTCGGTTTTGGAACTGTTTGAAGGAGTAATGGAAGTCCAATCGGTTGCGGGTGACAATTTTCTTGGCGGTGAAGATTTTACCGAACTGATAATGACCCATTTTTGTCAAAGCCATGGTCTTGATCCGGGAAAGCTGGAAATAAAAGAACGCAACAGTCTTTATAAACAGGCGGAAATTTGTAAATACAAGCTGGGTGAAAATAATGAAGTCAAAATGAGTGTCATGGTTGATACGGAAATCAAGGATGCCGTTATTGACCGGACCAGTTTTGAAAAGCTGGTCCATCCCCTCTTATTGCGTCTGCGCCAACCCATCGAACGGGTGCTGCGCGATGCGTCGCTAACACCGGCTGATTTAGACGCGGTAATACTCATTGGAGGAGCGACCCGAATGCCGGTCATTAGAACGGTGGTAACTAGAATGTTCGGCCGATTGCCGTTCTCAAATATCAACCCTGATGAAGCCGTTGCTTTGGGCGCCGCCATTCAAGGCGCGTTAAAAGCAAGGGATGAGGCATTGGATGAAGTGATTTTGACCGACGTCTGCCCCTATTCATTAGGTGTAAACGTAGTTAGATATATGGATGGTAATACTTATAAATCCGGCTATTTCTTACCGATCATCGAAAGAAATACTCCGATCCCGGTAAGCCGGGTGGAACGATTGACGACCATAAAAGATAATCAACAAGCTATTTTTTTTGGAATATATCAAGGTGAAAGCCGGAAGGTGGAAAATTATATTTTGCTTGGAGAGATGCGGATTGAGATTCCACCGGCTGCCGCGGGTGAACCGGTAATCGATGTGCGTTATACCTACGATATTAATGGGATTTTAGAAGTTGAGGTTGAAGTTTTAGACACCGGCAGAAAAGAGCGGGTAGTTATCGAAAAAGATCCCGGGAAATTGACTAAAGAAGAGATCGAA
>JAEYRX010000051.1 GCA_023435225.1 Bacillota bacterium
ATTGTAAACCCTTGTCAATTCTTGATTTCTGTTTAGTTAGATAAGATCGAATTGATCGAATTTTTTGTGAATTTTATATCCCTTGGCTTTCTTACTTTTACCCAACTTGTGGGTAATGGTAAGGCCCGTGGGAAGGGAATTTATTTAAAAAGTTGCGGGGACATCCCGCAACCCCGGCAGCATTGGCATGCTGCACTTGCCTAAATCCTTACGTAGGATAGTGATTACCCCGATTCTGTTTCTATATATGTTGCAATAAGTTTTTGGATGTAAGCTTTCAAAGCAACATATATTCCTTGATTCATAAGTTGAAAAAAGGTCAATAATTTTGCCATTCACAGCCAGCTTTAAGGATGTGAATGCTTTACTCAAAACTTTTTTCAACTTATATAGTATCATTGTTTTTCCCTCGTGCTTTTTAATTGCGATATCCATTGATTTGCACGTTTAAATCTTTGGACATAATTTCGCGAAGCTTCAATCTGGGCCCAGCGACCGCCGCCGTTATATTCGCCGATTGCCTTCATAACATCCTTGTTTTGCCGTAGAAGTTCCGCAAAATGCGCCATAGCAACACGATAATTACATTCCCATTTATAAAAGTCTTCCATCCGATATCCAAATTTTTTGTAATACAACTTCCAGGTACCAGGCATTAATTGAGCCGGTCCTTGTTCACCACAACCACCTACTCGATGCAAGTTAAAACCGTTTTCTATTTGGCATATCGACAGACACTGATAGGGGTTAATTTTAAACTCGCGGGCGTATTGGACAGTGAGCTTGGCAAAACTTGGTAATTCATTAGTAATGAATTGTGGATTTGTGTAACTCAGATAGCCAATCACATAATCATAGATACTATCAGCCTTAAGTAAATCCACTTTTTCATTTTCGATTTGTACTATATACGCTTCTTCTTCTTTTGAAAGATTGGCTATTTGTTTAGAATGCCAAAGATTAGTTATATTTATAGCTGTAAAAGTTAATGTTGCTATAACCGTAATCGATATCCCCATATGTTTCAATTCTTTAACCTCCTTGATACCAGATGCTATTTTGGTTTTCGGCATCCAGGAGTTTAAACATCATAGGACTAAGGTCTAGTTGACAATTCCTTCACATCAAAAAAACATTGCTACCCCGGCAGCTGGTGGTTATTAAAAAAATAATCACTTGTAGTCAGCTTTACTATAATTAATAGCAAAGGATATAAAACTGACTACCACATGCTGCACTTACCTAAACAAACAACGCCAAAGTAATCCTCCATCTCTCAGGATATTTGCTATTATCCCGGAAACTTCCCCGTCAACGTAAAATACCCATTCTTCCGGCTCCCATGAAACTCTACCCATCCCAGTTGTTTCAAAATTCTAATATCCCGCCCCAGCGAATTTTTAGACGCCCCGGTAAGCTGCATCATTTCCGCCACTGCAAGCTTTTTCCGTTCTTTAAGGGCCAAGACAATCTGCGCCATCCGGTCGGGAATATTGGGCAGGCCGAAATAAATCTTCAAAGTTCCCGCCGAGCGCCGAATCAACGCCGACATTTCCTTGACAGGTGATGAAGCACCATCATTTTGTAATGAAACCCCAAAATCGGGGGATGTAACACCAGATTTCTCCGATGTAACATCAAATTTCTGTGATGAAGAATCAAAGCCGGATGATGTAACACCATTTTTCTGTGATGTAGACTCATTTTCGATTGATGTAACACCAAAATTGAGTGATGTAACATCAAAATTCCCCGATGTAACACCAATTTTCTCTAATAAAGACTCAAATTTATCTGATGTAACACCAAACTCGGTGGATGTAACCCCAATCTCCGGCAATGAAACACCAAACAATTGTTGCAAAGACTCAAACTCGGCGGTTAAAGCCTCAAACTCTACCGTCAGAGATTGGGCCAGCAATTGTTGGAATTGGACTTTGGTCTTGAAAGCAGCCAGTTTTTGCTGAAAATGATGCATCGCGACTTTGGCGGTTTCGTTTGGCATGGTTAGAACCTCCAAGAAATACCATTGATGATAAAAATTATAAACCAAATCGCCAAAAAATTCAAAAAAAAAAAAACCAACTATCATTCCGAGTTGGTTGCAATGTCTAGCTATTCTTCCGGCACCATTCCAATGCTTTCTTCATAACCTCCGGAATATCCGAAGAAAACTCCATATACTCTTTGGTCCGGGGATGCGCAAAGCCGAGATTGGCTGCATGTAAAGCCTGTCCCTCAATGGGAACCGGTTCTTTCTTCCAGCCGTAAACCGGGTCGCCGACCACCGGATAACCAAGATGGTTCATATGTACCCGGATCTGATGGGTCCGGCCCGACTCCAGCCGGACTTCCAAAAATGCATACGAGCCCATATATTCAATAACTTGATAATTAGTGACAGCTGGTTTTCCGGTTGGGACAACCGCCATCTTTTTTCGCTCCACCGGATGCCGGCCGATGGGACCTTCAATCCTGCCATTTTCCGGCGGTTTTCCATGAACTATTGTCTTATAAATCCTTTTCATGGTCCTCATCTTTATCTGACCGGCTAAATCGAGATGGGCCAGATCGTTTTTAGCGACCACCAATACTCCGGAGGTATCCTTATCCAACCGGTGGACGATTCCCGGCCTGATTACCCCTCCGATTCCCGATAAATCCTTACAATGTTCCAATAAAGCATTGACCAGAGTCCCGGTATAGTTTCCGGCTGCCGGATGGACTACCATTCCTCGGGGTTTATTAACCACTACCAAATCGGAATCTTCATACAAAATCTCCAGCGGGATTGATTCGGGTATTACCTCCAAAGGTTCCGGGTCATCCCAACTTATTTCAATCAGGTCGTCAGCTTCCAAGCGATAACTGGCCTTAATAATTTTCCCGTTACAACTGACCCCTCCGGCGGTAATTATTTTTTGGATAAAAGAACGCGAAGGCCAGACTCCAGTCTGGCTTAAGAAAAGATCCAAGCGCTCACCTTGAGCACTGTTATCAATGGTGAACCTCTGAAGCTGCATCAATGCCAGCCTCCTTTTTTCGGTACCGCGCTTCCAAAATTAATATCAATCCGAAGGAAACAACCGCTAAAATAACACAAACCAATTGCGCCAAACTAAGCCAAGGGTAAACCATGGGGCTCTCCCGGAATATCTCCACAATAAACCGCATAATTGAATAACTTCCTACATAAAAAAGGAATAAAAATCCATGAAAATGCCGGTGGTTCCTCATTGCAAGTAAAATAAAGAAAAGAAGAAAACTTCCAATCATTGAGTACAGCTGGGTCGGATGCCGCAATGCAAAATCATTGGCGGCGCATTGGAGGGCCCACGGCACATGAGCCACTTTCCCATAGCAGCAACCGTTTAAAAAACATCCAACCCTGACAATCGCATACCCCAGTGCGATATAAGGGGCTACTATATCCGCAAGTTTCCAGGGAAATATTTTTTTTCGTTGGACAAACCAGTAACCCGCTAAAAATCCACCCAACAAACCCCCATGGAAAGCTAGACCGCCGGAGTTAACCCGGAAAACTTCCCACCAAGGGCTATAAATAAAAGAACGGTATTCCGTAATTACATAAACTAGTCTGGCTCCAACTATTGCCCCGATTAAGACCCAGGTAGCCAGGTCAATAATGGTTTCAAACTTAATATCTTCTTTCTTGACTGCTCTCCCAACACCTATGATGGCTATTAAAAAGGCTACCGCCAACATAAAACCATATGAATGGACTGGCCAGCCAAAGATGTAAAACAAGACAGGTCTCATAATTTCTCCTCTCCGGATATGGTTCCTTCTAAATATTGTGAATTACTACCGGTTTTTTTAAGCTTTTTATCACGAAAATCTTTCAATAACATACCGGCTATAATCAAACAAACACCAGCAATAATAGCCATATCGGCCACATTAAAAACCGGCCAAACCTGCAAATCAAAAAAATCAATTACGTAACCCAAACGAATCCGATCAATCAAATTCCCAACAGCGCCTCCTAAGGCTATTGCCAATCCAATCTGCAACAAACTAGGATACTCCGACATTTTTTTTCGATTAATCCAGACCATAATAATGACTCCCAAAGTTATCCCTATTAATAATAAAGTTTGGGACTGTAAAATTCCGAAAGCTGCGCCGTAGTTGGTAACATAAGTGAGTGAAAACCAACCATCAATCACGGAAATAGATTGCATCGGACCCATTTTAGCCTGAACCAGCAATTTTGACGCCTGGTCTATAAGAACCACTAGGATTGTTAGATACAAATAAGGCATCTGATTCTCCTTAAAATTGAGATAAGATAAACTGAAAGTTGGGCAGTAGGCAATAGGCATGAGGCAATAGTATAATAACAGTAGTTCTCTTTTCCCTATTCCTGATTGATAGTATAATCTGCATTTATCCAATCAACTAGTATTATTCGCTACCCAAATTAAAAAACCTTTCACTCTATAACTATCAATTCCCAACTATAAACTGTAAACTAAAACTTATCATAACCAGTTTACTATTGGCTCTTAGTCCTAATGCCTAATGCCTAATAACTATTGCCTATTTAATCCCTCTCATCCGGATTGGCCGGGTCCGGCGGAATCTCATCCGGTCCATGGTCAATAATACCCTCAACTTCTTCCACTATTCCCTGGTCTTCTTCGGCGTCATAAAAAGTATCTTCATAACTATCAGCGCCGGGAATATCCGATGGAGTATCAGAAGTACCGTATCGGGCGACTTTTTGCCATACGTCTTCTCCGTCTACTCCTACATTATCCGCACCATCTAAAAAAGTTCTCCCAAAAGGCGGTCCCAAAACATCTTCCTCGATCGGCCGCTCACGATTAATATAGCGATCTTCTTCTTTCTTTTGGCAGTCAATACAAAAAGTAGTATATGGCATGGCTTCCAGGCGATCCATATCGATCTCCCGGCCGCAGCTTTCACAGATTCCGTATTCGCCTTTTTCAATATTTTCAAGAGCTTCCGCTATTCGTTGTTGAGTCTCACGGGTATTATTCCAAAGCGCCAAATCCTTTTCACGCTCAAAAGTCTCACTGGCAATATCAGCCGGATGATTATCATATACTGATAACTCACTTATAGAATCCGACAAAGAATCATCCATCTGAAATCTGGCTGATCTTTCAAGTTCTTCATCATTACGTTCTTTCTCCTCTAATAAACGTTCTTTAAACTGATCAAGTTTCCCCTGGTCCATTTAAAATTCTCCCTCTTTCCTATTTATTGAATTGCATATATTCTATAGGTTGTCCATAATCCATACCGTAATAGTCATAGAGAAATAATAAAAACTCACTTTATCTAATACTCATTATAAAAATTTTTTTACCGATAGGATAAACAAGGAGTACATTAATATTTTGGAGGTAAATTTATGCCGGAAAATCAATCAGGTAAAAAATCTTTGGAAGAACTGGTAATGACCCAATCATACATTTTAGAAGCTATTATGAATTTATTGGAAAAGAAAAACTTAATCAGTCGAGAAGAGATTGTTCAGGAGCTAAAACTTATTCAGGCAGCGGTCTTTGAAAAGATCCAAACGGAGAAATCCTAAAATAAAGGGTCTTAAAAAAATAAAAGCAGGAGATAGTCATAAGACAACTCCTGCTTGATTTTCTCTAAATTTTGGAGGTTAAGTAAATGCCGGACTATATCAAATGGATCCGCAGTAAAGTAGGGCATGACCCGGTTATCCTCACCTTTTCCGGCGCCGCTATATCCGACCAAAATGGAGCAATTTTACTTCAAAAAAGAAAAGCGGACCAAAATATATGGGGAATACCCGGCGGGGCATTAGAGTATGGTGAATCAGCCATAGAGGCTTTACACCGTGAAGTGATGGAAGAGACCGGATTGATTATTAAAATAAATTACTTAATTGGTGTTTATACCAAGTATTTTATGAAATATGAAAACGAAGATCAGGCGCAAGTTATTAGCTTTTTCTTTCATTGTAGCATTATTGGAGGAAAGTTGCGCCTTGATAACCACGAAACCTTTGGGCTGGACTATTTCACTCAAGCTAACCTGCCTCCGCTTTTCAACACCCAACAGCAAGAAATGGTAAATGATTTTTTCCAAGGCCGAAAATGGGTTTGTAAATAATTCCTAATGAGGTTTTCAGAACCTCTCAAAATTTTAAGCTCTATATCCACATGATTCCCTGATAATAAGTTCAGTCGGCAAAATTAGATTTTTTTCCCCCGGTACCTTCCCTTCAATGAGCTGAAATAACAAATTAGCCGCTGATTCACCCAACTGATCTATGGGTTGATTAACAGCAGTGATGGCTGGAGAAAAATATTCATATAATGGATGATTGTCAAAAGAAACTAACGCTAGGTCGTCAGGGAGCCGTAATTTCTCCTCCCGGGTCACTTTAATAACCCCGGTTAAAAAATCAGCTGCAGCAGCAAAGATAGCTGTAATTCCGAACCCGGAACGAATAATCTCCCGGCTTATCTGGAGTGAGCGCTCTGTCCAATAAGGGCAATAGTAAATATGGTTCGGCTCTAAACCTGCTTCCTCCATAGCCAATTTAAACCCCTTCACCCGTTCTTCAACACTTGGAAAAGACTCCGGACCGGCCAATAAAGCGATTTTCTTATGTCCCATACTTATTAAATGCTCGGTCATCCGGCGAGCGCCGCCAACATTATCAACATCCACATAATAATGAGAAATATTCAAGCTCTTACCAACCATAACAAAAGGAAAATCTTTTAATAATAATTCAGCCAACTGCTTATCACCGAACTGTTCTGCACCGATAATTATTCCATCAATCCGCCTTCCCTTTAAAATCGACTTATAAGCGGAATCAATATCCTCTTCGGAACGGGTAGTTGAAAGTAATACATTATAATCCCTGGAAGCGGCTTTCTCGGTAATAGCTGTCAATAAGGTAGGCCAATAAGCGCTGGACATCGAATAACTACCGGTATGCGGAATAATTACCCCGATATTGTTGGATCGTTTAGCTGCTAATCCTTGGGCTGAAGCGTTCGGTTGAAAGTCAAGTTCCTTGATTAATTTTAAAATCCGTTTACGAGTATCTTCTCCTACTCCGGGACCGCCGTTTATCACCCTGGAAACCGTTCCTTTTGAAACTCGAGCTAACTCGGCAATATCTTTGATGGTAATGGTCATCCGGTTCACCTCAATTTGATTGTACCTTTCCTTGACTATAAAGACAAGTAAATTTGTTTTAATAATCCGATATCCGATATACTTTATAAGCTGAATCTTTTTTTAGTTTCATAATTTTCAATTGCAGGTTTTCTTCCTCTAATCGCATTTCTTCTGTTTTTTTAATTTTTCCCTTAATGGTATCCCAAGTTTCAACTCGGTATCTTCCCGGATGCCGATTAATAATTACTACTTCTCCTGTAACTTCTGGAAATTCAACTTTGACGGCTCCAACTTTCCAAGCTGCATTTTCAAAATATCGTTGATTAAATTTTTTGCTTCTTACCCAAATCAAAGCCCGTTCAGTACTGACTAAACCAAAAGCTTGCAATTGGGATGTATCTTTCAAAAAACAGGGTTGCATTGTTCCGTCTTGGAGTCGCTCTCCGGACATAAAACTGCTAATACCTTTAAAATGATAATAAAGATTTAGTGGTTCGATATATGTATCCCACCACCATAGCATCCCGGTTCCGGCTGAACCCGTAAAGATTCCCGCCCACAATCCTTCGTGAAAATGAATTCCCAACGGATCAACAATTGCAGATTGCATTCCAAATTCACCTATTAATACCGGTTTATTAGAGACCTGCCGGAGATCCTTAAGCGATTGCCACCAAGCCTTACTCCAATTAAATTGATTGTACTGGTGAATCTGGAGATAATCAACTGCAGCAGTCCTCCATTCAGCTTCATCACCCCGGAAAGAACTACTGTAACTATTACCGACCAATCGGTGGTACGGATCAATCGTCTCCAGGTAAGTTTTCATCTCTTCCATCCAAGGTACCAGCAAAGCTCGATCTCCCAATCCGGTAGTCAGATTTACTTCATTAAACCATTCCCAGGAGAACAGGTTGCAACTATAACCCCATCTAGCTACTATATAACGTAGTTTTCGCTTGAAATACTCCTTTGCCTGCGAATCGGTTAAGAACTCGGCCGGTTCTTTTAAAATACCGCCGTTTTCTATGTTATAAGGGTTGTTCTCCCATTCTTTATTGGTATTTTCACTGAATTGGCCATGATTAGTCAAACACAGCATTATATAGATCCCTTGTTTTTCAGCCAATTCAAATAAATAATCCAATTGCCAGGCTTGTAACTGACGTTTCTGATAATTCCCCAGACCGGTATCTTTCCACTCCGGTGCAAATCCCCAGGAAGCAAGCCAAATCCGGGCATAATTAGCTCCATTCTTCGCCATTTCGGTAAACCACTTTTCATAAGCAGCCATACCCCGCTGATCATACCAAGCCACATTGGAACCAACCGGCAAAAAAAGTCCCCCATTATCAAAAACAAAATAACCGGTATTACCCGGAGCAATCCTGACAAATCCCGGACTAATACCTGGTTGAGCTATAAATGATTTTGAAGTGGAGGAAACTATTTTATCTCCATATTTAAAAAGCAACTGATAACTCCAACGTCCCGGCTTATCGGGAGTAAATCGAACCCGCCATTCAGGATTACCATTGGAAATATAAGTTTCTTCCCCTTTATACAGTCTCCGGGAGAAAGGTTGATAAAAAAAACCGGGGATTTGGTATTTTACTCCATCCGGCCCGCTAAAAACTCCTGTTAATTCTATTTCTTCTGGATTATAAGGATTATTAATACCCATTGGAGATTGGATACGCAGTTCCATTTTGTGATAAGTATGAATTTTTTGGTTATCCAAGTTATCGCCGATTATCTGCATTTTCATATTTTCTTCCGCTTGTTCTTCAGACCTCTCATTACTTAATAAACCTACAACGGTATTAATAAATATACACCCTACCATGAATAAAACTATAAATACTCTATTATTCACTCGAATCCCTTCTTTTTGATTCTTTCAAGCCGATTAATTAACTCTATACAAGCGCGCCCATTATGATAAGGACATTTCCATTGGCCAACTTTATGGCGTCTTTTATCCGGCACACCGTCACGATTAACCTGCCAAAACCATTCGCCATGAGTCTTATCAATTAAATATCGATTAATGTATTGCCATATTTCATACGTTGTTTTCAAAAAGTGATTATACCCACTCAATTCATAAGCGTTCAAAAAACCAACTAATGCTTCAGCCTGTACCCACCATACTTTATAAAAATCTTTTGGAACACCATTTTCCGCCTCATTAAATAAGCCGCCAAATTCGGCATCAAGGCCTTCTTCATAAATTTTTTGAGCCATATTGATTGAGATCTCTTTCACCATGCTAATTATGGCGGGTTTTTTTAAAACAATTGCAGTTTCATATAAAAGCCAGCTTCCTTCAATGTCATGCCCAAATGAAATATCATTGGACTTAGAATTCCAAGCTTCATCAAAAAATAGCTTGAAATGACCCGTATCCGGGTTTACAATCCGGTCAATAAATACAATTAGTAACTCTCGTAAACTATTTCGTAATTCTTCACTATCCCAAACCCGCAATAAATTAGTGTAAGCTTCCATCAAATGCAAATGAGTATTCATTGACTTTTTTTCATTGGGATCCGTTACGCTTAACCGGGAATCATCAAATAAGGCCCAATCCCGGGAAAAAGCTTCAAAATATCCCTTATAAAGTTTATCATGAGCGTATTTTTCAATAAGTGAATATAACCGGACCGCCAATTTTAGACTTACCTCTAACCCGGTTGCCCGGTAATACTCTGAAAGCCCATAGATACCAAAAGCCAAATTATAAACTTGCTTCCGTGAATCAACAACTTTACCCTGCGAGTTTACGGTAAAGTACAAACCTTCATATTCGGCATCCCAGAAATATTGTTTCAAAAAATCAAATGCCCGATTAGCAATGGTTAGATAATTCTCATCACTAAATTGCCGATAAGCGGAGGCAAACGTCCATAAAATACGGGAATTTAAAATGCTCCCTTTTTCAGCATTACGATTAACCTGAAGATCATAGGAGATCTCCCCATAAAAACCGCCCCTCCGGTGATCGACAGCCTGATTAATCCAAAAAGGAAGGAGTCTCCCGGTTAATTCATTTTGAATCTCATTTTTAAAATGCTGAATAGTTTCTAATGGTAACATTTTAACCCTAAATACCTTCCGTTTTAATGATACCTGATAAAACAGGAAATAAAGCCTATTTCAAATCGGCAATATTGATACCCCGTTCCAAGTAACGTTGTCCGATAAAATAAATAATTATAGTGGGGATTAAAGCAATTACTATTGCTGCTAGTTCTACCGTATATTCAACCCGGGTTGGACCGGTAAAAAACAACAGTCCTAACGGTAAAGTATAAAATTTATTGCTGGATAGGTAAATCAATGGGTTCCAGACATCTTTCCAACTAAATAGAAATGCAAACAAACCTGCTACCATCAATGCCGGTTTGGTCTGCGGCAAGATAATCCGGAAAAAGACAGTGAAAGTATTTGCTCCATCAATCATGGCCGATTCGTCCAAATCTTTTGGCAGACTCATCATAAACTGCCGGATTAGAAAAATATTAAAAGCAGAGCCGAAAAAATGTGGGATAAGCAATGGTTTAAAACTATTTACAAAGCCAATCTTTGAATAGAAGATAAACAATGGTATCTGGGTAACTTGGATCGGCAGCATAATACTGGCAATAATTATTATGAAAATAGTTTCCCGGCCTTTAAACTCAAAGCGTGACAAACCATACGCTACCAAAGCTGAGCTAAATACCGACAGCAACATTTGCGCCGTTGCCAACCAAATACTATTCCATAAGTAAAGAAAAAGGGGAACCGTTTGTAACGCTTTTAAATAATTTTCAAAATGTAACGGCCAGGGGAACCAAACCTTGAGAAAATCCGTATCGTAATATTGGCCCATATTTTTTAATGATGATGCAAATAACCATATAAATGGAATAATAATTAAAATAATGTAAGTAATTAAAAACGTTTGAGCAAGTACCCGACCCCACTTAATCTCCTGATGAGGTTTTTCAAATTCATTATTCATACTATAATTATCCATTCCGGTACCATCCTTTCCACAGAATTCACCTTGAGTTTAACTATCTTGTTGAGTAGTCCAGTTTTTACGTAAAATTCTGAGGATAATAAAAGTAAATATTAGTCCGATTGCAAAAACCACCCAACCAACAGCCGAGGCCTCTCCCATATGCCAATTGCGGAATCCCAGAAGGTATAAATAGTAAATAAGCGTTCCCAAAGCATCATTGATTCCCATAGTCGTATGTTGTGAGCCTCCCAGATTAGCCAAGGCAATTGGAATATCAAATATTTGTAACGCGTAGATCAAGCCGGTTACTGTTTGAAAGAAGATTACCGGCCCTAATAAAGGAATGGTAATATGAAACAGGCGCCGGAACCAACCGGCCCCGTCAATTTCCGCAGCTTCGTAATATGTTTTGGAAATACTTTTAATCCCAGCCAAAAAAATTATCATGCAAGCACCAATAAACCAAAAATTCGTAATAATTACCACCCAAATTGCACTGGATGGATTATCCAACCAACGGACACCTTTAAAACCAAATAACGATATAATAATATTAATCAATCCATAATCCAAACCGCCAAAAATCGGACGCATCATCATTCCGAATGCTACCGGCACTACTAAATTTGGGAGATAAAAAATGGTCCGGTAAATACGGGCGCCTTTAAGATTTTCAGCTAAAAGAGCAGCGATAAAAAGTCCCAAGCTAATACCTAACCCCATACTAAAAAGCATAAATAGAAAAGTATTTTTTATTGAAATCATGAAACGGGGATCTGTTAGTAAAGATTGATAATTAACTAAACCGATATACTTCGGCTTACTCAACATATCCCACTTATGTAGACTGATAAAAAAAGAATAAATGATTGGAAAAGCCTGAAAACATATGAACCCGATAATCCACGGTATGATATAAACATAACCCATCCGGTTTCTTTTAGCTAATAACTGACTCTCTCCGGCCATGAAACTACCTCCTAACAAACACTTTTCCCGAAAAAATTATAATACCAGAGTCAGTGGAATTAACCACTGACTCCAAATATTAGGTAAGCTTAATATTCAATATTGGCAATAATTTCGTTGCCTTGATCTTCGATTCGCTTGGCCGCTTCAGCTGGAGTGATTCTTAAGGCGGTCAAATCCATAACCGTCTGTTCGGTTAAAGTGATTAAGTCATTAGTCGGAACCATTGGTCCGGTAATGACATATGGTAATTCACTAAAGAAAGCATCCATAATCTCCGGTGGATAACCATAAGGATTTTCTTTCTTGGCAGCATCAAAATATTTTTTGTTGGCTGGAAGGTCACCGGTTTTGGTGAATTCTAATTGACCATCGCCGCACATCCATTTAATAAATCTCCAGGCTGCCTTGGGGTTTTTACAATTTTTAGAGATAGCCAGAAAATTAACATAACCGCGATTAGCCCGTTTCTTACCCATGAACAATGGGGCGGTACCAAATTTCATATTTTTTTCTTTAAGCGGACCTAGAGCCCAAGGACCGGATTGCATAATTGCGACTTTTCCGGTAGCTACGGCAGAGTCCGGCGAACCGAAAGCGCCTTCCCAATCGTCTTCCCAGGGAGGGATAACTTCTTTTTCAACCAGTGTTCTTAAGTATTGAAGTCCGGCAATCCCATTGGCATCATTGATTAATATCTTTTTAGGTTTAGTGTAATTATCTATGTATTTGCCGCCGGCTTGAACTACTAGCGATTCCCAAATCTCTCTTTTATGGAAATTAGCAGCGTATTGCACTATTTTACCATCTTTTTTAATAGTCAATTTAGAGCCTAGTTTAAGAAACTCATCCCAAGTTAATGGTTTATTAGTGCTCGGATAAGGAACACCGGCTTTATCAAACATATCTTTGTTATAAATCATAGCCCGTACTCCGGCCCCAACCGGCATACCGTAAATCTTTTTACCAACCAAGACTGCAGCTTTAGTTCCTTCCTGCATTTCACCTAATAATTTTGCTGCACCCGGTAATCTAGTCATCTCATACAAAGCGCCTCTTGATACATACTGGGCGGAATGTTGATGAGAAAAGGAAATTATATCAGCCGCACTGCCACCGATAATCGTAGTTTGCAGTTTATTCCAGTAAGGATCCCAGGGGAGAAAATCGGTTACGATTTTAATATCGGGATTTTCTTTCATAAATAAGTCAGCCAATCTCTGAAAGTCTCTGGCCTCTTGTGTTCCGGCCCATCTGGTATAAGTAATAGTGGTTACTTTTGGAGCGGCCGAAACCGTCACTGATACTACAATCATTAATACTAAACAAATTAATAGTATTTTGTTTCTCACTAAACTACTCCTCCTCTACTTTTCATTTTAATAAGCCGATATCTTATTTTGGTATTAAACCCCCTCCTTTCAATATTTCGTTTTAAGCAGGTTAATTTGTAACTAAAATAAGATAGATGTTATAAGTGATTTTAAAGTGAGTTTTCTTTAATATAATTTATTAACTCATCTACCTGTGCAAATGCCAAACAAGTTACCGTATCGGCTCCTCCGTAATAAATTGCAATCCGCCCGGTTGGAGCATCATACAAAGCGGCACAAGGGAATACTACGTTTGGAACATCACCCACACATTCATATAAGGTCTGGGGAGATAAGATATAAGGAGCAGTCCGCTTAATAACTTTCCACGGTTCATACAAATCAAGTAATGCCGCTCCGGCACTATATACAAAACCATTACAAGAAGTTAAAACTCCATGATAAATCATCAGCCAACCTTCGGTCGTTTCAATCGGGATTGGTCCGGCTCCGATTTTGGTTGATTGCCATCCTTCGGTAGGTTTCATTACCAGGCGATGACATCCCCAATGAATCATATCCGGACTCTCACTATAAAAAATATCACCAAATGGAGTATGTCCGTTATCACTAGGACGGCTCAGCATTGCATATTTGCCTTTTATTTTTCGTGGTAATAAAACACCGTTTCGGTTAAAGGGTAAAAAGGCGTTCTCGATCTGATAGAATTCTTTAAAATCATAGGTATAACCGACTCCAATGGTAGGGTATCCCTTATACCCGTTACACCAGGTAATATAATACCGGTCCTCCAGAAAACAAACCCGGGGGTCGTATCTTCCGTAGGTAAATTCTTTTATATCTTCATTATCACAGAGAAAAGAGATTGGTTCAGCCGAAATTCCCCAATTAATACCGTCTTCACTTTCACCCCGATGGATTTGCATCCGGCGTCGTTTATCATCACATCGAAAAACTCCGGCGAATTTTTCCTTAAAAGGAACTACAGCACTGTTAAAGATACTGTTTGAAGTAGAAGTTAAATTGCGGGGAATAATGGGATTGCGAGCCGAGCGCCAAACTAAATCATTACATCCGGCCGGTCTTTCTTCCCAAGGAATATTAGGAAGCCCGGGTCCGATAATTATCGGTTTTTGTAATTGATCGCCGGGAAAATCAGTCTTTTTCATTTCCAACATATAAGTCACTCCTAAGCTGATATTTGAGGGATTGTATAAAAAATCCTTCATTTACTAAACCGGTATACTAATTATATTACAACAATGTTAGAATAGCAATAATATCTTAATGAAAGAAATCGATAATATACAATTTCCTCTTCTAACTGCTGTTTGTTATTGTTATAAGACTGTTTAAAAATATTTTTGCAACAATAGTCATATGTAAACCGTTTTCTTAATAAATTTAATACTATTCTATTAAAAAATGTTTCTTTGGAAACTGCAGAATCAATATTAATAGTCTCTGTTTGCTCCTAAAATCGATTTGTTGATTTAAATCAACAAACTAAAACGGTTTAGCAAAGCGATACTCTTTATACTCCATTTTTGTGGGACCTATGAGTAAATCCGCAACTGTTCATTAACGATCTTCACTAGCTCAGCAATAAACTTTCCGATAATCGGCAGATTTAAACTGGCTAACCGTGATAACAATACTATAAACAGGCTGGCTATGATAGTAAGTCCAATGGCAATACCGAACCCGCGGGCTAATCCACTTAAGAAATTCAAAAAAATCAACCGCACCGGGTTCTGAATCAACTGCATAAACTCTGCCAGATTGGCCCGCTCTAGCTTACTTTCAACTTCATTCAGCTTTTTAAAAAGCGCTTTTGCTTGACGACGTTTTAAAATAACAGCCACCTCTTGGAAAAATCGATACATGAACAACCAAATAATTGACAACAACATTCATCCTATATAGCTTTCCAATGTTCAGCTTTTACTAATCTTGTTTACGTGATTTACCCGATTTTTCATAAAAAAATTCACCCCCTGTAATTGGAAGTGAATTTTTATATCTCTAAGAACTTATGGAATAGGAATTCGGAAGCCCCATAAAAACATACTTTGGTCAAAGTCTATCCCAAAGATTTCTTCTGACTCCTGGCTCCTGACCCCTGTATTCTAATCTTAAAATATAGGCCCTAATTATTGCCCAGCTTTCACGACCTTAATAAATGCCTCATGACCATTGATGTCCCACTTTTCAAATCCTTCACCGATTTGTTCCAAACGATTGACGGAAACAGCCAGTGTTTCTTCAGCCACATATTTTTCGAAGTTCTTCAGCGCCGTTGCCACTTCATCGTCAGCCACATAAGTTAACTCAATCCGATCGGTCAATTCAAACCCGGCATTTTTCCGCATATTCTGTACTTTCGATACTACTTCCCGGGCAAAGCCTTCCTGAATTAGCTCCGGAGTTATAGCAGTATTGAGAATCACATAGTTATCCCGGCCCATCTCAACCGTATAACCACCCTCTTCATTGGTCCGGATATCTACGTCTTCTTCTTTCAAACTAACCGGAGTTCCGTTAACGGTAATGTTAAGCTCCCCGTTTTCCCGCAAAGTCTTTACTAGTTTAGCAGCGTCTTCCTTTGCCAGTTCCGCTTCAATTCCTTTTAATAACTGGCCGTACTTGGGTCCCAATACCTTAAAGTTGGGTTTAACAATATAGGAGACATACTCGTCGGGATTGGCCACATATTTTATAGCTTTAACATTTAACTCTTCTTTGACTAAATCCTCAGTCGCCGTTAAAACCTTTTGCCGTTTTTGATCTACCAAAATCTCCGCTAAAGGCTGTCTAACCTTAATCTGCACTTTATTGCGGGCCGCTCTTCCCAAAGAAACCAGATCAATAACCAAGCCCATATGCTCTTCCAAGTCAGGTTTAATATACTCTTCCTTGGCTTGAGGATAAAGCTCCACATGAACAGAGCAAAGTTTCTTTGAATCAGAAATTAGATTTTGATAAATCTCTTCAGCCATATAAGGTGCAAATGGAGCAATCAACCTGGCGACATCCAGCAATACCTCCCAAAGAGTCCGGTAAACGGACTTTTTATTATTGTCCATCTCCGAAGCCCAGAAACGTTCCCGGGTCCGCCGTACATACCAGTTGGAAACATCGTCAATCACAAATGATTGAATCGCCCGGACCACTCTGGTCAACTCGAATGATTCCATATCCGAACGGACCGACTTAACTAAAGAATTAAGCCGGGAAATAATCCAGCGATCAATCTCTTCCCGCTCATTTACCGGTATTTCATAAGCAGCGGGATCCGCTTTGTCGATATTGGCATATAAAGTAAAGAATGAATAAACATTCTGTAACGTACCGAAGAATTTGGCAAAGACCTCTTTTACTCCATCCTCGTCAAAACGAGTAGGAGTCCAGGGCGGCGATACCGCCAACAGATACCACCGGGTAGCATCGGCGCCGTATTTTTCCAATAAACTCCAGGGTTCAACCGCATTTCCTCGTGATTTGGACATTTTTTGCCCGTTTTTATCCAAGACCAAGTCATTAACCATTACATTCTTATAAGCCGGCCGTCCGGATAAGAAGACGGAGATCGACAGCAAGGAATAAAACCAGCCTCTGGTTTGGTCAATTCCTTCGCAGATAAAATCAGCCGGGAAAAGCTCCGGGAAATTATCCTTATTCTCAAAAGGATAATGCCATTGTGCATAGGGCATCGCCCCGGAATCAAACCAGCAGTCAATTACTTCCGAAGTCCGGCTCATTCTGCCGCCGCATTCGCATTTCAAATGGACCTCATCAATATAGGGACGATGCAGCTCGATTGTTTGCGGGTCAACCTTTTCAATAGCCCTTTCGGCCAGTTCCTGCCTTGAGCCAACCGAAGTCAACTTGGAACAGGATTCACATTTCCAGATATTCAACGGAGTTCCCCAGTAACGGTCCCTTGATAGTGACCAGTCAATCATATTCTCCAACCAATTGCCAAAACGCCCTTTACCGACATGTTCCGGGAACCAATTGATCTGCTTATTGCAGGCAATCATCTGGTCTTTGTATTTAGTAGTAGCAATATACCAAGATTTCCGCCCGTAATATAACAACGGAGTATCGCAACGCCAGCAATATGGATATGAGTGAGTTAGCCGCTCTTTGGAAAAAAGTTTACCTTCCGCTTTCAAATAGCGGGTAATATCAAGATCCGCCTCCCGGACAAAACGCCCGGCCCACGGAGTAACTTCCGCAGTGAATTTACCTTCCTTATCTACCGGTTGTAGGAAAGGTAAATCATTCTTTTTGCCCAATTGATAATCGTCTTCACCAAAGGCCGGCGCTATATGAACGATTCCGGAACCATCCTCAGTGGAGACAAAATCGGCTCCATACACCTTAAAGGCATTGACTCCGGCTTTTACAAACGGTAGTAATTGTTCATAACTTATCCCAATTAAGTCGGAACCTTTCATCTCCGCCAAAATCTCGGTTTCTTTCCCTAAAACCGCATCCACTCTCTCCTTTACCATAATATATATCGCATCATCATCAGCCCGCTTGGCTTTTACATAGGTAATTTCCGGATTTACCGCTAAAGCTACGTTGGACGGCAGAGTCCACGGTGTAGTTGTCCAAACTAAAAAGTATTCCCCTTCTTTACCGCTGACTTTCATCCGGACATAAATGGAATCGATGGTTTCATCCTTATAACCAAGTGAAACTTCATGGGAAGCCAACGGGGTCCCGCAACGGGAACAATAAGGCATAATCTTATGGCCTTCATAAATTAATCCCTTATCGAAATATTGTTTCAAAATCCACCAGGCGGTTTCAATATAGTTATTATCAAGAGTTATATAGGGATGGTCCATATCAATCCAGTAACCGATCCGCTCGGTCATCCGCCGCCACTCTTTCTCATAAGTGAAGACCGACTCCCGGCACTTTTTGTTAAATGGCTCAATGCCATAAGCCTCAATCTCCGGTTTGGATGAGATCCCCAGTTGTTTTTCCACCTCGATCTCAACCGGCAGTCCATGAGTATCCCAACCGGCTTTACGATGCACTTGATAACCTTGCATTGTTTTAAACCGGCAAACCGTATCTTTTAAGGTCCGGGCCAATACGTGATGGATACCCGGTTTTCCATTAGCAGTCGGCGGGCCTTCATAAAAAATAAACCGGGGCGAACCTTCCCGTTCGGTTACGCTTCGTTCGGGAATTTTCTCCGTTTGCCAGTAATTGAGGATCTCCTCCTCTCTCTTCTTTACCGGCGCTTTAGTATCAACTTCTTTAAATTGGTGCATGTTTTTCCCCTTCCTGAAATATAAAAATATTTATTTTAGCCTAAACCCGATCCCTCGCCCTCGGCGGTAATCCTTCCATGGACCGCCGAACTTAAACCATCCTTGGTTCTGTCCTTAAAAAGGTAACCCTCGAGGTCAAAGTATTTAAGCTTACAACGCATGACCAATTCCCTTTAAGGGTAAGGGTCTTTTTATTTTAATTAGCCACAAAAGCCTAAACAGTATTGCCACAAATATAAATGAAAGCGGAAATCGTCTTTCCTTCACCATTATGATCCAATACCTCCACTTCCTCAACATCTCCATAAATCTCCGCTAAAGTCTGTCTTAATCCCGGTGAAACAGCGGCGGACCAAACTGTTAGAATTCCTTGAGGATTAAGTATTTCATTAATTTGCTTTAAATAATCGCTGGTATATAAGCCGGAATTGGATTCATGACTTAGCCAACCAGGTCCGTTATCGATATCTAAAGCAATTAAATCGAACTTTTCTCTACAGTCATCACAATAACGAAGAAAATCCTGATTTTTAATACTAACCCGCTGGTCATTCAGTGATTGGGCCGAACCAAATATCAAATCGCTTTGATGCCATTCAATAAGCCGTTTTTCCAATTCAACAATAGTTACTCTTGAAACTATAGTTGTCTCTAAAGCAACTTTAAGGGAAAACCCTAATCCAAGTCCGGCAACCAATACTTTAAGATTATTGCGCGGCCTTAATTTCTCCAATCCTAATTTAATCAAAGCTTTTGAAGAATCCCCACTGGCTGAAGACATCAAAAACTGCCCGTCGACTATAATCTCATAACCAGCCAAACCTTGCCGTAAAACAATCTCTCCGTTCTCAGTGTTTTCTCTGGCAATAATCATATTGGCCTCATTCTTTTAGGCGGTAGGCATTGGGCAGTAGGCATTAAAAAATTCTAATAGGTTGTTTTTGTATTACTATTGCCTAATGCCTGTAGCCTATTGCCTGATTAAATAAAAAACCCGCCCCAAAATTGGGACGAGTGTTTATTACCCGCGGTACCACCCAGCTTAAAAGCGGTTGCTTTTCGCTTGTATTCGATAACGGCGAAGACCGGCGTTTCCTACTTTGACTTGCACCTTCGGAACGCAACTCCAGGGTGATTTTCCCATACCATTCAGCGCCGGCTTTCACCTGCCCCGGCTCTCTTCGGCTTTTTGGCTACGGTACTCTTCCCTTTCACTGTTTTTAGTTATATATGTTGCAATAAGATTTTTTATTATGGATTTTCTAAGCAACATATATTTCCTTGATTCATAACGTATTTATATTCAATGATGCTTGTTATTTACAAAATTTTGGTTTTAAACATTCGTTACTTTGTAAATAACTCAAAAAAGTTCAACGATTTTGCCATTCACAGCCAGCTTTAAGGATGTGAATGTTTTACCTAAAGCTTTTTTCAACTTATATCTAAATTAGCATAATTATAATATATTCAGCTATACTCGTCAACCGGTCGACAATACTTACTAATAAATAAAGCCGCAATTGATTAGTATTCTACAAATAAGCCGAAAATCTTTGCTAATCCACAGGTGTTAAAAGCATTAAAACATGATATATTAAACAATACGAAGCTTAGTATACCGAGAAGCCGGTAATCCAAGTTTCGCGTCAAGACTTATCCGTTAAACCGCAGATCGTATTCATGGGATCTTTCGGCAACAGTTTTGGGGAGAAATTTAACCTACCCAAGACGGAGAAGTAAGAAAGGAATAATTGCCATTCAACGGCCGTCCCTTTATTATTAAATCCGATCCACAAACTCCTTTAGCAATAGGAGAAATCTTAATTTGGTTATCTAGGGAAGCGCTGATTAATCCGGTTTTGTGCGAGCAAATATGCGGCATTAGGCATTTTGCGAAGCACAAAATCGTCACTTATTCAATTAATCAGCGCTTCCCTAGACTTTTAATATCATCGTTGGCCATTAATCTATTGTTAACTTTACATCGGCTCTAAAATGAGTTAATATTAACTAAATTTGGTAATTGGAAAATTTTATATGAAAGGTCGAACTAATTTCATTCCTAACTAAGGAAGCGCTGATTAATCCGATTTTGTGCAAGCAAATATGCGGTATTAGGCATTTTGCGAAGCACAAAATCGTCACTTATTCAATTAATCAGCGCTTCCCTAAAAAATAACATTGTCCTTATTATTAAACGTCCGGCTCTAATCTTCAATAGAGACCATACGGTTACCGGAAATGTTAGTTTATAAAAAAAATCAAGCATTTTAGTATTCTGCTTTGATCCTGCGTGACAGAGACGGAATCAAGAAATGGCGCTATTGCAGTTTGTAAAATTATGCCTTCTTGACGATGTCGGGAAGGTTTTTTTATGTTAAAAATTAAGGAGTTGAAATAATGGGTAGAAAAGTAACAGTAGCTCATTTTCAAAGAATGAAGGACGCAGGTGAAAAAATCACCATATTAACCGCCTATGATTACACCATGGCCAAAATAATAGACGGAAGTGAAGTTGAGGCGATCCTGGTCGGGGATTCGCTGGGTATGGTTATGCTGGGTTATCCTGATACAACTCAGGTTTCCATGGATGACATGTTACACCATTTAAAAGCCGTAAGCCGAGGTACGGATTGGGCCATGCTCATTAGCGATATGCCGTTTTTATCATATCATCTCGGTGTTGAACAAAGTGTCGTAAATGCAGGCCGGTTAATCCGGGAAGGGCACGCCCAAGCGGTCAAGTTGGAAGGCGGGCGAGAAATAGTTTCGGAGATCCGCGCTATTATTCGAGCGGGTATTCCGGTAATGGGGCATTTGGGTCTAACCCCCCAATCTATTCATAAATTAGGGGGTTACTTTGTTCAAGGTAAAAGTAAGGAACAGGCGGAAAAGCTAATTGCGGACGCCAAAGCGTTGGAGGAGGCAGGAGTATTTGCGATCGTGTTGGAATGCGTCCCCGCCGAGTTAGCCGCTGTTATTACCCGGAAAATTTCCGTCCCTACTATCGGCATCGGGGCCGGGGCCGGATGCGATGGCCAGGTGCTGGTAACTCAGGACATGATCGGCTTATACCAAGGTAAAGTTGCCAAATTTGTAAAACAATATACAAATGCCAATCAATTCATCAATACGGCGGTATCTCAATTTGTCCGGGATGTTAAAGCCGGTATTTTCCCGGCGGCGGAACACAGTTACCGAATGGAAAACGATCAATTATACGGAGCTGAAAAATGATGCAACAGTTTACTCAAATCAATGAAATAAAGACTTATTTACACCAATATCAAACAGCTGGTAAAACAATCGGGTTGGTCCCGACCATGGGATATTTGCATGAGGGGCATCTCTCCCTTATCAGCCGTTCGGTGGCGGAAAATGACATCACCGTAGTAAGTATTTTCGTAAATCCAATCCAATTCGGACCCACGGAAGATCTGGATGAATACCCTCGCGACCTTGAACGGGATTTAAAGCTAATCCGGGGAGCCGGGGCAGCGGTAGTCTTTACTCCGGATACCACTGAAATGTATGGTGATAACTATCTCACTCATGTTCATGTCGACAAAATCACCACCGTCCTTTGCGGTGTATCCCGCCCCGGTCACTTTCAGGGAGTAACTACCGTAGTGACCAAACTATTCAATATTATCCGCCCGGATAAAGCTTATTTCGGGCAGAAAGACGGCCAACAGGCGCTGGTGGTTAAAAAAATGGCCCAAGACTTAAATATGGATGTAGAAATCATTGTTTGCCCGACAGTCAGAGAAAGCGACGGACTGGCCATGAGTTCCCGGAATTCTTATTTAAGTGAAGAAGAACGAGCCCAAGCGCCGGTGCTTTTTCAAGCGTTGACAGCCGCTGAGAATCTAATTAAAAACGGCATAACCGATAAGGCTTCAATTAAAAATCAGATGGAAGCCATGATCCGTAATAAGTCTCAAGCGGACATCGAATATATTTCTATAGTTGAACCCTTATCATTACAGGAAATCGCTAAAGTTTCCGGGCCGGTAATGATCGCGCTGGCTGTAAAATTCGGCGCCACCCGGCTTATTGATAATATTTTAGTGGAGGTTTAAACATTATGTTCGTGGAAATGATGCAAGCGAAAATTCACCGGGCAACGGTAACAGATGCTAATTTGAACTATATCGGGAGTATTACGATTGACGAGGCTTTACTAAAGGCATCGGGAATTTTACCCCACCAAAAAGTGCATGTTTTGGATATCAATAACGGAGCCAGGTTTGAAACATACACTTTGGCGGGTGAACCCCACAGCGGCATCGTTACTCTAAACGGAGCGGCGGCCCGTCTGGTGCAGCCCAAGGATCTCATCATCATCATCACCTATGCCTGGATAGACGCTAATGAAGCTGCCGTTCACCAGCCGAAAGTGGTTTTCGTCAATGAGCGAAATCAAATAATTGAACACCGGTAAAAAAGGACTGCTCCTATGGAAAAACGGATATTAATATTTTTCGGCAAAACCGGAGCCGGTAAAGATTATGTAGCTAACCTATTTGCCAAAGAATTTGGTTTTTACATATATGATGCCGACACTGATCTAACGCCGGAGATGATTTATGCAATCAAACATCAACTTGAGTTTACGGAGGAAATGAGAGCCCGCTATTTTGAAGTCGTGGCTCTCCGGATGAACGAGCTGCTGGAAATCAACAAAAAGATTGTTATGACCCAAGGTCTATTTAAAAACAAGAACCGCCATGAGTTAATGAATATATTTCCGTTCGCTGAATGGATCTGGGTGGAAGCTGATGAAAACATTATTGTCGAAAGAGTATTGCAAAGAAAAAGTTTGGTGACTTTGGAATATGCGCGAAAAATTAATAAATTTTTTGAAGAACCGGATTTTAGCTGTTACAAACTCTTAAACAACCTTGGCGAACCGGAATTAATGGCCCAAATTAATGCTATTATGTCGTGTACTTAGTGAGTTTCACTGTTGAAATTTATTTATTAGCTCTGTTATTCACAGTTGTCCATTCATTATTCTCGCGCAGAGGCGCTGAGGCGCAAAGAAAAAAATAAATAATTTGTTATTAAACCTCTGCGCCTTTGCGCCTCTGCGCGAGATATTCTTTTTCTTAGAAACCGATATTTTAATCAACCATTCTTAAGAACATAGCCGATTTATTTTACAATAATCCAATACTTTTGAAAGAAAGAATGTGATACTTTTGCTGCAAAATAAAAACATCCTGCTTGGCGTAACCGGTGGGATCGCTGCTTATAAAGCCTGCGATATCGTGAGCAGTCTCAAAAAATTGAATACCAACATCGATGTGATCATGACCAAAGCCGCCACTGAGTTCATTACCCCGCTGGCTTTACAGAGTATCAGTCAAAACAAAGTAACGGTAGATATGTTTGCAACCCCTAATCATTGGGAGATTGAACATATCTCATTGGCCAAAAAAGTCGACTTGGTAGTTATCGCCCCGGCCACTGCCGATATTATCGGTAAAATCGCCCATGGGATAGCCGATGACATGCTTTCCACGACAGTGATGGCTACCAAAGCCCCAATTCTGATTGTTCCGGCGATGAATACCAATATGTACACCAACTTCATAGTTCAGGCGAATATCGAAAAACTTAAAAACGCTGGATATTTGTTTATCGAACCGGAAACCGGACGGCTGGCTTGCGGTGATACCGGCATAGGTAAACTAGCCCCGGTGGAAACAATTGTTAATACGATTGCCAAATTGCTCACCGATCCCAAACACTTCTCCGGTAAAAAGATCCTAATCACCGCTGGTCCTACCCGTGAACCGATTGATCCTGTTCGGTTTATCTCCAACCATTCTTCCGGTAAGATGGGTTATGCCCTAGCTAAAGCAGCCGTGGAACAAGGCGGAGACGTAACTTTAATCTCAGGACCGGTATTACTGGAAAAACCCGGAGGACTACAATTTTTTATCCCGGTTGAATCCGCCGCCGAAATGCATCGGGCGGTAATGGACTGTTTTCCGGAGATGGATGTTATCATTATGACGGCTGCCGTTGCTGATTACAGGCCTAAACTAAAGGCAGCCGAGAAAATAAAAAAGCAAGACGACAATTATACTGTTGAACTGGAACGGACTACCGACATCTTGGCGGAGCTTGGAAAGGTTAAGGGAGACAAAATCCTGGTTGGTTTTGCGGCGGAGACCCAAAATGTAATGGAATATGCCCAAGAAAAACTAACTCGAAAGAACTTAGACCTGATTGTGGCCAATGATCTGACCCAAGAGGGAGCAGGTTTTGAGGTGGAGACCAATATTGTCAAAATTATCGACCGCGCAGGTCAAGTTGAAGAGTTGCCCTTGATGAGCAAACTGGAACTTGCACGAGTGATACTTGGTAAGATTAAGGAATTAATGTATTAGTGCATAGCCTAAATACGGCTATCAATATATTGTATCGAAATGCTAAATTTTTCAATTATGAAAATCCCTTAATTATTGAAAATCCTTTAATCGCGAATTACACCAATATGCACTAATAATTTCTTAATGAATGTATCCGAAACATCAATTACCGAATATTTAAGCATCTATTCATAATGAGTCCACATTCGAAGGACTTTTACAATTCTTTGCTCTTCTGAATGATCATTTTGGCTACCCGCCAGGCGCCTTCCATAGCATTATTGACCCCGGCGCCGCTCTCACTTTGAGCGCCGATAAACCAGAGTCCCTCAATTGGTGTTCGATGAGGTACGGCTTTTTTATTCATCACCGGCGCACATCCGCCAAATGAATGATGCTCCTGCAAGGTCAGTTTTCTGAAGTCTTCAGGGGTTAATATTTCCATCTCCACAATATGGTCTTTTAGTCCCGGTATCTTTTCCTGGGCCAAATCCAGCAGTTTCTCCGCCATTATTTCCTTTTTGTCAGCCCATTCATAGCCCGATACCCGGTTTGGGGCCACCGTATATACTGTTACCGCATAACGGCCCTCCGGAGCGGATTGTGGAGAGTACATGGTGGGGTTACAAATCAAAAAACCATCCCGGCCTTCATGATAAATGCCATTTTTCAATTTATCCAAACTGCCGGATATGTCATAGGTAAGATAAAAGTAGTTTACACCTGACTCCAGGTACTGGGAGGGATCGATATCAAGTCCCAACTGAAGCATAAAAACCGACTCCATCAAAGGTAGATTATCAATAATCGCTTGAAAACCAGCATCCAACACACCTGGTTCAAGCAGCCTGTTGAAGGTCTCCTTGGCGCCGCCGCTGGCAATTACGATATCGCCTTCTTGAACGGTACCATCGGCCAGCTCAATCCCTACCACCTTTTTATCCCTGGTTTTAATGGCAACGACTTCACACTTGGTATGGACCTCTCCCCCATGAGCCCGGATTACTTCACCCAACCGTCCGACCAAGGCGCGGCAGCCGCCATCGATATATGAATAACTGGGCTGCCGACCACACCATGATAATTTCAGCGGTATCTTGTAGTCAAAAGCAGGCTCGGGGTTGACCAGGGCGACACCTAGCCCCTGGAACTCCTCCGGCCTTACCACGAAATCAGCTAGAATCGATGTAAAGGCAGCTTTTATATCCGGGCTATTAAAATAATAATCCATCAATTGTTGCGCCGACCATTTCACTTTGGAAAGCAAGGGCAAAAGCTTTAGATACATTGCCGCTTTATAAAAGACAGCCTTTATTCCTGCGGATTGCTCTCCAATTCTGGCCAGAGATACGATCTCCATCATCCTTTTGTAGTAACGAAAGTATTTTTTGATCCCCCGCTTTTCCAGTGGAAATTGCCGGATAAAGAAATCTCTCCGCCACCAGGCGCCTTGGTACTCTTTGGGAGGCTTGATTGTAAAGTCGGGAAAATTATAGACACGATCAGCGGGTATGACTTTTAGCTTATCACGAAGTCCCAGTTCGTCGATGACCTTACCGGCCTGTTCACCGGGGCCTAATCCTTCAGGAATAAGCTGGCCCAGGTCCCAGTGATATCCGTTTTTATGAAACCCTCCGGTTACCCCGCCTATATCCTCATTTTGCTCATATAAGTGCACCTCAAAGCCTTTCTTTGATAATAGGGCGCCTGCTACTAACCCCGAAATACCTGTTCCGATAATATTTACCCGCATCGGCTTTTCTCCTTTCACATAACAAGGGGAGAGTTTTTTTGACTACATATCAGTCTAAACTTATTCATATCTTCGTTTTTTTAGTATTTAACGGAATCCAACCTCATTACATAATATCGGTCGGCATTACCAAAAATTTATATCTCCTCCGTCCAAAAATTAAGCGGCTAAATTTCAAAATTTAGCCGCTTAATTTGTAAATTTAGCCAAGAAACCTTTAAATTAAACTAGAGAAATAGATTAACAAGGAAATATAAATTCTTTCCAAGAGGATAAGCTACTTCTAATTCCAATCATGACATATGTCATGATTTATAATGACAATTATCATATTTACTAAACCAATTAAAAAGTTATAAGATTATCCAAGAGAGATTTTAACAAATTCAACTCTTTCATTTAGAGGTTACTATGAAATTAAAAATTGGATTAATATTTATTATATTAACCTTATTCACTTCCAATATAATATATTCCGAAAATATGCTGATAAAAGCGCCGGATTTTGAACTTAGGGAAGCGCTGATTAATTGAATAAGTGACGATTTTGTGCTTCGCAAAATGCCTAATGCCGCATATTTGCTCGCACAAAATCGGATTAATCAGCGCTTCCTTAGATCCGGCGATCAAAAAACAATATCATTATCTGATATAAGATGAAATAAAGGGAAATGGGAGTATGTAAAATGAAAGGTATCAAAGATTTTCCGGTATTAGTATCGGAAAGATTACTGTTACGAGAAATATCTCAAACCGATATCGATGACTTTTTCGAGATTTTTGGCGACTATGAAGTTCTCAAGTATTATGGAATGCGGCCTTATAAAACTTCGGAGGATGCCGGCGGTTTTATGGGAAGGCTGATAAACAAATTCCCGACAAAAACCGGTATTCGATGGGCGATTACCATTAAAGAACATAATGAAATGATCGGAACGATTGGTTATAAAAACTGGGATACGCGCTCTTATAAAGGGGAAGTTTCCTATGAACTGAAACCGAAATATTGGAATAATGGATATATCACCGAAGCCTTAAAAAAAGTGGTGGATTTCGGATTTGAAAACGGACTGAACAGAATTGAAGCATGGGATATGGCGGGCAATATCGCTTCTAAGAGAGTACTTGAAAAATCCGGATTTACTTATGAAGGAACTTGGCGCGAGCATACATACTGGGACGGCAAGCTTTATGATATTGAATGGTTCTCGATTTTAAAAAAAGAATGGGAAATAGGTAAACTTTAATAATTTTATGAATTCTTTTTGTAATAGTATCACGGAAAGTATTTAACTCAATCACCGACTAACTTCTTTAATTATAAATGCATTGAGGCCTGTAAATGACATCTGGAATACAAAAGCGAAACGAGGTTCGAATCATGGTAAAAAAAGCAGTACGGATTTTTAACGGCGCCACTGCCGTCATCACCGGGGGCGCTTCCGGAATTGGCCGGGCGCTTGCCGAAGAACTGGCAAAGTACGGTAGTGAGATAATTCTGGCCGATCTCCAGCTTGAATTAGCCGAGGAAGTGGCCTTATCGATACAGGCATCGGGAGGGAAAGCCAGAGCGGTGAAACTTGATGTAACCGATTTTGCAGCGGTGGATAATCTTCTCCAGGATACGGTTAAACATACCGGAAAATTGGATTTTATGTTCAATAACGCCGGTATTTTTCTTGGAGGGCCCATCGGCCGCCATGCTATTGAGGATTGGAACCGGATTATTGATGTTAACCTCCGTGGCGCTGTAAACGGGACCCATGCCGCCTACAAAATAATGAAACGCCAAGGATTTGGTCATATTGTCAATACGGCCTCAACCATGGGACTTTTACCGGTAGGAATGGGCATGCCGGCCTATGCAACCATTAAACATGCAATAGTGGCTCTAGCAACGACTTTGCGGGCAGAGTTAAGCTTCGATGGCATTCGAATCAGCACCTTGTGCCCCGGGGTGATAAGGACCCCGATACTTATTAATGGAGGTGAATATGGCAAATACTTGGGTGAAATGTCCGAAGAGGAGCAAAAAAAGTATTGGGAACAATTTAAACCCATATCCGCTGATTCGTTAGCTAAAAAAGCCTTAAGAGCAGTCGCTAAAAACAAGCCAATCATTGTAATTCCAGCCAAGAACAAATTATACTGGTGGATCAGCCGTTTATCCCCTTCGTTATTGATTCTTATGGATAAGCTGGATTTCAAGAAACGTTTAAAAAATGGGAAGCGTGATTGATGATGATGTAACGGCGGAATTCGGCTGTATGAGAAGAAATGAAGGTGTGGACCATTATTTGGAAGATATAATAACAATACTGGAGCATGGAAAATATCACTGGGCGTTTTATTCTTACAGAGAGGACGAATGAGACGGTTATGATTACGAACTGAGTACCAAAGGCCTTCCGGAGAGTTATTGGCAAGCTAAAGATAGTGAAAAACCGGAGTTACCGAGAATGGATAATCCGTTATTTGATATCATTAAAAAACAGTTTGAGAAGTCATATAAAAGTAGATCATAAACACAAGGCTTTTCTCAGAAATATCTGATTTACTCTTAGTTATTATCCTAGCTGGAACTTCTCAACAGCCTGTTTTAAGCTACCGGCAATTCCCGCCAAATTATGCGCCATTGCACTGACTTCTTCAATCGCTGCGCTTTGTTCTTCGGCAAAGGCCGAAACCTCTTCCGTACTAGCCAGGTTTTGTTCACTAATCGCGGAAATTGCGGTAATAGCTTCAGTTGCTTTGTCATTATTAACAGCCATTTGTTTAGTTGATTTTACTACCAAATCAATTTCGGCTACGGTACTCATTATTGCTTTATAAATCTCACGGAAGGTTACCGTAGCCTCTTCCGCTAAGTTTTTACCTGCCTCAGCCCTTGTTATTCCCTGTTGCATTACTTCAACCGCATGATCGGTGCGAGCTTTCATTTCCATAATTAACTCTGATATCATTCGTGTTGACTGTTTTGACTGCTCCGCCAGTTTCGAAGTTTCTCTGGCGACAACAGCAAAACCCTTTCCGTGTTCTCCGGCTCTAGCAGCTTCAATTGAAGCATTTAGGGCTAGTAAACTGGTTTGTTCCGCAATACCTTCAATAATGGAAGTAATACCACTGATCTCATCCGAGGTGCTAATTAACATATTAATGACTTCAGCCACTTCTTTAGTAGAATCAAACAAAGCATTAATCTCTACTGCTACATCATTGGTCACTTTTTGTCCAAGCTCCGCTGACTGGGCTACTTTATCGGATGCGTCCCCGATTCTTTCCGATTCTTGAGCCACCTGAATAACTATCTCTGAAAGCTTCTGAATAGAATCAACCGCTTCAGTTATTTGTCTAACTTGCTCCGAAGAGGCTGAGGCAAGTTCCTCAGCTGCCCTGGCTACATCAGTGGCTGATCTTCCCGCTTCATTTGAAACTGAGCTCAACTCAGTACTGGCATTGTCTAATATGTTTGATTGCTCACTAATATTAGTTACTAAACCTCGTAAACCTAAAACTGCTTTATTTAACCCTCCAATTGCTTGAGTTACTTCACGTGAACCTATAGTATGGGTAATATTCTTCGATAAATCTCCAGTCTCTAATGATTTTACTCTTTCAACCATCCTTTTTAAAGGGTTAGAAATAAAACCGGCGATGAGCAGACCAATCAATGTTGCGATAACAGCGCTAATTATTACGATTACTAAGTTCCAACCTTTCAATTTTGAAGCAAGATTATCACCACTTAAAAACAGGTTAAAATTATCATTATCATTTGCTATTCGTAAGCGCCTTACCAGACTTTGTATATTATTGACCGCTTGATTAAAAACTGCCAAATTGGTGGAACTGGGTGGTTCAGCAAAAATAGCTTTTATGTCAGCAAAATTTTTGGTTAACTCCTCATTAATCGCTGCATCAACATTTTTCAAAGACATGATTCTATTAAACAACACATTTGGATCTACTTTTAAATTAGTTGCTATCGAAGTTTCGTTAGCTAATATTGCCAAATAATAACTCCGCAATTTTTCAACCTGTGGTTCAATGTTGGAAGCTTTATTCTGTTCTCCTACTGCAGTAGTGTTATTATAAAGCTCCTTGGTATTCTGTTGCAGTGTATTTAAAGCTCCCATACTGATAAAACTTTGTACCGCCATAAAAATAATCATCATTACTATTATTATTAAAATATGATAAAAAACATTTATTTTGGAGAGTATTAGCTTTAATAATTGCAACGATTTGGCAAACATATTGTACCTCCAATTATTTTGGTTAGGAAAATGAAATAATTAAGTTATTGGATTTGAACAAATATGTTTAATCCAAAACTTAATTATGGTAATTATGAAATTATTTTAATATAAATAACATCAATATTATCGGTAAATTTATTTTAACTCTTTATAAATATTTACAAATTTTGAAACCAATTCTTTATCATTCATCGTAAGGGAAAGAACGCCAACCTTCTCCCCCAAACCAACGTGAGTTTCCGACAAGATAGTTCTCGCCAGGTTCTGGAAGGATTTTTAGAAAATTTACAGAAATGGTTGCTAAAGAATATTAGGAGGTAATTACATGAAAAATGAACGTTTATACTATGTCAGCCACTATCATGCTGATTGGAATCGGTAAAAAGTACTAAAATAAAAAAAGTAATATGATCTTTTATTTAAATAAGAGTTCCTTTATATACGTTCATCCGAAGCTGGAGCCTTGATTGAAAAGTTCATTATCGATATTTCCCCAAAGTTGGCTTAAATAAAAAGTGAGCCGCCTCTCCGGGTTAAACCTTTGGGCGGCTCTTTCTTTATACCTATTCCCTATCTTCAGAAAATTTACTCAATGACCCTAATCCGGCATACTCCCTTGAAGTTAAATTCATCGGTGCTTCCGGTTATCACCAGCTTGGAAACTCCTCTATTAAGCACCTCTTTCAGGTCGTCTTTATCCAATTTTACCAAAATAGCGGCAATATCTCCTCTCCGGTGATGACGGGAAGGACGTTTTATCAACTTCAGATTTTTGCTTTTTACCGGAACAACCACTCCATTTATCCGGATACTGTTCAGCTGAATCTCCTCATAAGAAACATTCTCCGGGAATTTAATTGTTATCATCGCAGTCCAATTTGGACCATAACCCCTTAAATTGATAACCTCCGGTTTAATCCCAATAGCTACGGGAACAACTACTTCAATTGTTTGGATGACTTTTTCTACGTTACCGGCCATATCTTCGGCGACAAGTTCAACCGTATATAATCCCGGTTTCCTTAATTTGATAACGGTTCCGTTGGCATATTGTCCTCCGTTGAAAACTACATAAGTTGAAGCTAATCCTGAGAGATTATCATTGGCGGAAAATTTCAAGTATAGCTTCTCCCCCATTAGATACTCGCTATCAAAAGGAGAATTAATGACTGGCTTACTTTTATCAATATTTATGTTCCCGACAGTATAGTTACTCGTCTTCCCGGATACATTCCTGGCGATACCGGTAACCGATTGTGAGGCGCCTTCAGTAGTAAGAGTAACCTCAGGTGTTATGTATTCCAACAATCCATACGGGTCTTCAGCTTCGAAATGAACCGTGACATCATTGTTATACCAACCGTTGGCATTGGGTAAAGTTGTCGGAGCACCGGTTATTACCGGTACTGGAGAATCGATTTGAACTATTTCCGCCGAATTTCGAACCCTAATCCGGTGTCCTTCGGCATCTTGTGAAGCCAACCCAATTGCACTGACGGTATCACCAACGGCAATATTGGAGTCCCACTTACCTAATCCTTCCGGATTAGGAGTACCATCTCCAATATACCCGTCCAAAAATACTCTAGTTTCACCGGAGCCATCATTAAGATAAAGGTTACTCCCTACTATCCGGGTTACCGTACCCGTAATCTTAACCAGCCAACCTTCACTCTGCTCAAGCATTGCAGCAGCGGTCCCCATATCCAATGGTAAAATTACTTGCGAATTATCGTCTAAAATGGTTACATTCGTAAGCTCATTTCCAACCTGAATCTGAGTATCGTTATTGTATTGGCCGACAATTCCGGCTACCCTCACTTTACAACCCAACGGCAAAGCAGTGTTGGAGACTCCAAATATAGTAATACCGCCGGTAGCGTCTTGCACATAAATTACATCAAAGAATGCATTATTGGTTTTTACTCCATCCTTCATTACAGCTACCGATTCGGCAGTAATCCAGCCCTCGATGGCAAATCGTTGACCGGCCAAATCCGGCTGGCCATCCAGGTCGTTATCTATTCTGACCTCCCGGATCGATTTTAATTCCGCCGGTTTCACACTTAACCAATCGAGAATATTTTCGGTGATCTTCTGATTGGAATTAATATTATCCCCGGTAATTTCAAAATCAGAAAAAAAGGTTGAACCTGCAGCCACAACCTTACCCCCACCCGGCAACGCTTCAGCGCCAATCACGGCTACATTACCAATGGCAACCGGTATTGAATCATTCTGGAGATCCGAATCCGATGTTTCAGTGGTCGGATACCCCTTGACCAGCCAATCTATTTTAAAATCATTGCCGTCGGTTTGTAAAACAACCGAGCAACCGCTGTAAACACTATACTGACTACCCGTGGTAATCCCTGAAGTTAAGTTATACTTATTCGATGTATAATTTTGCAACATTAACCGGTAAGGCGAGCCGATGTTGTTAGTATTATCGATGACCTCATCATCGTTAAACCGCAGATTGGTTCCGATCGCCTCCAGAATCCGGTTGCCCTGAATCGCGTTTTGATACTGACGATCCGCCGCATCGCCATAATCGGCTCTCGAAGTAATAATCAACGAACCCCCGGCTTGGATAAACCCTTTGATTACATTGATTTCATCATCATTAAAATTTGATTTGGTCAAACCATATTTGAGATTATCAACACTTTGCGGATCGGTAACGATTAATATCCGAGCATCCTGTAAAAGGTCTGCCGTAATTAATCCCTGGTTCTCCACCACCAACATTTTTTTAGCGGTCAGGATATTTTTTAACCCGGTTATCTTGCCTTTATAATCACCACTTACATATTGGTTTTGATGCCCGGCGTCAATCACCGCTTTGGTCAGATCTTCCGGATTATAAGCGTCAATATCAATATTGGCGCTGTATGTCCGGGGGGTCCCGGACGGGTACAAGGTTGTAACAGTGTAAATTTTGTAGGAACCGGGTTGAGTCGGCGTCCAATCTATAGAGGCTGTAAGAACCTCTCCGGTTCCTAAAGCCGGAATAACCGCTTCACCGATTTTATTCTCCGGAATGATTTGGTTAATGTAAAATTCCACCTTCACATTAGAGAAACTTTGATTACTATAATTAAATAAAGTCGCTGTAAGTTTAGTCGAAGAACCTATCACCGCCGGAACAGACGATACCTCGACTTTTGAGATCCCAACCGGAGTATTATTGCCGACCCATACTGGGGCAGTTACAGCGATATCTCCGTCAGCTTCGGTTACTTTGACATAGTAATAACTGTATTGTGAAGATAATTGCAAAAGCCATTCAACCTCTTGCGAGGCACAGTATCTGGAGGCGGCAATTACACCACCATTTGCGATAATCTCAATTTTACTAATAATATCGTTGGTATCAGGATCATTAACCGTCACTTCAATATTTAACATTTGAGTATCATCAATTTGTGAACCCATAATATAATCATTGACCGCATACATAATATGCAAATTTCGATCCTCGGTGGCATAAACCCGTTTCCGGCGAATCGCCTCAAAAATATCGTTCCTGGTTAGGTTCTTGGCTAATATTACCGTTCTGGCTTCATTGGCGGTAATCCAATTACCAAGGTGATTGTCCTGGTTATTACTGGGAGCCAGATGCCATCCTTTATCCAGGGCCCGGGTATACTCGGTATAACTTGGGAAATATCCCTGGCCATGGACCGGACCTTCTCCGTTACCAATTTCAATCAAATTAACAACTTGGTCTATATCAGCGTCGTAAAAAGCGAAATCATTAAAATCACCAAAAGTGGTCCCCGGGTGATTTAGTTGTGAAATTGACTCCGGATATTGTTTAAGTTTTTTATAATAGTTCTGCAGGTTCATACTGGAATCATTCCTGGTGGCAAACCAATCGGTGTTAAAAGTATTGATATGACCCCATCCACCGGTACTGCCGCTCCAGGTCATTTCAAATCCGGCTATCGCCACAAACCTGCCATCTTGATTATAATTATCGGCGACTTGTTTCAGATTGGCCCATTCGGTACTCTTGGTCCAATCAAATTCGTTGTCAAAAGAGTTGGAATGATCGGTGACGGCGAAAAAGTCAACCTGACCTCTATCCCTGGCCCAGGTAAAAGCCTCATCCGGAGTTCCTTGCCCGTCCGAATAGTTAGTATGGCTATGTAGCTGACCAAAGTAATAATTGTAATCCAGGTCACCCGGAGTTGGTGATGGAGTTACGGTTGGAGTTGGTGTCTCCTCCGGAGTCGGCGTCGGAGTTTCCTCTGGAGTGGCTGTTGGAGTTGGAGTCGGTGAACTGCCATCTATTGAGTGAAATCCTAAAAGAGTAAACGTATCTTTCGGATAGGTAACCCATTCGTTTGCAGGTTCAAATGAATCGTTAGGATTGATATCACCTGCAGATATGTTACCCAAACGCACCAAAGTGTGATCTAATGTAGTGTTGGTTCCCGTGCCCCATTCGCTTCCGGGATCATAACCTACCTGTCCCAAACTATCGATAATTGTGTTATTATGTTTTAGAACAACCGCATCATCACCGTTAAATGAAAGATTACCGGTAAGTAATTGCGTTACGGTTTTAATTGCATCATTGGCCGAACTATGAGCAACTATATAGACATTGCCGGTCGCTAAAGTCCCGGAAAGCGTAATAGTCGAGCCCGGATTGGAGTTCCCGTTAAAATATATCTCCAGTTTATATTGGGATAAATCCACCTCACTACCGGTCCCGTTATAAATCTCAATTGCTTTATTGTAGCTACTACCCTCCACGTATTCCGAGATTAACAAATCGGTGATATTTGCTTTTGCAATAGGTATTGATATGGAAAATAAAAATACCCAGCTAAAAGCCAGCATCAATAATATTATTAAGCCTTGAGTGAATTTTTTTACCACAATGACTCCTCCTTTAAAAAATATTTCTCTTTAGTCTTTGCCGGAAGCTAAACATTAAATACTCTACTCTCATTAAATTGAGAGATTTCCATAATTAAAAATTTTGACATTCAGCTACAATATATAGATAGTCGCATCCGGGTTATTCATTATATATTGTAGCTAAAAATAAATTAAGGTAATTATGAACTCCCTTAATTAATATAATTGTTTTACTATTATATTTGCTCTCCATCAAAAAAGAATTAAATTTGGAAGATTACAGTATCGTTGCATTAAATCTTAAATAATCAGATATTCCAAGTAATAATTACATCATCACTACACCATTTCCTGTTGTTGTTTCCTAATAGACCCGGAATTTGACTAAAAATTTTTCATTAAAAATCTCCAAATGCAAAAAGCCGCTTATTAGGCGGCTTTCCGGCGGTCATTCTTCGTTGTCTTCTTTTATTACCCTGTCATAATCATTTAACAACTGGTCCAACCCTTTGGCTGTATCCATAAATACCGTTTCAACTCCTTGCTTGATTGTCCACAGTTGTTCCAATCTCCGCTTTTCTTCATCTATTCGTTTGCGAAGATTATTTCTATTAGCCATTTTGACCACCTCCTTCCGATTATGTCAATCGGAAAATTTTGGTGGAGAATAGACTATATTTTTCCAAAAGCTCTTTTTTATTTTAGTAATTACATTCACACTCAAATGGCTCAAATGGCTTAAGAAAATTTTTCTTTACATAACCCAATTATAGTTGTATAATTCTATAAAAATAAGTTATTAAAAACTATGATGGGAACAGTAACTGCTTTCTGAAAGGCCCAGCGAGTTGGGAACGGTGCGAGCCCAATCTAAATAGGAGAGCATTGAAAATCATCCCTGAGTTTCGTATCGAAGCTTATGTGGTAAGCTTAGGTTACGACGGTTTTCTACCGTTAAAAAGAACGCATATGTTGGTATGTCGTATCAGGTGGTATCGCGGAAGATCAAGCTTTCGTCCTGTTATAGGGACGAAGGCTTTTTATTTTTATTTATCAAACTATAGGAGGTAATATAATGAAAATAGAAATAATGGATACAACTCTGCGTGATGGTGAACAAACCCCCGGTGTTGCTTTTAGGGATCGAGAAAAATTAAATATAGCCAAGATTTTACTTGAGGAAGTTAAGGTCGACCGTATAGAAATCGCTTCAGCCCGGGTCTCCAAAGGTGAAATGGAAGCCGCTAAAATGATTACCGCTTGGGCCAAGGAGAAACACTATCTTGAGAAGGTGGAAGTTCTGGGTTTTGTCGATGGTCAAAAGTCGGTGGATTGGATGGTCCAAGCCGAAGCCAAAGTCTTAAACCTGTTATGCAAGGGTTCGTTAAATCACGTGACCAATCAGTTAAAAAAGACCCCGCAGGAACATTTTGCCGATATTAGCTTTGTTATATCCCAGGCCCGTCAAAACGGTATTAAAGTAAATATCTACCTGGAAGATTGGTCCAATGGTATGGTGAATTCGCCCGATTATGTGTTGGGATTTATTAACGCTTTTAAAGATGAAGATATTATGCGGTTTATGTTACCCGATACTTTAGGGATATTAAGTCCGGACCTGACATACCGTTTTTGCGGAATGATGATTGAAAAGTATCCGGGTTTAAAATTTGATTTTCATGCCCATAATGATTATGACTTGGCGGTTGCTAATAGTTACATGGCTGTAAAAGCGGGTTTTAGCGGCATTCATGCCACCGTAAACGGCCTTGGAGAACGTGCCGGTAATACCATTCTTTCCAGTATAATTAGTGTATTAAGGGATCATCATAAAGAATCAAACATTGCAGTTGACGAAAAGAAGTTAAACAAAATAAGTAAGATTGTCGAAACATTCTCCGGTATAAGAATACCGGCTAATAAACCTATTGTTGGCGAAAGCGTATTTACCCAGACTTGCGGTGTTCATGCCGATGGTGACAGTAAAGGTAACCTTTATCATAATGAGCTTATACCGGAACGGTTCGGGCGTATCCGAAAATATGCTTTGGGGAAAACTTCCGGTAAGGCCAGCATCCTGAAGAATTTAGAAGAATTAGGCATCGAGCTTGATAAGGAATCAATTGCAAAGGTAACGGCTAAAATAGTCGAATTAGGTGATAAAAAAGAATATATCACCACCGAGGATTTGCCCTACATCATCTCTGATGTACTTGATAATAAACTGATTGATGAAAAGGTAAAAATCAAAAATTACTATATCTGCCATGCCCAAGACCTGAAACCGGTTGCCACCTTGAGTATGGAAATCAATGACTCGGTCTATGAAGAAACCGCAACCGGTGACGGACAGTATGACGCTTTTATGAAAGCTTTAGGTAAAATATATACGAATTTAGATAAGACTCTTCCAACCCTGGCCGATTATATAGTCACCATTCCACCAGGTGGAAAAACAAACGCCTTGGTTGAAACGATTATTACTTGGCAAAACGGTAAAGAGTTTAAAACGCGGGGATTAGATTCCGACCAGACAGCATCAGCCATTAAAGCTACTATAAAAATGCTGAACTTGATTGAAAATGAGTAAAGGAGTCACTAAATGGAACCCAATACAAAAGAATATCATCAAGCTATTTTTGCCGGAGGTTGTTTTTGGTGTATGGTCTCTCCGTTTAAAACCCAAGCTGGAGTCATTGAAGTAATCAGCGGCTATACGGGAGGAACCATTGAAAATCCAACTTATGAAGAAGTCTGTTCGGGCAAAACCGGTCATTATGAAGCCGTAAGAATTATTTATGATCCATCCAAGGTCGATTACGCCCAATTACTCAATCTTTTCTGGCAGCAAATCGACCCCACCGATCCTTCCGGCCAGTTTGCCGATAAAGGGCCGCAATACCAGACGGCTATCTTTTATAATAATAGCGAAGAGAAAAAATTGGCTGAAATTTCCAAAGCCAGATTAGAGGCTTCCAGAAGATTCAAAAGACTCATAGCCACCAAAATCCTTCCGGCCCAAGATTTCTATCCAGCCGAAGAATACCATCAAGATTATTACTGTAAAAATCCAACCCACTATCAACGTTACCGTGAAGGTTCAGGGCGCTCAGCCTATCTAGACCGTACCTGGGGAAATGATCCTGCTTATAAAGAAGCAAAGGAAGCTAATTATCATTCTAGTCCGGATGAATTAAGGACCAAACTTACCCCTATCCAATACCGGGTGACCCAAGAAAACGACACTGAACCGCCGTTTCAAAACGAATACTGGAATAATCATCAGGAAGGAATCTACGTCGATATCGTCTCCGGCGAAGTATTGTTTTCTTCCCGTGATAAATTCGACTCCGGTTGTGGCTGGCCAAGTTTCAGTAAGGCCGTAAATACCGGTAATATAATCGAGAAGGAAGATTTAAGTCATGGAATGATCCGGACCGAAGTTCGGAGTCAAAAAGCCGGTTCCCACCTTGGCCATGTTTTTAATGACGGACCAACCGAAACCGGCTTACGTTACTGCATCAACTCCGCCGCCCTCCGTTTCATCCCAGTTGAGGATCTTGAAAAGGAAGGGTATGGGGAGTACTCGAAATTATTTTGGCATGAGGCTTGAGGCAATAGGTAATATTCTCTTCTAAAACACCAATTGACTTTCTCCCTAAAACCGAATTATACTAGAAATACATATTAGATACTGTGTGAAATATAATTTAACAATTATGATTCAATTAAAAAAACAATTCTCGATTACATTATTCATACTTATCCTTTTCTTTTGCCTAGCTTCCGCAACCCCGATCTCATTAAAATCAACTTCCTGGCCGGTGCCGAAGAACCTACCGGTCTACTCGGTTACTAGGATAATTGACGGAGATACTATCGAAGTAGAACGTCTAGGTAAAATCCGCTATATTGGTATAAACACTCCGGAAATCCATCATCCGACCAAAGGGATAGAACCCTATGGATTTGAAGCGATGACCGCTAACCGAAATCTGGTTGACGGTAAAAAAGTAAAGTTGGAGTATGATATTCAGCAACGTGATAAATATGGCCGTATTCTTGCTTATGTTTATGTAGGCTCAATCTTTGTCAACGCTTATCTGGTCGAAGCCGGTTATGCCCAATTGATGACCTATCCTCCTAATGTTAAATATGTCGAGCTTTTTAAAAAGTTACAAAACGAAGCCCGTCTCAATAAACGCGGTTTATGGGGCAAAATCGATCTTTCCAAGAAAACCGGGCAATACCTCGGCAGCCTTAAAGGTAAAAAATATCACCTTCCCACTTGCAAATGGGCCAAAAAAATTAAAAAAGAAAACCAAATCTGGTTTTCCTCTAAAAAAGAAGCCGAAAAAGCCCGCTATCAACCGTGCGGTTATTGTAAACCTTAACCAATAAACAATTTTATAACCACGAAATCCACGAATCACACGAAATAAATCATTAAAATCTTTTTAGCCCTTTTCGTGCCTCTCGTGTGTTTCGTGGTTTAATTAGAATTGAAGCCTAATAATCTAATTTCTTAGCAACTGGAATCCTTCGTCCCACTCCGAAAGCTTTCGAAGTTACTTTTAGTCCTGGTGCTGCTTGTTTTCGTTTGTATTCATTTCGGTCAACCGTTTTAATGACCCATTCCACTATCTCCGGTCCAATTCCCATGGCTATAATTTGGTCCATTGAATATCCTTCTTCTATATAAGAATGTAAAATCTTGTCCAATACCGGATAAGGCGGCAAAGTATCCTGGTCTACCTGATCCGGTCGTAACTCAGCCGAAGGCGCTTTTTCAATAATTGCCCTAGGTATAATCTCCCCATTGCGGTTAACAAACTCCGCCAACTCGTAAACCATAGTCTTCGGGACGTCGGAGATGACACTCAAACCGCCGCTCATATCTCCGTATAAAGTACAATAACCGACCGCCAATTCACTCTTATTTCCGGTGGACAAAGCCAAATAGCCGAATTTGTTGGAGAAAGCCATCAATATATTGCCTCTAATCCGGGCTTGGATGTTCTCCTCGGTCACATCGGTGTCCCGTCCTTCGAAATGTCCGGTTAAAGTCTCCAAATACGATTGATAAATTGATGAGATATGGATTATTTTGAATTGAATCCCTAAGTTATGAGCTAATTGCCGCGAGTCTTCAACACTACCGCCGGAGGAAAACGGAGAAGGCATTGTTATGCCCAGTACATTCTCTTTCCCAAGCGCCTTAACGGCTAGTACAGCAGTTAAAGCTGAATCAATACCTCCCGATAGACCAATAACCGCTTTTTTAAAGCCGCATTTGGTTAAATAGTCCCGGAGCCCCAGTACCAAAGCCCGGTAAACCGATTCAATTTTATGCTGTGGTAAGTAAGAATTAGGCGAACCCAATTTGTCAGTATCGAACAGCTGTAAACATTCTTCAAAAAAAGGTGCTAGAAAAACCGGATCGCCGTTCCGGTCAAGGCACATACTGCCGCCGTCAAAGATAAGCTCGTCATTCCCACCAATCTGGTTAACGAATAAAAATGGTATCTTATACCTTTTGGCATGATTACGAATCAGTTTATAACGGAGCTCATCTTTACCTACATGAAATGGTGAGGCCGAAATATTAATCAGTAAAGTAGCTCCTTTAGAAGCTAACTCCTGGATAGGGTCAAAATCATAGACAATCTGATTAGGCCAAAAATCCGGGTCGTTCCAGGCATCCTCACAGATAGAGATTCCCAGCATTTCATCTTTAAACGGGATGATATCTATCTCCTTAGACGGATCAAAATGACGGGCTTCATCAAAGACATCATAGGTCGGTAATAGTGACTTTTCCTGTGCAAAGATAATCTCTCCCTGGAAAATTAAAACAGCCCCATTTGCCAACCCTTTTCCGGTATCTCTCCCGGTAGGCAACGGAGCCCCAAATAAAATACCTACCTCGGGGTATTCAACTGAGATTTTAACTAGCCGGGAAATTGCCTCATCAACTTTCTCAATAAACCAAGGCCTTTCCAGCAAATCTTTCGGTGGGTACCCCACCAAAAAAAGCTCCGGAAAGACCAATAAATCAGCCCCGGAAACTGCATTATCATCCAAGGCGTTTTTTATCTTCTCCAAATTCCCATTTATATCCCCAACCACCGGGTTAAGCTGAGCAATGGCTATTTTCATAAAACTTCCCCCAAGCAAAATTCCATCTAGATAGGATGAAATAAATTCTTTATATAAAATTTGCATTCCTAAAGCCGAATGCAAATGCTATCAAATTGGTATTTATTTCATCCTATTACAGCTGTAATAAGTTGAATTAAATTCATTGACTCTCCATCACGTTCGGCTTTAGGATGAAGGTGTTTAGATATTTATTAAAGAAATTTAATTCAACTTATATAATATAAAAAATAAATCAGAAACCTCTTCGGATTCCTGATTTATTCCTTAATATTGATATATATAAGATGAACTAAATCTTACGAATAAGCTTTCCCATACTGATAGCATATTCAATGATGCTTGGCGATTTATTCAGCCTGACTTTATTATTTGTAGCTGAATAAACGCCGATCAAAAGCCGAATGGGAAAGGATAAATAGCAGAATTTAGTTCATCTTATTTACCGCTGTAATAAGTTGAATTAAATTCATTAATTTCCTATTACGGCCGGCTTTAGGGACGAAGGTGTTTAAATATTTATTTGGGAAATTTAATTCAACTTATATAGTTTGTAGTCCTATCATTTATTTCCCAAAAGCATCTTTGACCTTACCCAAAAAACCTTTATCTTCATCAACCTCTTCGCCAAATGAAACCGCCAGCTTTTTGAAGAGTTCTCTTTGTTCATTAGTCAATTTGGTTGGAACGGTAATCCTCACCCTGACATGATGGTCGCCCCGGTTATGGCCACGAAGAGAAGTAATCCCATGTCCACGCATTCTAAAAGTAGTTCCATACTGTGTCCCTTCGGGGACCCTCAACTCGACTTTTCCATCAAGAGTATCGACCAAAACGGTTGTTCCCAAAGCTGCTTGAGTCAAACTTATTTTAATCTCACTAATAACATCATTACCCTGCCGCTCAAAATGGGCATGTGGTTTTACATAAATATAAATATATAAATCCCCGGGTGAACCACCTCTTAACCCGGCTTCACCCTCACCGGCTATACGTAGCCTGGAACCACTCTCCACTCCGCCGGGAATTTTAACATCAATTTTACGGTTTTTACGAACTCTTCCGCTTCCATTACAATCATTACATGGAGTCTCGATAGTTTTACCTACTCCCCGGCAATGGTCACAAGTTTTTACATTAACGAATCTGCCGAATGCAGTATTTTGAGTAACTTGTACCTGACCGGATCCGTTACAAACCTGGCATGTTTTAATAGGAGTTCCAGGTTTAGCTCCATTCCCTTTACAGGTTGGGCAGATTTCAGTTCTGGGGATCTCTACCATTGTATCTTTACCAAAAGCAGCTTCTTCAAATGAAATCTCCATATCAAAACGGAGATCATTACCGCGTTGAGGTCCGTTTTTACGGCGAGTACTCCCGCCTCCCCCAAAAAACATATCGAAAATATCCCCAAAACCTTCAAACCCGAAATCACCAAAACCACCCATTCCGGCTCCGAAGTTTGGATCGTTGGCCGCATGCCCGAATTGGTCATAGGCGGCTCTTTTCTGCGGATCGCTCAATACGCTGTAAGCCTCATTGGCTTCTTTAAATCTGGCTTCAGCTTCTTTAGGGTTTTCTTTATTAACATCCGGATGATATTGTCTGGCTAATTTTCGAAAAGCCTTCTTAATATCTTCATCGGAGGCGTTTTTTGGAACCCCTAACACTTCATAATAATCACGTTTTGACATAGACATTCCCTCTAAGTGAATTGACAATTGAGAATTGACAATTTATTTTAATAATATTGCTGTTTTTTTGCAATACATTATCTATTGTCAATCATCTATAGTCAATTGTCAATCAATAAATTTTTCAAAAAATCCTTCTTTTGATAACTCTGTCAACTATCAACTGTACATTATCAACTATTCTTTATCATCCTGAACCTTATAATCAGCATCTACAGTTGGCCCGTCGGCTTGAGGTCCATATCCGGTTGGTCCTTGGTCCGGGCTCGGGCCTTCAGAACCGGCCTGACTACCAGCGTTTTGATTATAAATAGTTGCCGATAATTCGTGTAAAGATTTTTCCAAAACTTCTTTTTTGTCTTTAATAGCAGCAAGATCTTTGTTGGAAACTGCTTTTTGTAATTCTTCCTTTGCTTGTTGAACCCGTTCAACCTGTGCCTTATCAGCTTTATCGCCAATATCTTTTAAAGTCTTTTCCGCTGTATAAACCAAACTATCAGCTTCATTAACCGCTTCCGCTTCTTCACGCCGCCGTTTATCTTCTTCAGCATGTGATTCGGCTTCTTTAACCATTCGATCGATTTGATCTTCTTTTAAGCCACTGGAAGTAGTGATAGTAACCTTTTGTTCTTTTCCGGTCCCTTTATCTTTAGCTGATACGTGGACAATACCGTTGGCATCAATATCAAAAGTAACCTCGATCTGTGGAAGACCGCGCGGCGCCGGTGGAATTCCATCAAGCCGGAACTGTCCCAAAGTAATATTATCAGCCGCCATAGGCCGTTCACCTTGAAGCACATGAATATCCACCGCAGTTTGATTATCGGCTGCTGTTGAAAATACCTGGCTTTTGGATGTTGGGATAGTGGTATTCCGATCGATAATTCTAGTAAAGACACCGCCTAAAGTCTCCAGTCCCAAAGATAACGGGGTAACATCGAGTAAAACGATATCTTTTACTTCACCGGTTAGTACACCAGCTTGGATAGCAGCGCCTATTGCTACTACTTCATCCGGATTGACTCCTTTATAAGGTTCTTTCCCGGTAATCTTCTTAACCATATCTTGAACCGCCGGGATCCGGGTAGAACCACCGACCAATATTATCTTATCAATATCTTTGGCTTGCAAACCGGCATCTTCAAGAGCCCGTTTGGTTGGTCCGACAGTAGCTTCAACCAGATCTGCAGTTAATTCGTCAAATTTAGCCCGGGTTAAGGTTAAATCCAAATGTTTCGGTTCTCCGTTAACCGCCGTAATGAATGGAAGATTTATTCCGGTGGAAGCCAAACCGGAGAGCTCAATCTTGGCTTTTTCAGCAGCTTCCTTGAGTCTTTGTAAAGCCATCCGGTCGTTCCGGAGGTCAATACCGTTTTCTTTTTTAAATTGCTCAGCCATCCAGTTGACGACTCTCTCATCGAAATCATCGCCGCCTAAACGATTATTTCCACTGGTTGCCTTAACTTCGAATACTCCATCTCCCAATTCCAGGATGGAGACATCAAAAGTTCCGCCACCAAGGTCATAAACAAGAATAGTATGATCCTCACCTTTATCAAGACCATAGGACAGAGCGGCGGCAGTTGGTTCGTTTACGATCCGCAATACTTCCATCCCGGCAATTTTACCGGCATCTTTAGTGGCTTGACGTTGCGAATCCGAAAAATAAGCCGGAACAGTAATAACCGCTTTAGTAATTTTTTCACCTAAGTAGGCTTCAGCGTCGGCTTTCATTTTTTGGAGAATCATCGCCGAAATCTCCGGCGGTGTATATTGTTTATCATCGATAGTTACTTTATAATCAGTACCCATCCGTCTTTTTATGGAGACAACCGTCCGGTCCGGATTGGCAACAGCTTGCCGTTTGGCTACCTGACCCACCATTCGTTCGCCGGTCTTTGAAAAGCCGACTACCGATGCTGTAGTCCGGCCACCCTCCGCATTTGGAATAACTACGGCCTCGCCGCCTTCCATAACCGCCATACAAGAGTTTGTAGTTCCAAGGTCAATCCCTAATACTTTTGCCATTTATATAACCTCCATTTATTGAATTATTAAAATTAAGATAATTTATCTATAGAATTCAGGAGTCAGAAGTCGGAATCCAGAAGTTGTAGCTAATCCTTCGAAGTTTATCTTTAAAGGTTTTGTTCTGACTCCGGAATTCCGGCTTCTATATTCTATTACATAATTTTAAAACCCTGAATAGTTATAAATTATTATTAGCCGACTTTAGGGAGTCCAACTTTAACTAATGCCGGTCGTAATAATTTACCTTTAAATTTATATCCCTTCTGCATCTCCGCGATTACTGTCGGAGTATTAAATTGATCGGCTTCTTCCTGAAGCACTGCTTCATGTACCTGTGGGTCAAAGGGCTGATTGAGGGCTTCTATGTACTCCAGGCCTTCGCTTTTTAAGATATTCAAAAATTGTTTATGCGTTAAGTCAACTCCCTCTTGCCAACTGCATTGATCTGTGTTTTCCGTAAAACAACTGATGGCTCGTTCCAGACTATCAATAACCGGTAAAACTTTCTTTAAAAGATCTTCCCCGGCGTAACAAGTGATTTGCTCCAGTTCCTGCCTGCTCCGGCGGCGAAAGTTTTCAAAATCAGCCTGGGTTCGCAACATTTTATTATAATATTCATCCTTAGTTTGATTAGCTAATTCCAGTTCCTGCTCCAACTGGGCTATACGGTCCATTTCTTTCGTTTTAATAGATTCTCCATTTTGATTTGACGTTTCGGAAGCAACTGTTTCCAATTCAATATTTTCTCCGGTAGCTGCCGTAGCTTCAACTGCTTCAGTATGTTTCTTTGTCATGATGACCTCCCATTTGAACTTCTTTCATTTTGATAATTGTATTAATTCGCAGAATTGCTTCTCCAACCTCACCGGCGGTTTTAATCGCATAATACTTTACTAAGTAGGGATCCCAAATACCTAAATCTATTAAGTTCTCCGCCTTACCTGTGTCGCAATCAATTCCGATTGAACATATGTTAAATTCTTCTTGCCGGCCCCAAACCTCTTCTACTTTTTCAAGGGGATTGAATCCGGCATTCGCACAAATTTGAATTAAAGGCCGTTTTAAAGCCTCAATAACACAATAATACCCATAACAAGCCAAATCCCGTTTCAGGTGTTCACTTAATCTTCTAGCTATTCCAAGTTCAATACTTCCACCGCCCGGAACTACTCCTCCCCGCCAAGCAGCTTGTAAAGCTGAGGCAGTATCCTTGGCTATCCTTTCTCTCTCAGCCACCACCTCTTTGGTATAGGCTCCAATAATAACAGTTACCATATTCTGTTCCGAATCAGCTTGTATTCGGATTAGTTTTTCGGCTTCATCAATAATAAGATCGTCAATCTCACCGGTTATTCGTTTTAAGTCTTCAGTATTTTTAGATAAGGTACTCTTCTTTATCGGCCTGGCGCCGGTTAATTCAGCCAATCGCCGCCATTCAGAAGCTGCAACTCCTTGAACACCGATTATCCCCAGCTCAGTTAATAGGTCTTCAGCCAAATCGGAAATAGCCCGGTCGGTAAAGACCGCTTTTACTCCTATATCAGCTAATTTATAAATGTTTTTAATAAATTCCTGCTCTTGATAAAGTTGATAATTGAACCCAGCCTCGGTTGCCAGTGATTCGGAGTCGAAACTAAGAGGTTCCAGAGCATCATCGATAATAACAATCCTAGCCTGTGATAATTTAGTTGGCATTTCACCGTTTAATGGTATACGGTTAATAATTGTTCCTTTGATTAGAGAACTTTCTCTGCCTTCAATAGCAATTATCTGATCTGCTAAATGAAACCCTTCCTTATCAAGACGGTTGGCTCCAATTATATTAGCAGCCTGAAATACCAACTCTGCAATTTCCTGATGTTCCCTGGCCGCTACTAATGCTATTCTTTTCAAGATCGGGCTGGCTAAATCTTCAACCAGCGTAATCTCTTCCTTCAATAACTCTAAAGCTTTGGTTACCCCGTAACGAATACCAGCTATTACTTTAACTACCGGTACTCCTTTTATTATCTGGTTAACTCCTTCAGCAATAAGCGCTCCGGCGATTACGGTAGCGGTTGTAGTGCCATCTCCAACTTGTTTTTCTTGACTTTCCGCAGCGCTAATCAATATTCTGGCAGCCGGATGCGTTACATCCATTGTTTTTAAAATGGTAACCCCATCATTGGTTACTATTATTCCGCCATATTCATCCACCAACATGCAATCCAAGCCTTTAGGACCCAACGTGCCTTGAATCGCTTCGGAAACTGCTCTAATTGCACCGGCATTTGTAGTTAAAGCGGCCAAATACTGATCAACTTCCGAAAAATCAGACAACTCTTTAACCGGCATCGAATTCCCCCCAGTCAGTACAGTCTTATTATACTCAACCTGAGGGTTTCTCACTTATGAATTAAGGGAGTTTTATAATTGTTTAATCTAATTGAGGGATTTTCATGATAAAAAAATTTAACATTTGAATACAATATATTAATAGTTGCACCTGGGTTATTCACTATATATTGTATTTAAAAATTAATTATGGTAAGTATAAAACTCCTTAATTACTAAAACTATCTGGAACTCCGCTTACTTATTTGTGTAAGTAACTCACTTAAAATTGAAGCCGTATACTCCACAATTGGTAATACCTTTGCATAATCCATTCTAGTCGGGCCAAGTACTCCAATAACGCCTACGGTTCGACCGGCAATTTCATAGCTGGAAGTAATGACACTACAATCACATAAGCCTATTTCAGCATTCTCGTGACCGATTTTAACCTGGGCTCCCCGGCCTATATTACGAGATAGAAGTTTATAAAGACGTTCTTCTTCCTCCAAAACATTCATTAGAGGTTTAAACTTTTGCAGGTCACTGAACTCCGGCTGTTCCAGAATTTTAGTGGCTCCGTCAAGAAATACTCTTTCATTTGAGCGGTTGGCTATAGTCTTTATTAATAATTTAATTGACTCATTAAAGAATTGGTCATGAAATACCAATTCCGACCGGATATCATTAATTAAAGTATGATGAAGATCTTTTAGTGAAATACCGCGTAGCTTTTGATTAAGCAACTCGGAGATCCGGTCCAATTCTTCCGATGAAACTTCCGTCTTTAGCTCAATTATTTTATTTTCAACATAACCGGTATCGGTAACTATTAAAACCAATATAGTAGTAGCCGATAGTTTGACCAATTGGATATGACGAAAAATAGCGGTTTTAAACTGTGGACTTAAAACCACCGACGGATATTTGGTCAGTTGAACCAGAATTTTGGAAGTTTGGTGAATAATCGCTTCAATTTGCTGGTGGTAGCCTTCCAACTCTTTGTAAATATGGTCAACTTCTTTGTTTGATAATTTCTGCAGTGATATTAAAGCATCGACATAATAACGGTAACCATTCTCCGACGGAATTCTTCCCGCTGAAGTATGCGGCTGTTCCAGATAACCGCCTTCCTCCAAATCAGCCATTTCATTCCGGATAGTTGCCGGGGAGAGTCCAAGATTATACCTTCTAGCAATAGTCCGGGAACCAACCGGTTCGGCGGAGCAAATATAATCATCAGTTACTACTTTAAGTATTCTTTTCTTTCTTTCATCCAAGGCCATAAAAATCACCCAAATATTAATTTTATTAATTAGGAACTTTTTTATGAAACCAATTTTTTGTTAGCACTCTATCTTAGAGAGTGCTAATCTATTATCAAAATATCACTCTCATCCTTATTTGTCAAGAGGTTTCCTTTAAAAGAGTACACAAAAACAACTCAAGTTTAATGAATTTTTTGTAAAATCCTAACAATAAATAAAAAATCCGATTTCTCTTTCGAAACCGGATTAAAATAATGATTTATTATATTGTTTTTAGGAAGCCAGCTTATTCTTAGCAACTTCAGCCGCTGAAGCTGCATCCGGCGCATAACAATCAGCGCCTATCGATTGGGCGAAGTTATTGGTAACCGGCGCTCCTCCGACTATAATTAGAACCTTGTTCCGAAGACCCTTGTTCTCAATGGCTAAAGCCGGCTCCCTGAAACATAATCTTTACTATATTCTTGCCAATATCACGGAGGTCCCCTTGAACCGTTCCCATGATTACTTTTCCCAAACGTTCCGCTTGGTAACTACCATATAAATGGGGCCGGCAACAAAGATCAGCCCGCTCCGGGTTCTGTTGTATTAATTTGCAAAAACCCGAAATCTCCAAGTCTGAATGGCTACTTTTTTTCCGGTATTATTAATAATACAACTTTCGCACTTTAATATTAATGCAGTAAAATCAATAATTTAAGGATATCAACTTTTGAAAAAATCGTTAAAGCATCGATGTTTTCAAAAGTTAATTATAATTGATATGACTTTACCGCAAGACATTTTTGTGGTGCGAAAGTTGAATTAATAACAAAAGCCGGTACATTGATGGAATTAGCATAAGCTTGGCAGTATCTAACTATTTTCTTTAATTCGGTCATCGAAACCTCCATAGAAATTGCACTCTTTTATAAAAATTGATTTTATCCTAAATTGATTTTATTAAGAAGAAAACAAAAAAACGGGCTTATAGCCCGCTCACCATTTTAAAACTAGATATAAAAATCAAACAAACTTCCTAAATTATTACGATTTGGATTACCCGAGTATAAAAATTGATTTATGTTACTACTCATATCCACTTGCGGTACTTCTTTGGTCTTAGCTTCTATTTTTGCGGCTAAGCCGTTTTGCCCGCCGATTATATTCTGAACTTTATCGGCATCATAAGTAAGGGCCCTTTTAAAACGATCTTCATTAATCTCAAGGGTATTGTCTCTATTTATATTTATTCCAATTGAAGCCAGTTTACCGCGATCCCGAGTCGCAATCCCGGTTAAACCCACATTATTAGTTGGACCAAATGCTTTTACCGTTTGATTATATTGGTTGATAAAATCTTGTACCTTATCATATAAGGCATTTTGATCTTGCGGTTTTACATTAACTTTAACAGCTTCCCCCGGTTTAGTAGTGTTCTTTAAGGTAGCCGTCACCTGACTGCGCCAATCTAATGTAATTTTATTGGTTTGGCTCTCATAATTACGGCCATTCAATTGATACTTAGCATTTTGGGCATTGGTAGTTACCTGATCAATTTTTGATTGAGCCACCAAGTTTCCGCTGGTATCCGTTATCGAGAATTGATTGCTTTTTAAACCGGTTTGATTTCCGGAAACAATTAGTCTGGCTTTTTCGACCCCATTTTCAGTTGTAGTTTCCAATCTGGCGGAAACTCCTAAATCTTTTCGATTATTAATAGCTTCTGCCATTTTTCCGAGAACACTTTTATTAGTTTCACCAGTATTGGTTTGAATTGTAAATTCTTCAGTTTTGGCTACAAACCCAGATTGACCGGTTAAATTTATTGCAAAACTCTGGGAACCGTTTAACGCTAAATTCTTGTTGCCGGCCTCAACCCAATCGCCGGTGTTTTCTTGAGCTTTGGCGATTTGTGCTACTTCCAAGTCAAATGAAGCTGCCGCGGCTCCGTTTTTTGCCTCCGCCGCAACAACTTTCGAATCGCCGACAGTAGCAACAGCCTTAGTTTGTTCAAAAATATTCTTTGCTTGATTTAACTCTAATGTCTTAGCTTGGTTGCCCAATTCGGCATAATTTTGACGCAGCTTTTCATTGCTTAATGGGGAATAGTAATTATTCCTGAAAGTATTAAGTACCCCAACTAATGAGTCCTGTTGGTTTTGATTTTGAAAAAGCCGGTTGATATTCTGGTAACGATTGATATAAAGATTATTAGTATAATTTGAAGGGATTTTCATAAGAAACCCTCCTTAGAGAATTTTAAAGAAATAATTGTCTATATTATAATGATACTGCTAAATTTCTGTTTCAACAATAGTCCAAAAGTAACATAATTGATTACCTATTTCTCAAAAAAAGAAGACACCATTCAGAAGTATAGTGCCTTTTAAAAGAAAATTTTAATTGAATATAAACTGGAGTTCATTTCTTGGTTAAATATTTCCTAATATCTACCGCAACTGCACTCACAATGATCAAACCTTTAATAATCTGTTGCCAATAGGGGTCTAAACCGATAAATGTCAGACCATAGTTTATTACCCCGAAAATTAATACACCGGCTAAAATACCTTGCACGGTACCAATACCGCCGGTAGTGGATACTCCGCCAACTACGCAAGCGGCAATGGCATCTAATTCATACATGTTTCCATAGTTATTGGTAGCACCGCCGGTTCTGGACGCTTCCAACACCCCGGCCAATCCGTATAACGAACCAGCGATGGCATACATGGTCAAAATAGTTCTACCGACATTAATTCCGGAAACTTTAGCAGCGTTAATATTCCCACCGATAGCATATGTGTTTTTCCCAAAACGGGTTTTATTCATCAATACCCACATTAATGCCGCCACAGCTAAAGCAATAATAACAATGTAAGGTATCGAATATTCACCGGTTCCGATGGCTCCGGTTCCCAAATTGGTAAAATCAGCCCGAAGTCCACCGATTGGTTGGGAGTTGTTAGGTGGTAGATTAAAATAAATTGAATTGGCGCCGTAAATTATAACCATAGTCCCTAAAGTAGCAATAAATGGAGGTACCCCTAATCTGGAAACAATAAAACCATTGGCTAATCCGAATAGTAATCCTACAAAAACAGCGATTAAAATCGGTAACCATAAAGGTAGTTGTGGAAGATTTGGATAAAAAAGTCTTAAGTAAGTAGGAGCCTGAAGCATTGAAGCGGAAATTACCGCGGCAAATCCTACCATTCTACCTGAAGAAAGATCAGCGCCAGCGGTCAAAATTGCAAACATAGCGCCTAAAGCCACAATGGTTCGGGTGGAACTTTGAATCAAGATATCACGTAAACAAGTTATTTGTATGAAACTAGGATCAATAATTGCGATAATTACGACCAGAACGCCCAAAACAAAATAAATTGCGTTTTCGGAAATAAATTTTAATACCGTTTTGAAATTCACTGCAAACCCTCCTTTAAGTATACCTCAAGGTAATTAAGGGAGTTTCATAATAACCATAATTAATTTTTGAATGCAATAGTAGATGCTATCGAGGCTTGTTGTTTACATCAATCAAAAATTTATTTATTAAAGATATTGATGTAAACAACCATATAGTGAACAACCAGATGCGACTATCAATATATTGTATTCAAATGTCATTTTTTTTTATTATGAAAATCCCTCAATTATGAAACTCCCTTAATCTACATAAATTGAGTAGCCAGATTCATAATTACTTCCTGAGTGGCGTTTTGACCTTCAACAAAACCGGAGAGGCGTCCCTCACACATTACCATTATTCGATCGGACATTCCAATTAACTCTGGCATCTCCGAAGTAATCATAATGATGCTTTTTCCTTGTCTAGCCAATTCGGCAATAATAGTATAAATTTCATATTTAGCGCCGACATCAATCCCCCGAGTAGGTTCATCCAATAGTAAAATTTCGGGTTCCGTCAACAACCATCTTCCAATTAATACCTTTTGCTGATTCCCACCGGAAAGATCTTTAATAAGTGTTTTTAAAGAAGGAGTTTTAATCCGAATCCGGTTAATTATATTGGCCCCGTCTTCTTTACGCTTTTTCTCATCCAACAGGAAAAACTTTACATAACGTTGCAAATTGGCAATTAAAGTGTTTTCCAGTACTGAAAGAACACTAAAAATCCCGGAAGATCGTCGATCTTCAGTTAATAAGGCCATTTTAAACTTTTTGGCCTCGGCTGGTGATTTTATTTTTATTGGTTTTCCCTTAAAATAAATGCTGCCGGATTCGATTGCTCTTATGCCAAATAAGGCCTCAATTAATTCCGTGCGTTGAGCGCCAACCAGACCGCCAATGCCAAGGATCTCTCCTTGCCGTAATTCAAATGAAATATCACAAAATGATTTTGATATTGGTGAAGTTAATCCAGTTACTTTTAAAACAACTTCACCAGGTATATTGTTACGTTCAGGGAACCGGTGAGTGAGATCACGACCAACCATTTTGGATATTATAAAATCATTAGTGAGTTCCGAAGCAGGCCAAGTTCCTACGCATTTCCCATCACGCATAATTGTCACATCATCGGATATTTGAAGAATTTCTTCTATTTTATGAGAAATATAAATAATTGCAGCCCCTTTAGCCTTGAGGTCATGAATTATTCGGAATAAATGTTCAACCTCATTTTCAGTGAGTGATGAGGTCGGTTCATCCATGATGATTACCTTGGCATCATACGAGACTGCTTTTGCTATTTCCATTGACTGTACTTTTGATACTGATAATTCTTTGACAATTGTATTTGGATTAATTTTAATATCAAGTTTTTTAAAGAGTTCTTCGGTATCCCGATACATTTTTTTATGATCAACAAATTTAAATAGTCCAAAGGCTTTAATCGGAAATCTTCCCAACCAAATATTTTCCATTACATTTCGAAAAGGAACCGGATGCAGTTCCTGATGAATCATTGAAATGCCGTTATCCAAAGCATCTTTAGAATTATCGATCTCCATTTTTTTGCCGTTTAAAATTATTTCTCCGGAATCTTGCTTATAAATGCCAAATAAACATTTCATCAGCGTTGACTTCCCAGCGCCATTTTCACCCATTAGTGCATGTACACTGCCGGGTTGTATCTTTAAAGAAACATCATCAAGCGCTTTTACTCCGGGAAACTCTTTTGAAATATGATTCATTTCAAGTAAATAGGGTTTATCAGTCAATATTACACCCCCTGAGTACCAATTTATTAAACATAAATATCAGAGCATGTTTCAAAACTCCTAGAACTATCATTTTATCAAATATATTGATAGTCTAATATGGGTTTGTCACTATATGGTCGTTCATATCAATATCCTTAGGTTAAATTGCTAGATATAAATTGATGTGAATCGACAAACTTCGAAGCATTTTCATTATTTGTCAAAATTCCACGAATGAAGTTTTGAACCAGCTTATACCAGGAAACAAGGGAGCAGATTAAGTATGACTACTCCCCTGTTTCATTAATTTTTATATTATGTTTAAAAAAAGGTTTTTATAAAGTATTCATACCAAGTTACTTAAGGAATTTCTTAATTATAAAATCCCTTGTAGAAAAATATATTAAAGAGCATCTTTAATATTATCTTTGGTAATCGGGGCATAATCCACCCATACATATTGACCGTCGGTAATTTCATAACCGATGTTTGCTTTAGTCGGTTTCTTCCCTTGAGCTAAGATATAAGCAAGCATTAAGGTAGCTCTTCCCTGATTTTTAGCATCATTCAAAACGGTTCCCAGTAAGGTTCCATCTTGGATTGCCTGGAGAGCAGGAGCGGTTGCGTCGACACCAACAATTGGCATAAATTTATCGCCTTTAAAATAACCAGCGGCTTTGCAGGCTTCGATTGCTCCAAGAGCCATATCGTCATTATTGGCGATAACTACATCAATACGTTTACCGGTTGCCAAAAATGCGGCCATTTTCTCTTGGCCCATTACCCGTTGCCACATACCGGTATCTTCAGCGACTTTATTTACTTTAAAACCGGCATCGGTTATAGCTTTAACCGAAAATTGAGTCCGTAATTCAGCATCTTGATGCCCAGGTTCACCCTTTAACATAACATAATTGATTATCCCATCTTCAGTTGGATGTTTCTTAAAGTAATCAACTACCAACTTACCTTCCATAGTTCCGGATTGAGCGGCAATAGCGCCAACATAATACACTTTATCCCATTTAGCCATGTCTTCTTTAAATGGTTCCCTATTAAAAATAACAATAGGCACGTTGGCTTTTTTGGCTTTGTCAATCAAAACGCCACAAGCGGCGCGATCAACCGGATTTATAGCCAAAGCGTTGACCTTCTTGGTAATGAAAAGATCTACTTTGTCATTACAAGTGGCTTGTGAATTTTGAAAATCTACGATATCAAGCTTCACTTTTTTTTCTTTGGCAACTGCGGCCATGGTATTACGAACACCAGTCATGAATGTATCATCAAAACGATATATTCCGCTTCCGATATAAATTTGCTTAGAAGCGGCGGTTACTGCTACGCCAATAACCAATACTGCAATTAAAACCAATAATAATGTCTTTTTCACTGAATGCTCCTCCTTATAATTTTTTACTCCCGAACTTACTAAAACTAAATAAGTTATGCTATTGCATCCCCCCCTTTTTTAAATTTCATGTAACTGTTTCATCTATTGAATAAATTTTCCAGAAATACAACAACTCGAAAGCAGATGAAACTATTCGAAATTATTCTACAATTACTTTAAAATTCCTTCTTTACAAAAAAATTTTTCTTGTCCCAAAATTAATATTCTTATTTAGTCTGATTTATTCATTTATTCTCTTCCTTTATAAACGTTTAATTAACGAATTAAAGATAAGTAAATGTATTTTCGTTTATTTTCGTATTGAACTAAATGATTTTATAGCAGCATTCTTAATCTTTGGTTTATGTAAACAATATTTCTTCATTAAAGAAAATTATACTAATACATTTATTCAAATTCCAAAACCTGAAATGTTTTCTATAGAAAAGAAAAAAACCCGGTTATTGTCCGGGTTTGGGAGTTAAGGGAGTTTTAAACGCAAATGGTATTAATGTCCTCTATGTTTTTCTTTGGCTTTTTCCTTTTTTAACTCCCACTTTTTCTGTTGGCTCTCTTCCCTTAGTTGGTGGGTTATTTTTCGAGTCTCTTGTTTTTGCCGTTCTCTTGCCAATTGCAATGCTGCCTGGGCTTTTGTTGAAATATATTATTCATCTCAGAAAACGGCCATTAATTTACTAATTATTTCATTACTCACCAACACCCCTTCATCAGTGAGTTTAAGCCGGTTATCGTGTAATACTAATAAATCTTGTTCCAAGAAGCGCTTTATCTCATTGCCTGCTTTCATTACCAGATCAAACCGAAAATTTTTCCGGAACTCTGTCACATCAATACCGGCCCGCATTCGTAACCCTAACATTAGCGCTTCAATCATCATAGTTGCCTGGTTCAGGGTTTCTAATTCTTCTCTAGCGGAATTACCTTCATTAATCACTTCGATATATTTTATCGGATCCTCAATATTAACCCAGCGTTCTTGAAAAAAGGTGGAAGAAGCTCCGGCCCCGAACCCTAGGTAATGACGGCCTGTCCAATATCCTAAATTATGAATGGAATTATACCCTGATTTGGCGTAATTGGATATCTCGTATTGTTGATAACCTTTTTCCGGGAGATAATCCATGGCTAATTTCATCATTGTTACCGTTTCCTCTTCGGATGGAAGTTGGAGTTGATTATCTTCAACCATTGCCGCTAAGGGAGTACCGGTTTCGAGTTGTAAACCATAAGCAGAAATATGTTCCGGAGCGAGTTTAATTACGGTTTCTAGAGTTTCCTGCCATTTTTCGATAGTTTGCGACGGTAACCCAAAAATCAAATCCACTCCAATATTGTTAAATCCAATCTGGCGGGCTAATTCAAATGTATCATAAAATTGTTGCCAAGTATGAATTCGTCCGATCTTAGCCAGCAAAGTATCTTGGGTTGCTTGTAATCCCAAACTCAAACGATTAAAACCGGCTTCATGTAATAGAATTAGGCTATTAATATTTATAGTTCCGGGGTTGGCTTCGAGCGTAATCTCAGTTTCGGTGGTAAGATAGAAATATTCTTTGATAAATGCCAATATCTTTATCAAATGTTTCGTCGGGAAATAACTTGGTGTCCCACCACCAAAATAAACGGATTTTATAAAGCGTTCCACCGGTAGAAATCGTTTCATCTCCAAAATTAAAGCATCAGCATAAGAAGACATTATTTCTTCCAACCCGCTATAGGAATTGAAATCGCAATAAAAACATTTTTTTTTGCAAAAGGGAAAATGCAGGTAAAGAGATAAATCTCTCTCTATTGTTATCACTCCTATTTGGAATCATATCTATATAAGATGAACTAAATCACACGAATATGCTTCCCCCTTCCAAAAGCCGAATGGGAAAGGTAAATAACAGAATTTAGTTCATCTTATTTACAGCTGTAATAAGTTGAATTAAATTCATTAATTCTCTATTACGGCCGGCTTTAGGGACGTAATATTTATTCGGGAAATTTAATTCAACTTATATATATTAAATTTTTAACACTTTAACTTTTAGTTTTTATTTGACGATTTGTCTCCGATAAGTTATTGTAATATATAGAATAACTAATTTTCATGTTTACTATTTGTTTACTTCCAACCAGTTAATTATACCATAACACACGAACCCGGAGGAAAATGAATGCCGTTTTGCTTTGGTTCCCGGATAGTCAGCAATCAACCTCTCACTGATTACTTGCGAGAAGCGGTTCAACATTTTTCCGTAATTGAGCTTCAAGCTGATCCTCGTTATTTTTCACAACATTTCGCGTTCACCGAAAACGAAAAAAAAGCTCTCCGAATATATCAGGAACGCTTTCGATTCCGTCTTACCATGCATGCTCCATTCATCAACCTATCTTTAGGCTCTTTAAGCCTCGAACAACGGCAATTATCAATAAGCATTTTCTTAAATGCGATGCATACCGCCGCCGACTTAGGAATTACTCTCATGACCTTTCACCCCAGCACTATACATCCTGGGACTACTGATGAACAATATAAGGAAATATGTATGTTCGAAGAAGGCAGTATCTCAATTTTACTTAAAGAAGCCAAAAAATTGGGGTTAATATTGTTAATCGAGAATATGCCCCTGACTCCGGAATATCATCCTAATACCAGTGACGGTTCCAGGTTCCAAGAGTTACTCTGGCTTTTTCCCGAACCGGAGTTTGGATTGACAATTGATATCGGTCATGCCCTCCAAGCCGGGGTTGCAATTGAGGCCTTGTTAAAAATGGAAAGAATCCGGCATTTTCATTTCCATGAGAATGATCGTATAAAAGACCGGCATCTTCCAATCGACAACAATATGGAATGGTGGCAAAAACTAATTAAGAGTTTGGTTAAAAAGTTCCCGGATGCGGTTGGTATCTTGGAAATGTTGAGTTTAAAGGATCAAATCATTAGTTGTAATAATCTTCAGAAATCTATCCCCAAACAATCCGGAGCTAAACACCGGCGGGAATTAATGATTCCACCGATTATTTCTTAGTATACAACTTTCACACCTATATTTTAATGCAGTAAAGTCAATAGTTTATAGGTATCAAATTTTGAAAAATTGTTAAATATAAGTTGAATTAAATTCATTAATTCTCTATTACGGACGGCTTAAGGGACGTAATATTTATTTGGGAAATTTAATTCAACTTATATCATTCGAAATTTTCAAAATTTAATTTTATTATGACTTAACCGCGAGGTATTTTTGAGGTGCGAAAGTTGAATTAGTACAAAATAATAAAAATCGTGTGATTCATTCAACAATATCAATTTTTAAAATTATCTTCCATAATACTTCATTTTCTGCTCTCATTTATATTTTCTCCTCAATTTTTCACCTAGAAATAAATTCTTAAAGCTTCCTTAATAGTTAAGGTTAGATTATTTTCTATCCGGTTTTGTTTAAATAATTGTTAAGAATAGTTTATCAAAAAGGAAAAATACCCGCTAAATAGCGAATTAAATTTTGCTATGTAACAAAAATATTTCATTTCAAAAACAGGAGGAAATATGACTAGTCTCATATTCGGTGTTGCCGGCGGGCTGGCTCTCTTTATTTACGGCATGAATTTAATGAGCGACGGACTGAAGAAAGCTGCCGGAGAACGTTTGAGAAAAATCCTGGAAAAACTGACTACCAATCCTCTGATGGGGGTATTAGTCGGAGCATTGGTAACTGCGATAATACAGAGTAGTAGCGCCACTACGGTTATGATGGTCGGTTTTGTAAATGCCCGGCTAATGACTTTATCACAAGCTATCGGTGTTATTATGGGCGCCAATATTGGAACAACTATAACCGCCCAAATCATTGCCTTTAAAATTGGTCATTATGCTTATCTTATTGCAGCTGTAGGTTTCGCATTCTTCTTCTTTGTTAAAAAGAAATCATTGAAATACTTTGGACAAATTCTATTTGGATTCGGCATTCTCTTTATCGGTATGAATACAATGTCTGAAGTACTTAAGCCGCTTGCCAAGAGTCAAATCTTTGCCGACTGGATTATTAACCTGGGTCACCAACCGATATTAGGAGTATTTATCGGTACGGTGATGACGGTAGTAATCCAAAGTAGCAGCGCTACCATCGGTGTACTTCAAAGCATAGCTTCACAACCGGTGGTTCACGGAACTATAGTTAAAGCTCTGATTCCATTAAAATCAGCTGCGCCAATCCTCTTCGGCGACAACATCGGAACTACCATCACCGCCTGGCTGGCGGCAATCGGCGCCAATAGATCCTCCAAACGGGCTGCATTAGTACATACATTATTCAATATGTTAGGTACTTTCATTGCTATACTCTTGCTCCCATATTTCCTAAAGATCGTTCTGGCTATCTCTCCAAAAGTCGGCCCCGGGTTTAATGAAGCCATGGCAATCCCAAGACAAATTGCCAATACCCACACGACATTCAATATACTTAATACTTTAATTTGGCTGCCGTTTGTCGGCTTCTTAGCCTGGCTGGTTCAGCGGTTAATACCCGGTAAGGAACTGGTAATAGAGCGAGGGCCGAAATATTTGGATGTTCATATGTTGGATAATCCAGCCGTAGCTTTGGATTTATCAACTAAAGAGTTGGTACGGATGGCGGAACTAGCCCGGGATATGTTGGTTCATTCCAGGGATGCCGCCATTTCCGGGAACTCAGCGGCTATAAATATCATTAATGAAACCGAAACTCATTTGGACGAGCTTCAGAAAGAGATCGTTCATTATCTCTCTACATTAGTATCTAAAGTATCGGTAACCGAGGAAGAATCACAACGTTTGGCTGACCTAATGCATATAGTAGGTGATATTGAGCGTATCGGGGATCATTGCGTCAACATATTGGAATTGGTTGAATACAACACTTCCGAAAAAATCCGTTTTTCAGAGCAAGCTGTTACGGAAATCGAAGAAGTCTTCAACCTGGCTGTTAAAATGTTGGATACCTGTATCCATGCTCTGAAAGTTGACGACTTTAATGAAGCCCACCTGGTCCTGGAACTTGAAGATAAGATGGATAATATTGAGTCACAGCTACGTCATAATCATATCGATCGTTTAAACCAGGGGCAATGTAATCCTAAATCGGCCGTAAGTTATGTGGAGTTAATCAAGAACCTCGAACGAATCGCCGACCATTGCAACAATATTGCCGAGGCGGTATTGGATCGGGAGAAAAATTAATATAGCAATGTCGCAATAAATCTTTAGGAAACATAAGATTTATTGCGACATTAAACTATGCTATTGATTCATAGCCAATTTCAATGTATGTTCCAATAATCCAGCGCCACCCCAAATGCCATGTCCCGGAACTACTACTTCCGCTTCAACATATCTATCCAATAATTTTTTCATAACGACCGGATATGATACGGGGTCTCCTTCGGAAATATTACCGAGATTGTCGGAGTTCTCAGCCTTTACAATACAACCTCCGAATAATACTTTAAAATCAGGGAAATACACTACAATATTGTCTTTAGTATGGGCTGGGCCGGGATAAAAGACTTCCAGCTTCATTTCGCCAATAGTAAACGGCTGAATTTCATTTGTAATTTTACCCTGCGGTTTCTGATATCCGGCTTTACTTGCATATTCGGCAGTAAGAGTAGTACTAATCGTTTCAATATTGTTTTGGAGCAGGGTATCAATCCCCCCGATCCGGTCTTGATGAGCGTGAGTGATGATTGCCAAGACAATATCCTTGCCGAACTTCTGCCGGATCAGATTTGTCAGTTCTTGAGTTTGCACGTTGGTCCACGGGGTGTCGATCAGAATAAGACCCGCATCGGTGACCGCCACTATACCATTTGATGGGATCGAATAACCGTTATAATTGAAGTAGCTTATATGTACCCAGATGGAATCGTTTATCCGTTTTAGTTCGACTTGCGGTTTTTCATTTGAATAGGTTAAACTGCTTGTGAAAATCAAAAGCAAAACAAATACTAGAATCCGCTTCATTTATTGTCGCCATCCCCTTCTTTTTTATCATCAACTATCTTTTTCAACCGAGGAATTTGCATAATTGTAAATTTTTCTTTTCGGTCATAATATTTTGATAGATACATCTGGGTTGTTCACCATATATTATGACCGAAAGATTCTAAGAGTAATTATGCAATTTCCTTATCTCCCAGACGGTCCCTTTTGGGTCCGGGCAATGAATCTTAAATACTTGCCGGTTCTCTTCATTCCAAGAAGGAAACCCCAGAGTCACCCGCCAGGTGTATAAATCCAATACATGGAGGAGCGCTTCGCAAACCCCGGTTGGTCTTTGGTAAGGGTTGTTGAAAATAAAGGTATCACCCATATTGTGACGGCATTCCTCGTGCTTTTCAACCATTTTGATTTCGATTTTACCGATCCGGTTCCATAATTCTTGGTAGTCGGCGTGAGTTTTGAGGTTGGATAGGTCGAGATTTAGATCGATTGTTTTGTGATTAGACATTTTTTGGAGCTCCTTTTGGGGTCATTCTATCTTTCTCCCGCTTCCGGAAGAAACTAACTGCCGGGTCTGTTGGGTTTTCTTGAGTATTTTTTGAACATCGGCTTTGAAGCTTAAATTGAGTATAAAAGGATCTTTTTTTAATAAAGAATAATTCAATATTAGGATAAAATTTCCTTTTTAATTTGCAAAATGATGATTTTTTCTTATTAAAAACCTTGTCCAAAAGGTAACCAAATTATGGTATAATATTAGTTAGCCAACCAGGCGGGGTAATATTATCAATGATGAACAACGGCGAACAAATGTATTACTGGAAGAGCTAATGTCTCAATTCCGCACTTTTAGAGAAGGATTACAGCTATTAAATGATAAAGTGGATAGAGGTTTTAACAAGCTTAACCAACGAATTGATAAATTGGATGAAAACAACCGCCAAGAGCATAAACAAATAATACAGGCGGTTCAAGACTTGGATAGTGAAGTTAAACGATTTGACACTGAAGTGGTAAAAATAAAGCGGGTGAAATACCATACCCATCAATACCATTTCCGGTATTTTCCACCAAAATTCGACAAATTTATTATTTAAGCCAGTACTCCCCCAATAAAAAACCGGCTTAAACACCGGCAAATAATAACTCCGAATCTCAAAACCTCCCCGCTAACTCTTCCAGCGTCTGATTACATATCCGATAAACTGTCCAATCATCCATCGGAACAGCTCCCAAATTCTTATAGAACCTAACTGAAGGCTCATTCCAATCCAGGCACCACCATTCCAACCGGCCGCATTTACGTTCCAGAGCCAGTTTGGCCAGAAATGAAAGCATTACTTTTCCAAGACCTTTCCCTCTTAACTCCGGTTTTATGTACAAGTCCTCGAGGTAGATACCGGGTCTTCCCAAGAAGGTGGAGAAATTATGAAAGAACAAGGCAAAGCCAACCGGAACCCCATCATATTCCCCAATAATCACCTCAGCGGCCTTCCGCTCAAATAAAGATTCCCGTAAAACCTCTTCCGTAGCTGTTACTTCAGATAACAGATTTTCATAAGCTGCCAATTCTTTGATGAACTTTAAAACCAATGGCACATCAGCCTCAACCGCAAAGCGAATGGTAAACTCATCGACTCCGGTTTGAATAATAGACATATATATAATCCCTTTCTTTTAGTTGATAGTTGAGAATTAACAATTGACAGTAAAAAATATTTTCGGTAATTGTAACTTGTTCTAACTATCAGCTTTACACAATACACTATCAACTATGCAAAAACTGTACACCATCAACTGTCAACTAAACATAACCTTATCCAACTTTCCTTTCAACCCTTCCGATATTTCCGTCAGCGGCAGTCTGGTTTCAGCCGACTGGATTAAACCTTGTTGTTTTAAACAATATTTAACCGGAGCCGGATTGGGCTCTACAAACAACAAAGGGATAATATCAGCTACTTGTTTCCATTGCTCCAAAGCCGCCTGATGATTATTTTCCTTAACCAATTCATATATAGCAACATATTTTTCAGTCTTCAAGTGAGCAGCCGCCAGAATCCCGCCGGCGCCTCCCAGGTTCAGAGTAGTATAGAAAAGCAGATCCTCCCCGGTCAATATGGAGAAATCAACCGGTGGATGCAGTAACAGTTCCATTGTCTGCTTAATATCGCCGCAGGAATCCTTTAACCCGACGATATTCTTTAATCCGGCCAGTTTATGAATAGTTTCATTTTCAATATTCCTTCCCGTCCGGTAGGGGATATTGTAAATTATAATCGGCAAATCGCTCGACTCCGATATCTCCCGGAAATGTTGATAAATCCCGTTCTGATCCGGTCGGTTATAATAGGGACAAACCGATAAAATCCCGTCTACTTTATATTTCTCCACTACCTTCAATTGCTTAACTACTTTTTTAGTATAATTACCGCCAACTCCGACAAAAACCGGTATCCTACCTTTCACAAACTCCAATGTTTTATCGATAATCGCTTCAAACTCCGCTTCATCAACCGCCGGACTCTCTCCGGTCGTACCTAACGGAATCAACCCGGAGATCCCTTTCCCGATATAATAATCGATTAACTTTCCATAAGATTGATAATCAACTTCATCATTGAGAAAAGGAGTAATTATCGGCAACCAAACCCCCTCAATCCTCATTACAAAACCTCCATTATATTCAATTATCAAAACAAATCATTCACATCTATTTCAACTAAAACAACTTCAGCCTAAAATTTATGTCATCCGGCGCTTTTACAGCGGCGCGCCGGGATGGTCTTGCCGGATTGGATGAGCTTCCTCGAATAATCCTTCGGGTCGTCAAAAGTGGTAAGATGCGAAGTGCGACCGAGTGAGGACCGCAGATAATGCTGGTGTATATCGAGGACCGGAACGACCGAGCACTGAAGCAGATTGCCGCTTTTCACGGCGCATCATCCAATCCGGCAAAACTTTCAACCTTATTTTAACTGTATTTGATTCTCTTAACTTTACTCTGACTCACAATTCATTTTGAAAAGTTACAACAATCCCTTTTCCAACATCGCCTCCGCGATTTGAACCGCATTTGTCGCGGCACCCTTCCGCAGGTTGTCGGATACACACCAAAGATTAATCGCATTCTGCCGGGTTGTATCATCACGAAGCCGTCCCACCAAAACCTGATCCTTATACTCATTCCGGATCAAATCCCGGGTAACCGGATACTGCCGTTCCTGCGGATCATTCCGAACCTCTTTCGCCTTCGTGTCCGGGGTCAACCCGTCAATCAATACAACTCCCGGAGCTTGCTTGGAATCGCCCAGAATACTCATAGCTTTCTCAGCATTCATCTCACCCATAAACTCGGCATTAACCGACTCACAATGCCCGACAAAAACCGGGACCCGCACCGTAGTCGGATTAATCAACAAATTAGGCTCGCCAAGGATCTTCCGGGTCTCATTGACCATCTTCAATTCTTCCTTGGTATACCCGTTCGAGAGAAATCGGTCAATATGCGGAATACAGTCAAAACCAATCGGTCTGGCAAAAACTCCCGGGTTATAATAAGGTTCTTCACCGGCCAGAATATCTTCGGACTGCTTCTTTAGCTGCTCCATGGCCACTTCCCCCCAACCACTGACCGCCTGATAAGTAGAGACCACTACCCGGTGCAACCGAGCTGCTCGATGCAATGGCGCCAACGCTACCGCCATTTGAATGGTTGAACAATTAGGATTACATATATATCTTGTTCCGGCAGTGACCGCATCCATATTAATTTCCGGTATCACCAACGGATATTCCGGGTACATCCGGAAGTCGCCTCCGTTATCAATTACCACACAACCACTGTCGACGGCAACTTTCCCCCATTGTACACTGGCGCCTTTAGCGCCTTCCTTGCCCGCAAAAAATACCAAATCAAGTCCTTTAAAAAGGCCGGCCTCAATCTTACGTACTTGAAATTTCTCACCAGCCAAAACTTCTTCTCTTGCACTAGTAGCCATTACGGTTAATTCCCCGTCAATCGGAAACTTTCGTTCCCGGAGCACTCTAATAATCCTGTCCCCGACCGGACCAACTCCCAATACACCAACTTTTAATCCCATGATTAATTTCCTCCTATTTCTTCTATTGATAAAAGTATCTGAAAACTATATCCATGTTTGCTGAAACCAAGAGACTCATAAAATTAATGAGCGTTATTCCGCTTTATATTACTGGAAAACAAAAAAAGATTGGCATCCACCAACCTTTGAAAACTAAAAAAGTATTCATCGGCGGTAAGATAGCTCTCCACTAAAGAAACGATAAATGTTTCCAAGTGACAGTACCGGGACTATTAATCACGGTACCAGCCGGAAGTTGGCAATTTCCGACTTCGGCGAAACACCCTTTCATCCCGGTTTAACGGCCGGCCGGCCTCCCCGGGGTTACTGATGAGTTTCGCGCCTCTACTCTACCACAAATTATTTATTTATTTTTATTCTCAACTAAAAATATATTATTTAATTTTTACTATAAAAAAACCAAATTGTCAATGGCTTATTGGTAAATTTTTAAAGTAATCAGCATTGACTTAAAATTAGGCCCTGAGTATGATTTACGTTTTGTAAATAATAGGATATAATTGTTTGGTATCTTTTATTGTAATAATATTTAAATTTGATTTGAAGGTGTTATTTATGATTATTTCCGAAGAGCAAATAGGTAATATCCTAAAAATACAAACCGGACTGAACATTAAAAAAGGATATAGTCAAACAAAGTCCAATACAAAAAGTATTGAACCTTCTTCCCGTTCCGCCGAATTAAAATTAGTTAAATCGGTCCTCCTGGAATCTCCGGAGATCCGTCAAGAAAGAATCGCCTTGATAAAAGAAAATATCGCCCAAGGAGATTACCGATTGACTGCACGTACTATCGCCTCGAAAATGATAACTAGAAGTCTGGCCGATAGCACTTTAAATGATCACAATTTAAAAGACGGCTAAAAGCTTTGTACCCTATTATTTTTTTTATTGTAAAAACTTCCCTTAAGTTTTAAACCATTTCTTCACGTAGTTCCTCAAGTTAGACTACTCCACATTTTTGACCATCAATAATAATTAACATTACTCACTCATAAATTGTAGCCTATTGTTCATATTGTAAAATTATAGAAATATTTTTCAAAATTAAGCAGGACTATCAAAAATTGTATCGAATTAATAGTTGATTTTAAACTTGTTAGAAAATTGAAAATCTTTCAACCGGAAAAACTACTATGAACAAACAACTTGATTTGAAAATAGCAAACACAGCGAAAACTGTGGACGCAAAGCTACGGGTCTACGGTGCGGTTAATAACCCTAAACACTATGATCGCCGGGCTGCCAAAAGGAGTTGTTTTAATTTTGGAACTAAAAAATACTTTTAATATGAATAAACATCTAAAAAGTAAAGCTAAGCATAAAAAGAAGCCGGCTATTAAGATAAACCGTTTTCATGCTTTATTAATTATTGCGGGTTATATCTTAATCATACTATTAGGAATCCATTGGTCGCCTGATTTTTTAAAAAAAGAATCCCTAGCCTTTTTTAAAAAAATGGCGGACTTTAGTTTTTGGGTAACAAGTTTAATTAAAAACAGCGATTTGCATTATATTTATTCAATTATTATCTATACTTCAATACCATTGGGTGTTGTTCTCTGGGTATATATCTTGTATTACCGGTTACGGACCGCCTCTACTTTAGATATACCGGTAATTTCTAAATATCTGCCTATTCCTACCATAATAAACCCTTTATATGATGAATCTTATAAAAAAACCAAAGCTAAAGTTAAGGAATTAAGTCAAAAACAAAGACAAGCAAACAAAGAACTTACTACTCTGGAAAATGAGTTAATAGTAATCTCCAACGAACGAAATAACCTTAAAAAGCGATTAAACGAAGTTGAAACCGTTAGAAATAATTATCTTAATGAGCTAAATAACCTAATTGAAAAGTCGGTCCAGTTACATTCGGAGACCGACTACCATACTTTCGTTTTTAAAGAAGGAATTAAATTACTTGATCATGTTTTAAAATTTCGGGATTTTATCACGCAACATTTAGATCAGGATTTTCATTTAATAGTACAGGAGTTTAAAAAAGTAGTTAATGAATCCGCCAATACTATTACAAAAATAACTTTCGATCGGATTAATGATAAAGATAGCTCTATCTGGATTTTGTCATATAACGGAGAATACTTGGAGTTAATTGCCAGTAACGGGCTAGAACCGGAACCGCATAAAAAATACTCCCGCGGTCAAGGTCTGGCTGGTTGGATTTGGAACCACAAACTTCCGGCAGTCTGCCCGAACGCTCATTTTGATTCCAGAATCTGGCGAAGAGTAAACTCAGTCTTACCTTTTTGTAGTATAATAGGAGTACCGATACTAGATTTTGATGAAAAAGTGTTAGGCGCTCTGTTTGTCCAGTGTAACCGGGAAAATGTATTTGATGAGATTAAAGATATTTTTACTTTGTCATATTTTGGGAAGATTTTGGCTATTATATTTATAGATTTTTTATCCGCCAGATCGAGAATAGCCGATGACCAAAACATACAAGGTGATTTGCTTTAATCATATCTTTCTACTTCTTCAACCGGAGATAACGGAAAGGAGCAATCATGGCTATCACTCGAAAGAAAGAACAGGTGATTTTGCATTTGGAACCTGAAAACAAAATAAATTCGTCAATTCCATCTGAAGATAACGCATTTCAAAAGTATTTCGATCATCTCGATGAGGTAACCGGCCAACTCTTGGAAGCCATCAAACGTTCCCGGAATACAATCTCCGAAAATGAAAAGAAACGCTAATCCTAGTTATTTTGGCATCCTTTCTTTAATTCCCTTACTATTCCGGCTAACATAAGTGCAGCTAGGCGTCTTTCCGCATTTTCGGCATGCAGCATCATAAGCCGAATTAATCGTTCCACAGTCCGGGCAAGAGTAATGTTCCAACATTTCTTGATACCATTGCTCATACCCAACTTCTTTGATTCTATCTAATGACTGCCATAATTCAATTCGATGGGGGTAAAAAGCCTGAAATTCCTTTAATTGATCGCAGGGATATTCTTCACATTCTCCACAAAATTCAATCCTTTTTTGCGCGGAGCATTCGGCCATTTTACAAGTCTTACAGTAACTTGTGCGAACACTGGACCGGCAACCTTCGCATCTTAACTCTTCAACCGGTTGATTGCGACGGGCTGCAAGCCTTATAAGCCTTTCGGGGTCCTCCATATTAGCGATATAAAACGTACAGGCAGGACAAAAGAGACCACAGATGGCAGCCTTCTTTTTATCAGGTAAATTATTCTCACTTGATTTTTGCATTATAAGCTCCTTTCCACTCACAAAAGTGTATCAAATTGTTTTACAGTAATTTTTTCCCTTGTATTAACTCTAATAAATATGTAACTCCTTGACTGTCTATTCTTGATAATAACAACAAACAAGCTTTAACATCAGCTCCGGCCCGGTGAGCTCCGTTTACAACAATCTGATGGTCTCTTATCAAATTTTGTAAAGCTTTTGAAACAAAACCCTTCTTCCGCCAATTAATTCCGCTCATCGAACAATACCAAGGTTTTTTAAGAACCGAAGGGAAAATTCTTTTAACAAATCCATGATCAAATCTAGCATTATGAGCGATGATGAATTCAGCCGCCTCAAAAATGGCTTCAATTCTCTGCCGGTCCAGATTTTTCCCGGCCACCATTTTTTTGGTAATACCATGTATTCTGGCGGCGCTGCCGGATATTGGACAAGTTGGTTCCCGCAAACCGACATATTCATCAATTATCCCTTTAATCTCACCCGTATTCGGATCAAAAGCAAATAAAGTTATTGCCAACTCAACTATCTCATCAACCGCCCAATTTAATCCGGTGGTTTCAACGTCGATGAAGGCTGCTTTACGCCAAGACGGGTCGAATTCGGATTGTATGTAAGTTAATTCCTGAATCATAATATTTCCTTATATTTACAAAGAAGATTTAATTGTTATTATTCTCCGGTTGATAAATGGTTACCTGTTTTTAATATTAACTTTTTTTATTTTTTAATCATAATCAATATTTTAAAAAAGCTGCTGCAAATATTTCTAATTATTTTGCAGCAGCCCTTCTTTAAATTATCTTTTATACTAATCTTCAATTTTTAAAACTGCCAAGAAAGCTTCTTGCGGTACTTCGACCGTTCCCAATTGCTTCATCCGTCTTTTGCCCTCTTTTTGTTTCTCCAGCAGTTTTCGTTTCCGCGTAATATCACCGCCGTAACATTTGGCTAAAACATCTTTACGCATTGCCTTAATGGTTTCCCGGGCGATAATCTTATTCCCAATGGCTGCTTGAATTGGAACTTCAAATAATTGGCGTGGAATAATCTCTTTCAACTTCTCCGCCAGTTGCCTGCCGCGTTGGTAAGCTTTCTCCCGGTGGACAATAGCTGATAAAGCATCAACTATTTTATCATTAATCATAATATCCATTTTTACCAGTTCCGATTCTTTATGTCCCAGATATTCATAGTCCAGTGAAGCATAGCCCCGGGAGCGGGATTTAAGCTTGTCGAAAAAGTCCATTAATATCTCGGCTAAAGGTAGTTCGTAAGTGAGCATTACCCGGGTCTCGGTTAGGTATTCCATATTCTTGAAAGTACCTCTTTTTTCCTGACAAAGATCCATAATAGTACCCACAAATTCACTGGGTAGAATAATAGTAGCTTTTACTACCGGTTCCTCCAAATGGTCCAGGTAATTGGCTGCCGGCAATTCCGCCGGGTTGGAGATCTCTTTTACTTCTCCGCTGGTTAAATAAACTTTATAGACAACGCTGGGAGCAGTAGCGATTAAATTTAAATCATACTCTCGTTCCAAACGTTCTTGAATTATCTCCATATGCAATAAGCCCAAAAAACCGCAACGGAAACCAAAACCAAGGGCGGTAGAGTTCTCCGGCTCAAAGACTAAAGAAGCGTCATTGAGGTTTAGCTTTTCCAAAGCATCTCGCAGATCGCCGTAAGCGGCGTTATCAACCGGGTATAAGCCGCAATAAACCATCGGTTGAACTTTCCGATAACCCGGTAAAGGCATCAAGGCTGAATTATCAACGTCTGTAATGGTATCTCCGACTTGGACATCCTTGACATTCTTCATCGAAGCAACTACAAAGCCAACTTCCCCGGCCAGTAATTCCTTAGCCGGAGTCATCACCGGCCGGAAAGTGCCAAGTTCGGTAACTTCAAATTCTTTTTTCGAGGCCATCATCCTTATTTCTTGGCCGATGGAAAGTCGGCCTTCCATAACCCGGACATAAGCAATTACTCCCCGATAAGAATCAAACAAAGAGTCAAAGATCAAAGCTCGTAAAGGTAAACGCATATCACCGGCCGGCGGTTTAATCCGGTGCACTATGGCTTCTAAAATATCTTCAGTCCCCATACCGGTTTTAGCGCTGGTCATTAGACATTCATCGGGACTAATACCGATAATATCCTTTATTTCTTCCATTACCCGTTCCGGTTCAGCGCTTGGCAAATCAATCTTATTGATTACCGGGATAATATCGAGGTTTAACTCAAGCGCCAGATAAAGATTAGCAATAGTCTGCGCTTCGACGCCTTGAGTAGCGTCAACTACCAATAACGCCCCATCACAAGCTTTTAAAGAACGGGATACTTCATAGGTAAAGTCAACATGGCCGGGAGTATCAATCAGATTCAAAATATAGATTTCCCCATTTTTAGCCCGGTATTGTAACCTTACTGCTTGAGCTTTGATTGTTATGCCTCGTTCCCTTTCCAAATCCATGGAATCAAGGACTTGTTCGGTCATTTCCCGTTGACTTAAAGCTCCGGTATATTCCAATAACCGGTCAGCCAAGGTTGATTTACCATGATCAATATGAGCAATGATGCAAAAGTTTCTAATGTTGGTTTGAATCAATAAAAAATCCTCCATAAATAATAATCTTTAAAACAACAAAATCATGACCAATATTATCACTTATTGTTTCTATATAGGATGAAATAAATTCTTTATATAAAATTTGCATTCCTAAAGCCGAATGCAAATGCTATCAAATTGGTATTTATTTCATCCTATTACAGCTGTAATAAGTTGAATTAAATTCATTGACTCT
>JAEYRX010000055.1 GCA_023435225.1 Bacillota bacterium
AAGAATGATGGTTACCCTGGTATTAAAGTTTTATGGAGAGGTTTTCATCGTTTTTACAACTCCTTAGAAACTTTATCAGCATTGGATTTGTCCCCTTTTTCTTAAAAAGATGTGGGTAATGGTAAGATCCCTTAAAGGGGATTCGCTGATCCGTTGTAGCTTAAGGACATAAAAAAAGAATGACAATAAGTAATTCAAAAACTTGAAAGCCTAATTGAGGATCGGTTAAATTGCTTGTAGAACTTTCCCAGCCCGGATACGGAGGTGAGATTGATTTTTTACTTTCAGCCCAGAGGTTTTGAATTAGCTCAGTGTAGCTCCTGCTCTGGGCGATGAATTCGGGCGGCAATTAACAATATTTCTCAAGTTTGCCGGCGATAAGATATATCTCAATTGTTGGTCTATGATTTTTCTTCACGGTTATATGGTTTTCTTATGCGGTTTTATCATTTTTTCGTACGGTTTTATCGTTTTTTTATGATGTTCTATGATTTTTTCTTGCGGTTCTTTGGTTTTTCCGTGCGGTTTTACGATTTTATCATGCGATTTTATTGTTTTTATATGGTATTCTATGGTTTTCTTGTGATGTTCTATGATTTTCCAATGAAATTTTATAAATAAACAATATTACATAAAAAAATGCCCCAAAAATATTTTTGGGGCAGCTATTATATTTACTGCATGTATAATTGACCTATTAAATTTTGGTGCAGATTAAAGCCAGACGTAATAGGAAACTAATGAATTCATTTCAACTTATTACAGCGGTAAATAAGATGAACTAAATTCTACTATTTACACTTTCTCATTCGGCTTTTGATCGGCGTTTATTCAGCTACAAGAGAATTCATGTTTAGTCCCATGATTATATATTTCACCTACTTGCCCGATTGAGATTAAAAGTATTATAATAAATCCTCTAAAAGAAAACATTAAAAAGAAGACAAGGAGATACCATGAGCAGTGAAATAAATATTAAGAGCGCCGTATTACATATTTTAGATAATAATGTTACTATGCCGGTATTATCAGACAAAGAAATGGAACTAGATAATGATACGTTAAGTTTTTTAGAAAATATCATTAATAAGGCGTTTAACGATGACAACTTGAAAAATGCCAAATTCAGCTATGAGAGTGCGATTGAAGAACTATTTTTGCAATTAACCAAAAAAGACCTCACTTTTATTGATTTTACCAAAAAAATAGCCGGGGATTTGTTTTCACTTATGTTGAGCAATCCCGGTATTAGCGGGGCGGATTTGATTTGCTCCGACTTCAAGTTTAATGATAATAACTATATAGGTATTTTCAAACTAAACTATAAAAACAACTATATTCATTTTGTCAAATATGAAGATGACACCAATATCAATGTCCTTGTCAAACAGAAAACGGTCTTGCCAAATGAAAACCAAAAGGTAGAAGAATGTATTTTAATTAATACCAATAATTTAGCTATTCAATTAATTGAAAAGGAGTATGAGATAGATGGGGAGAAAATACCGTATCTGTCTCAAGTCTTCCTGAAATGCGAGGATGAATTATCCACTGCCCAGAAAGTCAAAATTATCGGTAAGACCGCCCAAAAACTTAGTAAAAAGTATTATGATAAAGAATTCGATAATATTGCCCGACTGAATCAAGCTATTGCCGAAAATATTGAGGAGATAAATGCTATTGATATTGAGGAAATTGCTCGGGAAACTTTTGCCGATAACCGGCAAATTCAGGCGGAATACTTAAATGAAATTCAGAATGCCGGTATCAAAGAGAAAGAAATACATTTACCCGAAAAAATAGCTGAACGGAAGTTTAAAACCCATAAAATTAAAACCGATACCGGGATCGAGATTAATTTCCCGTCTATATTTTATAACAAAAAGGATAAGATTGAGTTTCTTAACAATCCTGATGGCTCGATTTCGATCATAATTAGAAACGTAAATAAAATAACAAATAAATGAACTATTGCTACATCTTTATATGGTTTTGCGAGTAAAAAGATATGTAATTATTTGAAATGAAAGCCTCTGGAGTTTACAAGAAAGTAAACTCCAGAGGCTTTTTATGCATTTAAAATACTACCTTAATTATAAACTCATTTTACTTTTCGGATACGGTTACTCTTGAGATCAGCAATATAAACAATCCCACTGGAATCAACTGCGATACCACTCGGTTCGTCCAATTGAGCAGTAATAGCAGCAATATTATCTCCATTATAACCATTGGTTCCTGTTCCTGCAATTGTAGTGATATTACCACTGGTATCTATTTTTCGAACCCGAGCATTGTCACAATCAGTAATAAAAACATTCCCGTTGGGATCAACAAAAACGCTATTTGGGTAACTAAGTTGAGCAGTAGTAGCGTCAATATTATCTCCATTATACCCACCGGTTATAGTCCCGGCAATTGTATAGATTTTGCCGGTGGTTTTATCTATTTTTCGAATGCGATTATTGCTGGAATCAGCAATATAAACATTCCCAAAAGAGTCAACCGCAACTCCATTTGGATGATCCAGTTCAGCGGTTGTAGCGACAATGTCATCTCCATTATAACCAGTGGTGTTAGTTCCGGCAATTGTATAGATTTTATTGTTAGTTATATCTATTTTTCGAATGCGATTATTGCCGGAATCAGCAATATATACATTCCCGCTATTATCAACTGCGACCCCTTTTGGGGCAAGCAGTTGCGCTGTTATAGCGTCAATATCATCTCCATTATAACCAAAATCCGCTGTTCCAGCGATTGTACTTATTTTACCAGTGAACTTTTCTATTTTTCGAATCCGATGGCACTCAGCAATGTAAATATTTCCGTTAGTATCAACAGCCACCCCGTTTGGGGCAAGCAGTTGAGCTGTTGTAGGTTCGATATTATCTCCATTATAACCCGAATCTCCCGTTCCAGCTAATGTAGTGATATTACCACTCAAGTCTACTTTTCGGATGCGATTATTGTTGGTATCGGCAATATAAACATTTCCGAAGGAGTCAACTGCAACACCATTCGGATGATCCAATTGGGCAGTAGTAGCAGCAATATTATCTCCATTATAATCATCGATACCAGTCCCGGCGATTGTAGTAATAAGTGGGCTATCAGTTCCATCATCGTCGTTGTTACCACCGCCACTACTTCCTCCACCACCACAACCAGCTAAAATGATAACTGAAAATAAGCAGAGGATAAAAAGTACATAAATTGATTTTTTCATAAACAGCCTCCCAAAATTGGTAACTTTCTTCAGTTTACCAAAAAACGGACAATATTACCAGTAAATTATGTCAAAATTTCCGATTTCCGATTAATATTACATAAATAAAGAGTGGCAGAAAGTGATTAAATAATTGTTAAAGATTAGTCAAATATTTCCGATATATACATTATGTAGCCAAAATTTATCGGAAAGGTAGTGGAAAAATGGCTAAAAAAGCCGGCTTATTAATTGGTATTATTCTGGTTATCTTGATTATCGCGGCAATCTTTCTCGTATTTGGGTTGAAGGTATTTGAGAAAAAACCGATCACCATCGGCGCAATTCTTACTATGACGGGTCCGGTAAGCGGTTCCGCTATCGAACTAAGGGACGGATTAAATTTAGCGGTGGAAGAAGTTAATTCACAAGGCGGTATTAATGGCCGGAAAGTCAATCTAATAGTTGAAGATTGTAAAATAGATCCCGAAGCAGCAAAAACTGTTTTTCAAAAAATAGAAAAAGCATTTCATCCCGATTTATATCTGACAATGCTCAGCCCATTAGTAATTGCTTTGGCCCCGCTGGCAGAAGAAAATAAAGTTCCGTTAACCTCACCGCTTGTTACAGGTTCCAATAAGGTTATAATTGAAGGAAAAAAATGGGTCTTTAGAACTTGTGCGCCGGCAGATATTGAAGTACCGACAGCGATTAACATCTTGAAGGAGAAAGGCATCCAAAACGTAGGTGTTATTTACCAAAATGACGCATTCGGTCAAACCGTCCAAAAACCTTTTGAATCGGAATTCACCAAAATTGGCGGTACGGTTTTGACGGCGCCTTTTGAAAGTGATGCTAAGGATTTTCGAAATCAAATTTCCGAATTATTGAATACGGAGGCAGTGTATTTGGTGGGGCTTCCGAATAATCTTGAGCCATTAATCAAGCAATTAAGAGAACTCCAATATAAAGGGGTAATCGTTTCCACATCGGTCGCCGCACAGCCGGCCATTAGAAATCTACCGGATGCAAACGGAGTTTATGTAGCGGCCCAATTTTGTTATAACTCAAATTTCAGTATGGCGAACCGGCTGAAAGAAAAATATGAATCGCGATATAACAAACCATTTAACCATGAGGCCGGATATGGTTATGACTCTATCAGGATGCTGGCGGGGTTATTGGATAACCGGCCAGTCTCCCGTGAGAGCATCCGGGAGGCGATGGAGGCTGAATTTACCTATTCAGGTGTTTTCGGAAATCTGAATAAGGAAAACGGCAGTCATGACTTGTCTCCAGCTTTATATCCAGCCCAAATTATCAATGGAGAATTGGTTTTTGAATAAATCTTTATAAGGAAATTCCGGAGGCGCAAAAATCAGTTTTATTTGCGCCTCTTATCTTAATAATACTATCGGAATCTGGTCCTGAAGGAGAATGAGTGATATGCGACTTAACTTCTTTTCAGTAGTTCAAAACATATTCAAAAGTATCTCGATCCGGAATAAACTACTCTTTTTTTTCTTACTTATTTCCTTATTACCCATAATGCTAATCGGCTTTTTCTCGTATTCCCAGGCAAAACAAGCGATAGTTAAAAAAATCTCCCAATACTCGCTGGATATGGTAATGTATAATCAAATTAATCTAGGAAAAGATTTAAAGACATATGAAGATATTACCTCCCAATTTATAGTTAAAGAAGAACTTAATCAGCTTCTAAAAGATTATTCTAGAAATTCCGAAAATGAAGATCTATTAAACCAAAACTTTGCAGCGGCTTTGAAAGAATATGTAGCCGGAAATCAAACTATCCGTAATGTAATTTTTATTAGTGAATCCAGAGGGGGCAAAGATTTCTTAACAATCGGAAAAACGCTTCCCAAAGATTTTTCGAAAACTATTCGCAATACTCAATTTTTTAAAGACGTTATAAAAACTAACGGTAAGAATCTCTGGTCCTCCGCCGTCAAGCTGGGAACCGAAAACGGCAATTATGATGTATTATTGGGCCGGAGAATCAAGGATTTTTCCACCGGAAAGCCGTTGGGAGTATTTTTGATTGTAATTGATGAAAATGCCTTGGATAATGCGATTAACAGTAATTTATTCAGTCTAAACGCTAATAATTATACCTTGGATACAATTAAAACTAATTATGCTCTAATTATTGATCATAAAGGCAATATCATCTCCAGCCGTTTTAAAGAAATTATCGGTAAAAACATTACCGAATTAGTGTCTAATAAAAAATCGCTGGAGAAGATGTTTAACAGTATAAGCGACAAAGGAGAATTTGATAATAGGATTGCCAACAAGCCGGTATTAGTTACTTATCATGCCGTCGGCGGCCGCGGCTGGTTTTTATTAAGTATCGCCCCTGTTTCGTTTCTCTATGCGGAGATCGGAATCTTACGATTTATAATTTTATTATTAGCGCTGGGAATTGCCTTCATAGCCGCTTTGGTTGGTTTTTGGATTTCCGATACTATTTCGGTGCCGTTAAAAGACATGGTGACTGTAATGAAGCAAGCTGAAAATGGTTTATTGACTATAAGAGTAAAAGTGAGCAGAAATGATGAAATTGGATTTTTAGGGACCAGTTTTAATCATATGCTTGACAAGATCAGCACTCTTATTAACAATACCAAACAAACAATCAAAACAGTATCTGAACAAAGCCTTGTATTAAAAGATAGCGCCAACCAATCGGCTGAAACTTCGGAAATAGTTGCAGCTGCAATGGAGCAGATCAGCCAGGGTACAATGGAACAAACCGGTGAAGCTGAGAAAACCTCCACTCAAATGAATAATTTGGCCAAGGAAATTGATTCCGTAGTATCCAAAGCAAATGAAGTTGAAGAAATCACTGGTTCTATCAGAGATTTAAGTTATCAATCCAAAGATGTAATCCAGCTATTAATCCAAAAAGCCCGGGAAACTGATGAGATCACTAAAGCTATAACTGAGAATACTAATGAATTAAATGTCAGTATGGAAAAGATCCGTGAGGTCACTGATGTTATTTCCGGAATCACAGAACAAACCAATTTATTGGCATTAAACGCAGCGATCGAAGCGGCCCGGGCCGGAGAGTCGGGACGAGGATTTGCCGTTGTTGCAGATGAAATTAATAAACTGGCCAATCAGTCACGGGATGCTGCCAAAACAATCGATAATATAATAAGAACAATCCAAGACCAGACTTTGATTTCCACCCAAACTTCCGCTCAAGCCCACCAAATTGTAGAGGAACAGATGAATGCGGTTTCTTCGACCCGGGATTCTTTTGATGAAATAATAATCGCTATGGATAATATCATTGAAAAAATTATGGAAATGATTAATACAATTAAAACAATAAATCATTTTAAAGAACAAACCATTAGTTCCATTATGGCTATTAGCGCTGTTTCAGAAGAAACCGCAGCTTCCAGTCAGGAAGTATCGGCTTCATCTGAAGAACAAACCGTCATTGCCGACCAGGTAAAAGATTTAGCCGAGAAGTTACACAGTTTGGCGGAAAGTCTGGTGGAGATTACCAATACTTTTATCATTGAAGAATAAAGATTATCGATGTTAATATGTAAAATCCAATTCAACCGGGATTGTTTGGTCGGCGGTTTTTTCTTTAGCATCATTAGAGATATAACCGGAGAGGAAAGTGCAGACCAAGTAATATTTTTTACCTTTTTCACCGGCGATATGGTCACGTTTGTTAAGGATAAAATAGACGTCGGAATTTTCTTTATCACCGGAACTGGTAACACCGGCAGCATCATATGAGTTATCTCTGGTTAAAGTTTTAGTTTTAGTAATCTTACCGGCTATTTCTTCTTTATAAACCAGTTCTTTGGTAGCTGTGTAATAAATAGGTTCTACTGCTGAAACAATACTTGTTACCATGAAAACAAACACGAGGATAATAACGATTCTATAAAGGTTTTTCATTTTGATCCCCCTTTAATTTAATTTTACTCAATGATGGTTTATTGCCATATTTTGATTTTACCATGAAAATGGCATGAGTCCAATCTATAGTAATGAGAAAGCTGTTTCAACCAGATTTGCGAGAATCATTTATATGCTTTTAGCATCGGTTTAGTAGGGGGAATATATTAGAGTTTCCTTATTATTTAATTCTCATTTTCACCCGTTTCCCAGCACCCCAAGCACTTCGTTTATATCCGGTAGTTGCGCTGAAGGATAAACTTTGACCCATTTAATTTTTCCGTTTTCATCCACTATAATATTAGCCCGTTCGGAGTAGCCGCCGGTCTCATCGAAAATACCATAGTCACGGGCTACTTTTCCATGCGGCCAGAAGTCGGACGGCATAATCAGTTTAGTAATCACCAGGGCTATGGCCCAGACTTTTTTGGTAGGAACCGGGTCAACACTGAACCCCAAAGGGATGGTATTTAATTTCTCTAAGGTTTGCCAATTGTTCTCCAAAGCCCGCATCTGGTCGGTACAAACGGGAGTCCAGGCCAGCGGATGCCAGGAGAGTAAAACCTTTTTTCCCCGGTAATCAGATAAGCGGATCTCCTTTTCATTATTGTCTTGAACCTTAAACTCCGGCGCTGTTTCTCCTACTTTAATCGGACTCATCGAATTACCCCTTTCAAGTTACTATGTATAGCATGCTTCGAAAGTTCGGGAATTATTTGACCAAATTAGTATCCATAAAGTAAGAATCCAACTTAAAAATTCCCAACAACCAAAAACAATAATTCCATATGAATAAAAATTACAAAAATATCCAAAAATACCTTTTGTCTAACGGTGAAACGCGGACTGTAGTAACACGTCCGGCCGACACTTTGCTGGACGTTCTGCGTCAACAATTTGGATTGACCGGGGCCAAACCCGGATGTGAAACACCCGGGTTTATTATAGTCTGTCATGCCTTATCCCAAATTCACCCGGACGCCGGAGACGAGAACATTGAAGAATGGCTGCAGTCCAATCTTTGCCGCTGTACCTGTTATGAGGAGATCCAGGCAACAGTAAAATCGGTTTTGGCGGGAGAACAGGCATGTGTTTAATTGCTTCGGTTTTCCGATTTTGGTTTTGAATCCTCAACTTTCTGCACATAGTGAAGATTATCTTTTTTTTGATCAATATAAAGAGAACCGTCGGTATTCAATGCCGCATAGATCACTTCGTTAAGATCGCTAATATTGCGTTTTCTTAGTTCTTGCATCAACCATTCCCGCGTAAGATTGTTCTGAATTAAATTTTGTTCGAGGATATCCCCGTCTTTAATCATCTCCGTAGCCATCCCTTTATATTTCGTAGCGAGATTTAAATCCCGGGGAGTTACCGGCGTATATTGAGATTTCTTAAGTACGCTTAATTTCCCATGGGGTTCTAAGATCGCAAACTCAACTTCGCCAAAATCAAATACGCCTTGTTCCCGGAGTTGCATCTCCAGATCATCCAAATGATATCTGAACCGTAATAGGTTTTTTTCGAGGATTTTACCGTTTTGGATGACAATCGCCGGTTCTCCCTCAAGTAACTTGCGAAACCCCAAGTGTTTTACGCTTATTAGGCCTAAAAAGAGGGTTAGAATTGTTAGAATGATTGGGCTTAGCAATACCCACATTCCTTTGACCATTATCACCACGTAGGCTCCACTAATTGTACCGATGGTGATACCAATCACAAAATCAAAAAAGGTTAATTGGGATAAAAGTTTTTTTCCAATTAACCGGGTGAGAACCATTAAGATTACGAAAACCAAGATCGATTTCCACGTAACCAACCATAATTGTTCCATAGAGATGTTACCTGCTTCCGAACCGGATAACCAAGGATACACTGATCAGTAAAACACATAAAAGGATCATCAACATAAATTTTTTCGTTCGTTTTCAGTCATTAAAAATATTTTCTAATAATTTAATAGATAATAGGTGTCATATACTGATTTTATTAGTATCCCCGATTTTTAATCCAAGAATTCCAACATACTTTTTGTTTTCCGTCAGTAATTCGTAACATCGTTGCTCAGTCGATACAGGTTATTTGCCGATTGAAAGATTTACGTTCCATCCGATTCGCCTATCAAGAGCGTTCGCTAAATTTGAACGAGCTTTTTCAGTTCATCCCAAAGCGACGCGGTCGTGCAGATGAGTTATATCGGTTCTTTTTTAGTTCACTTCCATTGTCATTCCAACGTTTGCTCCTGTTTTCCGGGTGCGAAAGTTAAGTTAATAACTTTCGTTAACTATGTAAAAGATATATAAAGCTTCATAAAAAGGAGGTTCTTATATGGAGAAGCAAAAAAATGATGCTCAAAAAATGAATTTTTTGGATGATCCGGAGGAAATCTTTAATAAAATGTATCTGAATATGCTGGCTGATGAAACCGGGGAAAGCGGGGCGGTTATGGATTTGAATTTCGGGGCTGATGACGGTGAAGAGTTAAATGAGGAAGGTAAATTAACGGATATATAACCAAAATATGCAGAAAAATGATGATCAATTATTAACTTGGATGATAAGTGGCGCCATTTCCACCTTTATCCTTTCATTTTGCCGCCGATTATATTATAGGTCGTAAACAAAAAACGGATTATCCTTTTTTTTCTTCGGAAATAAATCCGTACAAAAATGTTAATTCTTTCAAACCATCCGCTTATGAATAATCCAGGGTCTGGCCAAATAACTGGCTATTTTAACCATATCCAGTTTCTTGGGGTTGAAGATCCGGTTTCCTAACTTGGTCCCAAAGAATCTCACCAGCATATCAAAGCGTTTATTGTCAAATCTCTCCCAGGCCCGCCGCAGAACTAGTGAATTTTGATAATTTTGTTTCAGCGGCCGGCATAATTCTTCATAATTGCCTTGGCCGGAAAGGTCTTGAGCGGCGTAAATTCCAGTCAGAATGGCAATTGATTGCCCAAATCCAAGAAAAGGAGTTATAGCTCCAAAACAGTTACCGGTAAAGAAAGTATTGCCAATCCGGGGATAGTGGCAGTTACCAATGATGTACCGGTTTACTTCAAAATGACTGGTTATCGTCAGATCTTGATCCAAGTCTTTACAAGCTTGAGCATAAAAATCATCCCATAATGACTGTTGCTCGTATCGCCGGTTCTCCGGGTAATCGGGTATCCAGGTAACCAGGTCGGCTTTCTGCTCGGATAAAGGGATAAGATAACCATAACCCTTGGGAGCAAATCGGTTATTCAGCCAAGTCATAACGGTGTAGCGGTTAAATTTTCCGGTTACTCTTACTCCATGCAAAGTAGCGGTTAAATCCTGCTGATAATCTTGGATTTTTGATGCATAAGCTGCATCCCCGGTACTTAATACAATATGAGTGAATTCTTTTAACAACTGTTCATAAGTAAAATCAGAGTTAAAAATAATCTTGCTTTTTAAAGCGCCGGCCAGTTGATTCTCAAAGGAATAAGGGCTTCGCCCCCTGTAGTTAATAAATCCCAAATGACCGTTGATAACCGCTTTTTGCTTCTCTGAGTGAAGGATTAAGTACCTGATATTATTGATTGGTCGGAGATAAATTTGATAATGGTTAGCCAAATAGGCAATAATGTCTTTATAAGGCATTGATAAAAGAGAGAATAATACTTCACCATTGAAAAAACGGTCTCCAACCTGACTCCTTTTTTCAAAGATCACCGGTGTAATCCCGTGTTTCTCCAAGATAAGGGCGGTAATTAGGCCGGATAAACCGGCGCCCATAATCGCGATTTTAATAATAAAACCCCCGATAAGAAGTTTAAAATTTTTGAAGTGTGAGGTTAAAAAAAACGGTTTGTATTAAGTAGATTGATCTTTATTCTTTAATTTATACATATTGTTAAAAACAAAGGGAGCTTTTTTTGACAAATGGAAGGAAATGATATGGAAAATAGGGAATAGACATTAGTAATAGAGAGATATTATTCCAGGAGTCAGTGGCCAATATAAGGAGGAAACAAGATGGCTGGAGAGCGCGCAAGTAGGGTTGTTATTATCGGAGCCGGATTGGTAGGGTCGACCTTTGCATATAGTTTAATGATTAATGGGATAGTTTCCGAAATAATCCTGATAGATGTAAACCAGGAGCGGCTTGAGGGAGAGATTATGGACCTCAATCATGGAATCTCCTTCGTCCGTCCTGCTTTGGTTAGAGCTGGGACCTATGCGGATTGCGCCGATGCCGATATAATTGTTATTACGGCAGGTTCAAATCAACGTCCCGGAGAATCCCGAATTGATTTGTTAGCCAGGAACGCTGAAATTTTTAAAGGTATTATTGGAAAGATTAAAGAGACCGGTTCAAAGTCTATCTTATTGATAGCTACTAATCCGGTGGATATAATGACCTATATTACTTATAAATTAAGCGGTTTCCCTGAAAACAGGGTTATTGGATCCGGCACGGTGCTTGACTCCGCCCGGTTCCGTTATTTAATTAGTACTCATTGTCACGTTGATCCTTCAAATGTTCATGCCTATATTGTAGGAGAACACGGTGATACTGAAGTCCCGGTTTGGAGTATCGCTAATATAGCCGGTATCAGATTCGCCGAATATTGCCCGGTCTGTGGCGGAAATTGCAAAAGTCTCTTACCGAAAGAAGAGATTTTCAACGAGGTTAAAAACGCGGCTTATAAGATTATTAAGGGAAAGGGCGCAACTTATTATGCGATCGGACTAGCTTTGGTCCAGATTGTCGAAAGCATTATCCGGGATGAGTATTCGGTTCTTACCGTTTCTACACTGCTAAAAGGAGAATATGGGCTCGAAGATTTGTACCTAAGTCTCCCTTGTGTAGTTAACCGCCAGGGAATAGAACGGAAAATAAGATTGGAACTGTCTCCCGAAGAAGAAAAAGCGCTTAAACATTCAGCGGAAACTTTAAAACAAATCCAGAGTCAAATTAAATTGTAAAGCGGTGTTCATAAAGATAATTGGTTGATTTATAATATTTTTTTCTAGGTCTTATTACCTCGGTGGCTTATTTATAGCCACAGAGACACTGAGGCTCGGATTTGTTAGCTAAGGAAGCGCTGATTAATTGAATAAGTGACGATTTTGTGCTTCGCAAAATGCCTAATACGCGACTTGTAAAATTAATCTATTAAAACTCTTAGGAAGTGAATTTTGTGGAAGAAAATAAAGAAATAAAATGGGTCAGTGTTGCCGAAGTCTACAATCCGGATGAAGCCCAATTGATTCAGGGTTTATTAAATATGGCCGGCATTCCGGTTAAGATTGAAAGAGAATCCGCCGGTGAACTTTATGGATTAACTATCGGTCCCTTGGCCAAAACAGAGCTCCTGGTTCCTCATGATCGAGTTGCCGAAGCGGAAAAAATTTTAAACGGAGAAATTGATACATCAATTGACAATTGAGAATTAAGAATTGACAATTAAAAACATTACCAGCTTAATGTATCAACATCATCCTTGATAAAATATATAATTTGTTGCCTGTTATTATTTTTGTTGAAACTTATGCCTGTTTTCTTCGTTGGAGGATATATGGAATATCAAACTTTTATGTTGGGCGAAATGATGGTCAATTGTTACCTGGTATGGTCGGGCAATGAAGCCGGGGTGATTGACCCCGGCGGTCCGGTTGATGAGATAATCCGGTTTCTGGAGAAAAAAGAGTTAAAATTGAAGTGGATTGTTAATACTCACGGACATGTCGACCATATTATCGGTAACGGGGAGTTGGTTCGGAGATATGGAGTTCCTATTTTTATCCATCATAATGACCGAATGATGCTTAACTCACCAACGGCCAATTTATCAGCTTTTTTAGGAGAAAATATTATTAGTCCTGATGCAGCTGCTGAATTAAAAGATGGGGAAACTATTTCTCTAGGTAATGAAAGTTTAACCGTTATAGAAACTCCCGGGCATACACCTGGAGGTATTTGTTTGTATACAAAGGGACTGCTTTTTTCCGGAGATACCCTTTTCCAGGAAAGTATCGGACGGACTGATTTTACGGGAGGCAGTCATCAACAAATAATTGCTTCAATAAAAAATTGTTTATTTGTTTTACCGGACGAAACATCTGTCTTACCAGGTCATGGATTGTCATCGACTTTGGGATATGAAAAGGGAAACAATCCTTTCTTATAGTAAAGTATACAGGAGCCAGGAGTCAGTATAATATTAGGGGCAACCTTCGAACCCGAAATTATTGGAAAGCTTAAAAAATACGAACACTCCTGGCTCCTGACTCCTAAACCACCGACTCCTGATTTTAGGGACCGGAATGAACTATCGTATAGAAATTAATGACCCGAAACAAGTGGCTAATGTGGAAGCCGCCCTAAAGATTATCGACCCAGCGGCTGAAGTAAAAAGTGATAACTACGATTTACAATTGATTATCGAATATAGTAAAGATTTTTTTGTAAGAATTTATGCTCCGGAATTACCGGCAGAAGAAAATCTATGGGAATTTCAGGATTTGGATATCTTGGATCCCCGTTATGACCAAACTGACCGGGTTCAGCGACTTAAAGAACTAATCCGGTTAGGAGTAATATCCTTGCTGGGGAAGTATTTACAGAAAAAACCGCCATGGGGCATTTTAAGTGGGGTAAGACCCACTAAAATTTTTCATTATTTACGGGATAAAGGTTTTTCTATTCAGGAGATCCGGGAAAAATTACTAACAATATTTGCTTTAGATTTAGACTCAGCCGAGCTTCTACAGGAGGTAGGCGCTAAACAGGAAAAGTTTTTTAGAACACCGGAATATGTGGGAGTGTATGTGGGTATTCCATTTTGCCCAAGTCGCTGTCAATATTGTTCTTTTCCGGCTGTTTCCTTGGAAACTCACCGGCATTTAGTGAAAGATTTTTTGAAAGCACTGGATTTCGAAATTCAAGCTACGGCTGAATTAATAGGAACATATGGGTTTAAAGTCGAAAGTATTTATCTTGGTGGTGGAACACCTACTTGTCTCGAGGAAGAGGCTTTTTCCAAAATATTAACCGGAGTGAAGAATGCTTTTGTAACTGAAACAACGGTGGAGTATACAGTTGAAGCCGGCAGACCGGAAACTATTAATGAGGCAAAATTGAAAGCTATGTCTGATTCCGGAGTAACCAGAGTTTCCGTAAATCCGCAAACCATGTACGACTCCACTTTAATCAGGATTGGCCGTAAACATACGGTAGCCCAGGTAGTTGAGGCGGTCCAAATGGTAAAAGCTTATCCCGATTTATTATTGAATATGGACTTAATATTGGGTTTGCCGGGAGAAAACGGTTTAACTTTTATCAAATCTGTTAAAGATGTAATAACTTTGAAACCAGAAGCAATAACGATTCATACCTTGGCTCCTAAAAGAGCTGCATCCTGGCGTAAAGATTTTAAAAGTTTGGATTTATCCGAAACCGATGATATTTCTAAGGCTTTTGCCGAAACTGTGGTTATTTTGAGAGAAAATGGCTTTTTCCCTTACTATCTTTACCGGCAACGATCAATTCTGGCTGATCTTGCAAATATCGGTTATGCTAAGGAAGGAAAATCGAGTATATATAACATTCAAATGATGGAGGAAAGGCAGACTATTTTTGGTCTCGGAGGAGGTGCGGTCAGCAAATGGGTTTTTGGACCCGATTACCTGGTTGTTAGGGAACAAAATCCAAAATGTCCAGCCACATATAGCAGGTTAATTAAGGAACAGATAGTAAAAAAAGCCCAACAAACCCGCTTACTTCTTGGTTGACATTTGGGTTTGCATTAGGTACAATATTAAACAGTAATCTGCCTGTAATAGTATGTATATAAGGTTTGTTATGGGTTTAAACTCATTTTTTTTTGAATATTAAGCAGGTTATAAATAACGGGCTTTATTAATTAAGGAGGAATTGTTTATGGGGATTATGAATATCCGTCGTCATGCTAAACGTATATTAGCGCCAGTAGTTATTGTATTAGCAGTTACATTGACTATCGGTTTGTTTTACATCGGACTACCGATGGCCGGTAAAGAGAATTACTCTTATGTAGGTCCTTCCATTAAGGTTAATGGTGAAAAACTTAGTGATGCTCAATTCAATAATTATTTAATGCAAGCTTCGCAACAAGCGCAACAATACGCTCAATACGGAATAGCATATTCGGACGCTCAGATTCGTGATACCGCTATTACATTAGCCGTCAGAGAAATGGCTTTTGAACAGGAAATGAATAAAGTAGCTTCCAAGATCAAAGTTTCCAATGCTGATGTAGATAAACTTATTAAAAAATACTTGCCGACCGAGGAAGAGTTACAAAGCTTTATGGAACGGCAAGGTTTCAGTAACAAAAACGAATTTAAAAAAGCGGTTTTTAAAGATATTCAACGTCAAAAGTTTATTCAATATGAAGCCCGTCAATTAAAAATTACTATTCCGGAATCAGAAATTTTGGGAGAATTGGAACAGATTCAAGTAAGTCATGTTTTAGTCGGATTAAAAGATCAAAGCGGTAAACCGTTACGTTCTGATGCCGAAGCCGTAAAACGGGCTAATGAGGTATATAAGAAAGCTAACTCAGGTGGCGATTTCAGCCAATTAGCCAAAGAGTACTCCGATGATCCCGGTTCCAAAGATAAAGGCGGCATTATTGGTCCGATGGGAGTAGCTCCATTTAAATCCAATATGGTCAAAGAATTTGCCGATACTTCCTTAGCTTTAAAAGAAGGCGAAATCAGTAAACCGGTAAAAACTCAATTTGGTTATCATATAATTAAGCTGGATTCCCGTTCAATGCCGAAAGGCGACGATTATAAAGAAAAGTATAAAGAGGTTGAAGATAATCTCTTATTACAAAAAGCGCAACAAAGTAAAGAATTTCAGGATTGGTTACAAAAACTCTATAAAAAGGCCCAAGATGGTTTAGAAATTCTTGATCCGGGTCTTAGAGCTTTCCGTTTAAAACAGGAAGAAAAATGGAACGAAGCCTCACAAGCATATCAAAAAGCTTTGCAGAAAAAGTATTATAAAAACAGGTTGGACACCTATACCGAGGCTGCCGAAGTCTATCTTAAGATGAAACAACCAAAAGAAGCTGTAGCAGTTCTTAAAAAAGCTCCGGCCACTTTTACGGATGATGTTGACTATCAAGTAGCTTTGGCAAATGCTTATAAAGAAGATAAAGATAATCAAAAAGCTCAAGATATTTTAGTTAAATTCAGTGATTCTCATGCTGATGATATTATGGTTCATCAAAAACTGCAAGAAATTTTTACCAGTTGGAATTTAACGGATTTGGCGGCAAAAGAGACTCAAAAAATTGAAAGTATAAAGAAACAAGAAGAAAATAATCTTAAAAAATATCAAGAAAGTTTAAATCAAAAACCAACCGATCAGAATTAGGTTGATGCAAATAATAAATAAGATAAGCAATGAATAATTGATAATTAGTAGTAGATATATAAGATGAACTAAATCATACGAATAAGCTTTCCCCTTCCAAAAGCCGAATGGGAAAGGGTAAATAGCAGAATTTAGTTCATCTTATTTACCGCTGTAATAAGTTGAATTAAATTCATTAATTTCCTATTACGTCTGGCTTTAGA
>JAEYRX010000089.1 GCA_023435225.1 Bacillota bacterium
CCGCCGATGATATTCTCCAGACTGTTGCCGTTTTCATCTACTCTAACGCACCAAAATTTATATGAAGTTGCGTTTTGGACATAATCCCAGTAGATAGTGACTCCGTTATTCAAAGCTGATTCGGCTATGGTTGCCCCGTTGCTGGGGGTGAGACTGGTGAAGATTGGTTTTGATAAAGTTGCAGCTTGAGAAATGGTTGCCATTATAAGTAATGATGTAAAAACTACCGCTAAATTTAGGATTAATTTTGAAATGGTTTTTATTGGTTTCGCTTTTTGCTTCATTTAGTAATGTCTCCTTAAAATGTATTGACAGTCAGTCACTTTATTATAAGACTGCCTGTCTTATTTTTTTCTCCTTTCAAATTAATGGGTTTCTGCTTTATCTATGTATTTTATCTAAAATATTGAAGTATTTCCTAAAAAAAATCTTAAACGATTCTAAAATAACTATTAATTTTGGGTTTGACTTATTTATATATAGGTTGGTTATTTTCTAAAGATATGGAAATAAGTCTAACGAAATGCAGTCCATCTTACATTTTGTATTGTGACTCCGGTTTGTTTCTTAATCTCCTAATATAAAGTCACCGAAAATTTTTTAATTTTACTTGTACTATGGTGCTTGAAGTGTATAGTAATGAATAAAATGATTTAATAGTATTGAATATTTATACATAATATCGTATAATTATTAAAACTGTTTGGAGGTTGATGATTATGAATTCTTCAATGGTTACATCCCAATTGTTAAAAGGGGCTAAAGAACATATCCTATTTGTCGCTAACCGACCGGAGATCATCATGGAACGAGGCCAAGGAATGTACTTATGGGATACGGACGGGAAAAAGTATCTGGACTTTATCGGGGGTTGGGCGGTTAATTGTTTGGGCCATTCTCCGAAAGCTATTGAGAAAGCTTTACGAAAACAAGCCAGTATTTTGGTTAATGCCAGTCCATCATTCTACAATAAACCAATGGTTGAATTCGCTAATTTGTTAACCGATAACTCTTGCTTTGACAGAATTTTCTTTGCCGGCAGCGGAGCAGAATCTAATGAAGGAGCAATTAAACTGGCTCGAAAATACGGAGCAAAATATTTAAACGGAGCTTATGAGATTATAACTACTATAAACAGCTTTCACGGCCGGACTTTAGCAACCATGTCGGCAACCGGCAAGCCACAATGGGAGAGCCTGTTTGCCCCCAAAGTCCCGGGATTTATACATGTACCTTTTAATGATATTAAGGCAATTATCTCGGGTATTAACAAAAATACCTGCGCCATATTGATCGAACCAATCCAAGGTGAAGGTGGAGTTTATATGGCGGAACCGGAATATATTAAACAACTCCGAAAGATAGCTGATGAAAATGGCATTTTGTTAATATTTGATGAAGTCCAAACCGGTCTCGGACGGACCGGCAAATTATTTGCTTACCAACATTACCAGGTTGAGCCGGATGTTATGACTCTGGCCAAAGGGATCGGCGGAGGATTTCCGCTTTCGGCATTACTTACTAAGGAGAAACATAATATTTTTGAAGCCGGTGACCAGGGAGGGACTTATTCAGGGCAACCATTGGCGATGGCGGTTGGTTTAGCAGTGGTTAATGAAATTATCAAAAAAAACTTATCTCTAAATTCGGAAATTCAAGGTGAATACCTAAAGAATAAGTTATTGGAGATAAAAGATAAATATCAACTAAGTAATATTAGGGGCCGGGGACTTTTAATCGCTTTTGATTTGCCAAGAGAAAACGGGAGTGAGATTGTGTCAAGTTGTCTTAAAGAAGGGTTAATTATCAATTCACCACGGCCTTCAGTAATTAGGTTGATGCCACCATTAATTGTCACTAAAAAAGAGATTGATAAAATGCTGGAGATATTGACTAGGATATTAGGGAAGCGCTGATTAATTGAATAAGTGACGATTTTGTGCTTCGCAAAATGCCTAATACCGCATATTTGCTCGCACAAAATCGGATTAATCAGCGCTTTCTTAGATAAATTCTATTAAGGAAGGTGATTTTTATGCCGGAGTTAGTAAATCGAGAAAAAAGAGTACTTTCAAATTCAAATACACTAAAAGAGTTGGAGTTAAATTTGCCGGATAAATTGTAACATAATTCCGGCTATTAAAATCACTATACGCAAACTAACTCTCTATGATATAATACTGGTAAACTATTGAAAAACGGTCAATTTTAGTGAATTTTTTTAGTGGGACTCTATAGTTGTTAATAATCTGAGCCTCATGTTTTCCTGAAAATGACCCAATTGAAAAGAAATGATAGTGGGTTGCCGAATTTGAAGCGAATAATAATAATAAACATTATATTTTTATTAATATTAATATGCATATTTAAAAACACGGCATGGGGAGAGGAACAAGCCATGCCCTTGATTTTTAAAAATATCACCATTGATACGATGGGAGATCAGAAATACGATCCAATCCAAAATATTATTACAATCACTAACCATGCTAGATTAACCCTTGATGATACCGTTGTAGAAGCGGATTCTTTAGTTTATTATGAAAATCAGAATCAGATAGTTGCTGACGGTAATGTCCGAATATTGAGAAATCCAATAAGTCTTACTGCTGATAAATTTGTGTTGAATACTCATACGGGTTGGGTGGAAGTTACCGGTAATGCCCAATATATATCTCCTATTGAAACATATCGTTCCAATAAAATCCGTTATAATCTTAATCAGAAGACCGGTGAAGTAGGAGAACTGCAAGGACTGGTGAAAGGAGACCCTAAGGACTTTTATTTGACCGGTAAAGAAGCTCGGTTAAGCGAAGGTACTACTGTTATTTCATCCGCCAAGTTAACGCGCTCGCCACGAAAAGACTTTCCTGACTATGTTTTTGACGCCCAAAAGATGGTAATAAAGGGCGAAGATATTTATATGGAGAAAGTAGTATTAAAATTATTAGGGATTCCGGTTTTGTATTTACCTCATATGGATTTAAGAGGAGAAGCGGTACCAAGAATCAATCTTACGGCTAGTCAGGGTGAAGAAGTTCCAATAAGTAGACAAGTTGAAAAAACTAAAGAACCTGTTGTTTCTGAGGAAAGGTCTAACACCGCTAATCAAAGTGAAGAAATGGAAAAAACACCACCGGTAGATACATCAATAGCGGTAACTGATGCTAATAATGCTAAACAAATTGAGGAATCTAAACAATCACCAGCAATTGATACTTCCGGAGCAACTAATTCCGAAAAAAAATCCAAGAGGGTTCATGTTAGCCAGATATATCAAATAAAAGTCAATCCGGTCGACAAACCATCCGTAATTACTGCCGGTCGCTTGTATTCTTGGGGAATTTATTCCGATGAAGTCGATTTGAATTATGATACCAGGGGAATTTTTAGTCTTTCCGATGTTTATCAAATTGATTGGACCAAATATAATTTAACTGTCGATGGAAAGTCGGATTTGAATGAAGAACCAAAGAGGGAAGCGGGAATAACTTTCACGAAGAAAGCCTGGGAAACGAAGTATGGATATTGGCAGACCTCTCTACTCTCTCGATGGATTTATTCCGAACAAAAAGATCATACTTGCCAGGGGGTCTATGGCGGTTACCGTATTAATTATCAACTTAATCCGGATTTGGGCTTTAGTTATATATATCTGACGGATTTAAGCGGTTCTGATCAAGACTGGGATCTTTTGAAGGAGGATTTTTTAGTTACAAATAATTTTCAGCTAAAAAGTAATTTTACCTATAATTTGAATGTACCGTTATCTCCACACTATTTTATGATAAATAAAGGCTATTATAGCTTTTTGAAAAATGAGTGGACCAGCCAAGTCATACTTTTCGTCCGGGAGGTCGATGGTATTAGAATGGGTTTTGGTTGGGATTTCGCTAAAAATATCCTTGATTTAACATTCAGGTTGGGTTTTTGATGTACCGTTTTAATCCATATAGATATGTAGCAAGGAGATAACAACTTTCCTGGCGTCGGCTTGAAAAACTTGGTTAACGGCCTGTGATAGTGAGCTATTCATGGAATTATACAGGTCTGTCCAAAAATACTGGTTAGTATGGGCTAATGTTTTTTTAATAATATGACCGGAAATTTCTTCGTTCCAAAGAATCTCCTGGTTCTTGGCGTCTGCAATATATAAATCGAAAATAACTTTGGAATCGATTGTCGAGCTAAAAAACTTGGAGCGTGATTCAACCCAAAAAGCTTTTAAGCGGCCACCCATAATAAAATCGACTTTCAAATAAGATGGGATTGTTTCAGCGGTTAAATTCCAACTGGAGGTAGGAATAACCTTAAATCCGGTTTTTTCGAGGTATTGAGTAATACCGATCTGGATAATATCAACCGGTTTAATAAAAGAAACCAGAGTTTCAACTTTTTTTCCGGAACGGTTAAAGATTGCGCCGACAAGATCACCGGTATCATTTTCATTACTAAAATAACTCAAAGCAATAGTGGGCTGATAGGTGGTAGAGCTTTGTTTGAGAGCATCTTTTAACCAATTTGTTCCTGTTGAATCCGGCAGATATTCTATATTGATTACCCGGGTCACGTCGCTGCCATAACAATTGACCGCTAATATGATTAACAATAATGTCCAGCCAATGTATTGCCTTAGTTTTTTCATGTTTAAATCCTTTAATAATACTTTATTTTATAAATAGGAATAATTCATCATAAGTGTTAGAAATCCTACAACTTGCCCTATATTATCAGTTTACTTAACAAAATAATTGAAGAGAAGATCCAAACAAGGAGCTTTTTTTATTAAATAAACGCGCCTTTGGCAACCGAAATAACCTTTCCCCCAACTGAAATATTAATCATTTTCAAATTCCTCACTTCATCTTATCCTAAAAAGTATTTTCCACTTATTCGAACTGCTGCGCCGCCCCCGAATAAAACCCGGCTTTCATTAACTTCATCTTTAGCGAACTCCAGTTTTATAATATTGGGATTATCGAAATAACTATTTTGCTCAATGGATAAAGAGTTTTCGTTCCATTTTTTATTTTTTAACAAATAGTAACCAAAAGCCGAATTTCCGGAACCGGTGGCCGGATCTTCCAGATAACCAAAGGTTGGCGCGAAAACTCTGGTACGGAAGGCATTGTTTTTATCAGCTGTTTGACTGGTAAAGACCGTTATTATATCAATGTGCTGTGAGATACAGAACTGCTTTAACTCTTCCAAGTCCGGAGTAACAGCCAAAATGCTTTCCAGATTCGATATCGGAACTATTAAGGTTTCCAAACCAGCATTATTTATTGATAAGGGGCTATTAGTATCAATATATTCTTCTTTAATTCGCAAAGCCTTGGCGATTTCCTTTATTGACATTTTCGGTTCAGAGAAACCGGGTTTGGGTGCGGATATAAAAACGGCATCATCTTGCTTTATCCGGTTGATAACCGCAAGTTTCCCTTTATTGGTCCGGATCTGTATTCTATCTTTATACAGTAGATTATTGTCATTCTTTATAAGGTCATACATGATGGCGATAGTGGCATGACCGCAGAAGTCCACTTCTCTTTCGGAAGAATAGTATTTAAGATTAAAAAGGTTATCATCTAATTTGGAGAGATAGCCGACTTCGGAAACAAACCCTTTTAACTCTCGTGCTATCTGCTGCATCTCAGAGGCGGTTATGTCATTGGTGGAGTTTAAATAAATTGCTCCGGCAGGATTTCCCGATGATCCATTGGTAGCGAAGGCATCAAGTTTTTTAAAGTTAAAGGTTTTCATATTTTTTTCACCTCATTATGCTTATTATAGTTTTGGTATTATATGGAGTCAATAATATATTTTTAGGTTAGTAGAGATAGTCTTGAATTGTACTCATAATATTTTCATAATCTTTTTTTAAAATAAACAAAAAAGCCATCCCGGTCTATTTCCGAGACGGCTATGATTTCAATTTAATACATTTAACAAAATCCGCATGAATTAACGAAGGTGCCTAAATTAATATAGGTACCAAGATTAATGAATGTCCCACAATTACGGAAGGCATTGTTAAAATTGTTCGGATTTACGAATGGATTAGCAAAGAGCGTTGGGCTAACAAATGGACTGATGGCAGAAGGGTTAGCAAATTGATTGCAGAAGCTTGTTGGACTAACGAATTGATTGCCAAAAGTACTAGGGCAACAGCATCTATTGAAAGCAAACGGACTGATTGACGCTAGCGAATTCTGCAATAAAGCTGCCGTGGACGGTGAAAGATTAAATAGATTATTAAATGGCATAAGAGCGTTACTCATTAGATCACCTCCTAATATATAGTATGGATTTATTTAAATGAGTAGCTAGAACGAGATAAAAAAATGATTAAGTCCTCGACATTATACGCTTTTAACCCTAGACTGAATTAATTAACGGGATTATAAAGAATAAGCTGTTGGCGATGGCCAACAGCTATAGTTACCGGAAAGAACAACATTGAGTGCTGAAAGATTTGGATGAACAGCCTGAAGAAGTGGCCACAAATACATTCGAAGGAAAGCACCTGCGATTCGTAAATTGGGTTACTTTAAGTGACGCTAATTGTAGTAAAGTCAAAACGGAATTTATAAGTTCGATAGAAAGACAAGGCGCCTCACAAATAAGCTTTTCAGCCCGCTCAAGGACTTCCAGGATTTCTTTTTTACGGAATAAACGTAACGGAAGCGCCCGCACCGAACCTTTGGCAAGCTCAAAAGCGATAATTAAATGGGACTTTATAGGACAACGCCGGAATTTATCCGGATCGGCAAAACAATGATGAAACTTTGAGTGACAACAGTAATGGTTAAGAAAGTCCAGTTTATTGAATAGATTATTAAAGGGTCCCGGATGGAAGCATTTTTTTTTGCATTTTATTGGATTGATTAAATCGTCGAGTAAATCCGGATGACAACAGCAATCAGGCCTGATTGGCCCGCCACATTCACATGGCTGACATAAATCAACCGGCTTCACTATTTCAGGACAAGGTCCATGTTGTTTGCAAAAATCCGATTCCGAACAGTTATTAAAGAAAGTTCCCAGATTGATAAAAGTCCCCAGATTTGTAAATGATTTTGTATGTTCACCGGCAATCGGGCTAACGGGTTCAATAGGATGCCCACAAGGAATTGGATTTATGGGTCCAGCGAAAGCAGGACTAACTGGTTCAAAAGGCCCAGGAGGGTTACATGGCCCCCCATTAAAAACCGGACTGACTGGTTCAAAGAAATGCTTATGGTGGTCGCAAGGTATCGAACTCACCGGTTCATTGAAACCCGGGCTAACCGGTCCACAATGATCATGGGGAAATGTATTTATTTGAACATCATCGAAAAATGATGGATTAATTGGTCTATTAAAATGTTTACAGTGGTCTTCGGGAAAACGGTTAACCGCTTCGTTATTGAAGCAAGCCGGATTAACAGATTCGTTGAAATGTCCCGGACGGTTACAGACCCCCGAATCGATAAGCTCTTGGTTGAAAGGAGTTGGACAATTGCATTTATTAGTACTAAAAGACTGACATGATGAGAAACATTTTGGATTTTGCAGCAAATCCGCTACGGATTGCGAAAGCTCCATAATCCGATTATTCACTGGTTGTGCTGATCTCATAAAATCACCTCCTGATATTATAGTATGGTTTATTATTGAATATGGGATCAAAGCTTAACGAAAAATGATATAGTCCTGTTTTTAAATATTGATATTAATTTTTTTTAACCAAATGGGAAAATCATGTTATATTTTGAATGAATGAACATTCATTTTAAAAAGGTGACTCTCAATGCCGCGAACAGAGGAACAAAATAGAGAAATCCGGGAGAAAAGCAGGAAACTAATTATCGAAACCGCTTTAAGATTGTTTTCCGCTAATGGATTCCATTCGACATCCATTAATAAAATCGCCAAGGAAGCCGGAATTGTAGTCGGTTTGATTTATAATTATTTCAAGAGTAAAGAAGATTTATTAGACCAGATATTTAAAGATTCACTGGCTGATTTTAACAGATTATTAGAGGTAAATAGTAAAGAAGCTATTGAAAAAAATGATTTAATCAGCTTAATTGATACTATTTTTGATATAATCAAACTTAAAATTGATACTTGGCGTTTGATTATCAGCGTTACACTCCAGCCTGAAGTAGCAAATATTGGGCTAAGAAACATTCAAAGCTTTACTAATAATACTTTTGAGTTTTCGGAAATCTACTTCCGTAGAAAGGGTGATAGTGATCCCGAAAAAAAGCCCGAATATTGGAGGAATTACTTCATGCGGCGGCATTATGTTTTATTTTAAACGGTGATGAAGAGGCTTTGGAATTAATTAAAACGGAATTAATCGAAAAAATGATTTTATAGGCAAATTTATTTTTGTGTTATGCAGGCGACTCCATGTCGCCTGCAGCCGTACGTTAATAACTCATCAGTTAGCTTTAAATTGAATTCTTTTTATAGAATTCAAAGTTACCAAGGCAATTAATCCAAGAACCAGAAAGATTACCGCCGCAACTTGAAAGATGAAATTAACTCCAACAATCTCTAGAAATCGCCGGTTAATAAGGGTCCCAATTCCGCTACCCACGAAAAATCCGAATGATACCAGGGACATAATGGTTCCTCTAATACCAGGTCTGGTGCTTTGAGCGGTCATAATCATGGTTGAATGAAGCCAGATAAAAGAAATTCCAAACCCAAACCAAGCTAATACAAACCACAGGATATTACTTACTATGGAAACCGCCAGTAATGAGATTGCTCCGATTAAACCGGCTATTAAGCAGATATTATTTCCTAATTTCGGACGAATAAGCATCGCTAATCTGGAACCAGCAATACCGCCGGCTCCGAAAGCAGCCAATATCAAACCAATTATCCACACATCGGCATTGGCCGCATTTTTAATCAACTCGCCCGAAAAGGCGAAAGAGCCGAAAACACTAAAACCGGTTAACAAGACAATGGTTAAAACCGGCCAGATAACGCGGTTATTTGTTAAAACATTTCGGTATACCTGAAAGTAATTAAGTTTTGATAATACTCCGTCTTGTCGCTCCAGAGTTGCCAGCAACAAAAAAGCCACCAGTAACTCGGCGAATCCGTAAATAAAGTAGACCATTCTCCAAGAGGCAAAATAGGCCAGCGCGCCGCTGATAATAGTAGCGGAAGCTCCGCCTAAAGTCATCATCCCCATTAACTTAGCGATAGCTGTTTGTCTGTTGGCTTCGCCAAATTCCTCACCGATAATCGCCATCGAAACCGGCATTAAGCCGGCGGAGAAAGCTCCATTGATAAAACGTATAAGGATTAATGAGTTGATATTTGAAACAAATAAACAGAGACAACTAAAAATTGCTGAACCAAAAGAAGATATCAGCATAATTCTTGATTTTCCAAATCTGTCGCCCAATGGACCGATCAAAACGGTAAATAATCCAAAGGCAATCATATAAGAGGTTATGGAGAGGGCAGCCACGCTTGTTTGAATGTTGAAATCCCCGGCAATTTTAATAAGTAACGGCGCGGCGGAGTAAACATCACCGTTAGCCAAAAACCCTATTAATCCTAAAAGAAGCAGTATTTTATTACTCTTTTGTTGACTCAAATTTCTATTTCCTCCCAGTAATCGATTTGTAGAGGGAATTGGACTGTGATCGGATGGTAAATTTCCAATTCCCTCAATAATCTTATTTCTCAGTTTCCAATTCATTAATAAACTCTCGTAAATCATCCGTTTTTTCTTCCAGCAATGCCAGTTCTTTTTTAAGTTGTTCAATCTTTTTCTTTTGACTTAAAAAAGAGTTGTTTGTTTTGCAATGACAAAAACAGTCGGTAGATCGGCCTAAATTATGATTAATGTTGTAACACATACTCGTTCTCCTTTCAATTATATTTATTAATATATAAGTATATTAATATATGCTAATATAAATTATAAAAAAATTTTTGTCAATGGAATCATTTCTTTTACCTAAGTCTTGATAATACAAGTATCCTTAGTACATTTATGGGCGTTAATCTCAAGTAACTTACTGATTTGCTCCATAAGGCCGCTAAGGGTGTCATGATTAATACTATAATGAATATGATATCCTTGTCTATCGGCCGATACTATCCGGGCATTTTTTAATATTTTAAGGTGTTGTGAAACAACAGGTTGAGATATTTCCAGTTTATTAGAGATTGCGGTTACACAAAGATTATTCCCGGAAGTGGATAATAGCTCTAGAATTTTAAAACGGGTAGTATCGGCAAGGGCCTTTAAAATCTCTATGGTATTGTCATTTATAGTCAAATAAATAACTCCTTTAGAATATTACTATATATTTATAATAATATAGACTCAATTTGCTGTCAATTAAGTCGACTTATGGAATTATTGAACGAGTCTTTTATTTAACCTTCCCAATTGAAATATTCAATCGGTAGTTCCCATACTGTAAAATGCGGTCTAACAATTGATTTAAATCTTCTTGGGAAGACACAGATACTTTTAGCAAATAACAACCGTCTCCGCTGATCCGGGCCGCTTCGACAACCGCTGCGGTTTCTTTTAGATAGTTTTGAAAGCTATTGTGATCGGTCGATTTCATGAAAACCGTGATATAAGCCGTAATAGTTTTTCCTAACAATGTTTCATCCAGAATAACAGAGTAACCTCTGATTATTCCGAGATGCTCCATTCGCTGGATCCTATTAGAGACAGCCTGGCCGGTTAAGTGGACCAGTTCGCCGATATCCCGGAGTTGCATCTTAGCGTTTTCTTTGAGGAGCCGGATAATTTCCCAATCGGTTTGATCAATCAAAATTCCAACAATCCTTTCATCAATCAAGTGGTTTCGCCCAAAGACTTTAGCGGCGCAACCGTTCTTTTTTATATAATAACACATGAAAGGGAAAAGGTGAAAGGCTAGAAGGGGATAAGGCGAAAGGCTAAAGGCGAGAGGCAAAAGGGATTAGAGTATATCATATGTTTTTACTTTCACCTCATGCTCACGCCTATTAAAGGAGGAAATTGAAAATGAAACGCGCTTTGTTGATTATTGATGTCCAGAATGAGTATTTCTGCGGGAGAATGCCGGTTACTTATCCGGAAGGAAGTTTCGGTAATATTTTAAAAGCGATGGATACTGCCTTTAAAAGAAATATTCCGGTTATTCTGATACAGCATACAGCGTCTAATACTGATTCGGTTACTTTTAAAAAGGGTAGCGCCACTTGGGAAATCCATTCGGATGTTTTGTCCAAACCGTATAACTATTTAGTGGAAAAGAATTACCCCGACAGTTTTACCGAGACTAATCTGGAGGAGATTCTTAAAAAAGAGGCGGTTGATACGGTGACTATTGCCGGCTATATGACTCAAATGTGTTGCGATACCACTGCCAGGCAAGCTTTTCATCTGGGTTACAAGGTTGAATTTCTTGCTGACGCTACCGGGACACTTGCTTTCTCCAACTCGGCTGGAAAAGTAGAAGCGGAGGAGTTGCACCGGGCTGTTTTGGTAACTCAAGCGGCAGTATTCAGCCGGGTTTTAGCGGTTGAGGAATGGATTAAGCAGTTGGATTATACAATAATTGATTGAAAGTATTATTACAAAATGTTAAAATAATTACAACTTCATATATCTTATTTTACAGGTGTCCGAGTTATCCGGATGAAAAGGGAAAGCGGTGTAAGTCCGCTACAGCCCCCGCTACTGTAAGTGATGATGAGCCGACAAGCAGCCACTGGTGAAACCGGGAAGGGATCGGTATCAAATGAATCACAAGTCAGGAGACCTGCCTGTCAAAACGAGTAGTTACCTTCGGTGGGAAGGGATAACGGCTTATGACTTATTTAAGATTAAAAAGCCCTTTCCGTCAATATGGAGAGGGCTTTAAGATTTTCAGCACAGAGTACACAGAGGGAAACATAATTTTAAAAATTCGGAAACTCTGTGCCCTCTGTGGTTAATGGATATTTAGTGTTAAAAATCTTTATTAGGAGGTAAAAATGGTTAATAAATTTTCACTGCTAATGATTTCTTTGCTATCCCTCATATTCCTAACAGCTTCGCCGGCTTGGGGGATGCATATCATGGAAGGGTTTCTACCTTTAGGATGGTGTATTTTTTGGGGAGCGCTCTCTCTCCCGTTTATCCTAGCCGGATTTTTCTCAATTCGTAAAACTGTCCGAAATTATCCAAAACTGAAATTGTTGATAGCAATGGCCGGAGCGTTTACTTTTGTACTGTCGGCTTTAAAAATACCGTCAGTAACCGGAAGTTGTTCTCATCCGACCGGAGTTGGTTTTGGAGCTGTTTTATTCGGCCCGACTGCCATGAGTTTGCTGGGATTAATTGTACTTTTATTTCAAGCGTTATTGTTAGCCCATGGAGGAGTGACTACATTAGGAGCTAACGTTTTTTCCATGGCGATAGTCGGTCCGTTGACGGCATTCGGAGCTTATAAACTATTAAAGATATTGAAGAGTCCACAATGGTTAGCGGTTTTTTTGGCCACTGCACTTGGGGACTTATTTACTTATATCACAACCTCGGTACAGTTGGCCCTGGCTTTTCCGGCGGAAATTGGCGGATTTTTATTTTCCCTGGCTAAATTCATGAGTATCTTTGCATTCACACAGATCCCGTTAGCTGTCAGTGAAGGTATTTTAACAGTATTGATATTCAAAGCTATTGTTGAATATAACAAAAGTGAATTGATGGATTTAAAAGTCCTTTCAGAGGAGGTATAATCAATGAAAGGAGTGAATAACAAAGGAACGTTAAAAGTATGGTCAAATGTTTTCCTAATACTAGTGGTTATTGGATTGGCGGTAATCCCGCTTCTATTGTTAAAAAACGCTGAATTCGGCGGAGCGGATGGAGAGGCCGAGAAAGCAATCACTGAAATTAATCAAGGCTATCAACCGTGGTTTGTTCCATTATGTGAACCACCTAGCGGGGAGATTGAAAGTCTGTTATTTGCGCTTCAGGCGGCTATCGGGGCCGGTATTATCGGGTACGGACTTGGGTATATGAAAGGCCGCAGTCGGAAGGAAGAAGCCAAAAGTGCTGAGCATCGATAAATATGCCTACAATTCAAAAATTAAGGATACCGACCCTTTAGAAAAACTGTTTTTTGCGATGCTGACGTTGGAAGTCTGTATTTGTGCCGACTGGTGGGTTGTCTCGATTGCAGTATTGGTTATTATGACTTGGATGATAGTCCATAAAAGCGGGATGTCATTTAATAATTATTTAAAATTAATGTTGCTACCGGGAATATTCCTTATCCTTAGTTTACCGGCGGTTTCTTTAGGGATATCAACCGATATCGGACGATTTTTACTCTCGGTCCCTATTTTCCATTCCCACTTTGGAATATCAAAAGCCGGGCTCTTTTTGGCGTTAAATCTTTTAGTTAAAGCTGTGGCCGCTGTCTCCTGTTTGTATTTTTTAGCATTGACCACTCCGATGGTTGATATGTTGACTGCCTTTAGAAGATTGAAATTTCCGGAATTATTATTAGACCTAACAAGCCTGATTTATCGATTCATATTTATCTTACTCGAAACAACAGAAGCGATCTTTACCGCCCAAAATTCGCGACTCGGCTATATTAATCTCTCTTCCGGCTACCGGTCACTGAGCATGTTGGTTTCAAATCTGTTCATCCGCTCTTATAAAAGAGCTGGTGAGCTTTATACGGCTTTGGAATGCCGGGGATATGACGGGGAACTTAAAGTTTTAACTGAAAAATACCCGGTTAAATGGGCGAATTACATGATAGCTGTTGTTATAAATCTAATATTAATATTCGCAATTTTACTATATAAAAAATTTTGATTTCTTCACAACATAAAGCATAATTGGTTCGGCCTCCACCATTGAAAATTACCCTAATCCCATTACCGACCAAAATATTTTAGGAGGCAACGTCTCAACTTGCCCCATTCCACTGGGGCAAGGGGGTTAGGTCGTTTTTAGGCATGAACTGATAATCGACTAACTAGAGAGTCCAAAGAGGGTGTTTAACTCATGACCGAAACAGTATTAGAAACCAAAAACCTTCATTATAATTACGATGATGGAACCCAGGCCTTAAAAGGAGTATCAATTAGGATTAGGCAGGGAAAAACAACAGCTATCTTGGGAGGCAACGGCGCCGGGAAATCAACTCTTTTTCTTAATTTCAACGGTATTCTAAAACCGGTAGCCGGAGAAATTTTCTTTCATGGAAAGCTAATTGATTACTCGTCCAAAGGTTTAAAGGAACTACGTCAGAAGGTGGGTTTAGTCTTTCAGGACCCGGACCGGCAGTTGTTCTCAGCCAGCGTCCTTCAGGATGTTTCTTTCGGATTGATGAATTTAAAACTACCGGAGGCCGAAATTCGTCGACGAGTAGAGGATATATTAGAGCGGACCGGAATTTCGGAGTTGAGGGATAAGCCTACTCATTATCTTAGTACCGGGCAAAAAAAACGGGCTGCCATCGCCGGAGTAATGGTAATGGAACCGGAATTGCTGGTGTTGGATGAGCCAACCGCCGGACTTGATCCGATGGGGGTAAACGAGATTATGAACTTGCTTGATGAAGCAAAGGAACATTTGGGAATATCAATAGTAATATCCACTCATGATATTGATCTAGTTCCGTTATATTGTGATTATGTATATGTAATGGATAAAGGTGAGCTAATAACAGAAGGAACCCCTAAAGGAATATTCTCCAAACCGGAGGTATTGCGAAAGATTCATTTGAGATTACCTAGAATCGCCCATTTAATGGAGATATTGATGAAAGAAGACAGTTTCAACTTTGACGATCAAGCGGTAACCATCTCTGAAGCTCGAAGAATTCTAAATAAATGGCGAGAGCTCAATAAAATAAAATAAAAAACTTGACAAATCATTCCAACCGTGCTACATTTTTTAAGAAAGTAACACGAAGTGTTTGGAGTGATTTTTATGCATATGGCTGATGCCCTTATTTCGCCGGCGGTTGGAGGAACTATATGGGCGGCTACGACAGGGTTGGCTGCTTTCTCAGCCGGAAAAGTCCAAAAAGAGCTCGATGAACGTAAAATTCCTTTAATGGGAGTACTAGGCGCTTTTGTTTTTGCTGCCCAGATGATTAATTTTTCTATTCCGGGCACTGGTTCCAGCGGACACCTGGGAGGCGGTTTAATTTTAGCTGTTTTGTTAGGCCCTTATGCCGGATTTTTAACTATTGCCTCTGTTTTAATTATTCAGGCGCTCTTTTTTGCCGATGGTGGGTTGCTGGCTTTAGGGTGTAATATTTTCAACCTTGGCTTCTTCCCTTGCTTTATTGCTTATCCTTTAATATTTAAACCGTTAACCCGAAAAGTTTTCTCACAAAGTAAGATATTTATTGCCTCAATAATCGCCGCAATAATCGGATTACAGCTAGGCGCTTTTAGTGTAGTACTGGAAACTCTTTTTTCAGGGATATCCGAGTTACCATTTAAGACATTTCTCTTATTAATGCAACCGATTCATCTGGCTATCGGCTTGGTCGAGGGTTTGGTAACGGCAGCAGTTGTCGGTTTTATTCTGAAGGTTCGGCCGGAAATTTTGGAAAAGTCGGCCAAGGGCGAAGCATATGGTAAAATATCCATTAAACAGGTTCTAATTGGATTGATTATAGTAGCAGCCTTAACCGGCGGCGTTCTATCATGGTTTGCCTCAGCCTATCCGGACGGCTTGGAATGGTCGATGTTCCACACTTCCGGTAAAGAAGAACTAGCAACTACGGATATAGTCCATCAAAGAATGGCGGATGTTCAAAAAAAGACCGCTCTCTTGCCTGATTATTCATTTAAGGAAAAAACTGAACCGGAAGAAGAAAAACCATCAGTTGGTCCAAAATCGGAGTCAACGGAAACCTGGCCGGCTGTTAATGGGGGAACCACAATTTCCGGCCTGCTAGGCGGGGCATTAACGCTATTGTTGGCGGGTTTAATCGGGGCAGGATTGCATGTTTTTAAAAAGAAATTTGTTAAAAGTAAATAGGGAATAGTGAACAGGTAACAGGGAACAGCAACCAGAGCTTCAGCAGACATTACTGTTGCCTGAATTGGATAAACTTATGTCAGATCTGGCTTCATCCTGGAATCATTTTAAATACTTCGATGAATTAGTTGCTAAAAGAACAGTTATTCACCGGATTCATCCGGTGGCTAAATTGTTAACTACGGTCTTTTTCTTATTGGTGGTGGTATCATTCGGAAAATATGAGATAATTCCGTTATTGCCCTTATTTCTTTATCCGGTAGTTTTAATCTCATTGGCTGATTTACCGGCTGGAGAATTATTTAAACGGACCTTAATTGCCGCTCCTTTTGCCCTAGGAATCGGTATCTTCAATCCTTTTTTTGACCATACAGGTTTTATTATCGGACAATATACCATCTCCGGTGGTTGGCTTTCATTTATTTCAATTGTTCTTAGAGTTGAATTAACTGTTTTGGCTGCTTTGATATTGGTTGCCGTTAGCGGTATCGGTGAAGTGGCTACGGCTTTATTTAAACTTAGGTTTCCACGGTTATTAGTAATCCAGTTGTTATTTATGTATCGCTATCTTAGTTTGTTGATTGAAGGAACCGCCCGGATCGTCAGGGCTAATTCCTTACGTTCCGCTTACCGGCAAGGGCTTCAATTTAAAGTATGGGGATCGTTAGTGGGACAATTGTTATTGCGGACCATCGACCGGGCTGAACGGATCTATCAAGCAATGCGCTGCCGAGGTTTTGAAGGGAAGTTTCGCCTAATTCGCCAAGAGAAGTTTCGTATTCAAGACGGAATTTTTATACTTATCTGGAGCGGTTTTTTTCTGCTGGTCCGTTTTGTTAATCTGCCGGAATTTATCGGACGGATAATTACAGGAGGCTTCTGATGAGCCATCATATAGTGGAAGTTAAAGATTTAGATTACAGTTATCCGGATGAACAACCAGCTTTGCAGGGAGTGAGTTTCCGGATTACTCATGGAGAATCAGTTGGAGTTATCGGGGCTAACGGAGCCGGGAAATCGACCTTATTGTTGCATTTAACCGGATTGCTCTTTCCGGTTAGCGGAACCGTCAGAGTGGGCGATTATCCGGTAACCAAAGAAACACTACCCCAAATCCGGCATAGTGTAGGAATGATCTTTCAAGACCCCGACGACCAGCTGTTTATGCCGACGGTTTTTGATGATGTGGCTTTTGGACCGTTAAATCAGAGATTATCGGTTGAAGAAGTAAAGCAAAGGGTTAACCAGGCATTGGAAACAGTTGGAGCGCTCCATCTTAAAGATCGACCTCCTTACAAGCTTTCGGGAGGAGAAAAGCGAGCGGTCGCCATTGCAACTGTACTGGCGATGTCTCCGGACATCCTGGTGATGGATGAACCGTCCACCGGTTTGGACCCTTTAGCCCGGCGGCGTTTGATTACTTTATTGTCCCAATTTGAACATACCAAAATTATAGCTACCCATGATCTTGATTTAGTATTGGATCTTTGCCGTCGGGTTATTATTTTAAGCGCCGGAAAAGTTATCGCCGACGGTCCTACGTTAGATATTTTTAAAAATGAGGATCTGCTGGCCAAGGCTAATCTGGAAAAACCTTTCCGGATGCAATCATGCCCGGTTTGTAATGCTAAGGGCGGTTGATAAAAAGTCCCTTAAAAACTATTTAGACGGGATTTACACGGATTAAAAAGGATTAAGAATTATAGATTTACACCCGTAGTGGTAGTTACCAGTTTACAATGTTTTACGCCTTTGGTGCTGTTTAAACGGCCGGCTATCTGTTGGATAGTGGGTTTATCTCCCTTAACCACCAGCACTTCCAGACAGTTATGGGCATCCAAATGGACATGCAGGACGGAAATGATGTTTTCATGGGATTGATGCTGTAAATCGGTAAGTTTATCCGCCATCTCCCGGTGGTGATGATTATAGACCAGGGTAATAGTGCCCATAGCCAAGCCTTCCTCTTTGCTCCAATCCTCAGCCACTAAATAATCGCGGATTAGGTCCCGGATTGCCTCCGAACGGTTAGTATAACCTTTGGAATTAATTAAATTATCGAATTGGGCTAACAGTGAAGCATCAATTGAGACACCGAAGCGTTGTAGTTCGGATTCCATAATCAAACCTCCAAATAATATCAATAATTATTCTTATAATTCGGAGTTACTGTTAAGTAATCCTTTGAGTGTGAGAATTTATTTCAGGAACAGATTGTTTCAAGCTTTGGATGAATTGGAACCTAAGCAAAGAGCGGCTTGGATCGCTACTGAAATAGACGGTTATACTTTCCGGGAATTAGCCGAAGAGTGGGGTGAGCCAATCGGGACTTTACTGGCGCGAAAGCACCGAGCAACCAATGCCTTACAAAAAGCTTTAAAAGATCTTTATGAGGAAATAAATTGCTGAAATAGGAGGAATTATTATGTATCACAATTATCGGGAGCATCATTCCGGGTTTGGAATCTTCCGAATCATCGCCTGGGTAGTGTTAGGACTGTTAACCGCTTTTATCTTTGCTTTAGTCTTTGGATATTTTGTTCAATTGTTATGGAACTGGCTGATGCCGCATATTTTCAAACTTGGGCGGATTGATTACTGGGAAGCCTTCGGTTTAGTCTTACTAGCCCGTTTAATATTCGGTACTTTGGGCCATCACAGCGGGCATTATCCGCACCATCATTCTCATAAAGCCCATCGCCACTGGAAAGAATGGGAGAAATGGAACGATAGCGAATGGAATATTAAAGGCGGCTGGCATAATTGGAGTTATTATGAAGAATGGTGGAAGATTAAGGGGAAAGAGAGCTTTGAACAGTTTATTGAGGAAAAGAAGATTTATAAAGACAATAATAAAGAAGAGGAATGAGAAAAAGTCTGGCGGTTTGCGTCAGGCTTTATTTATTGCTTTTGATGGGCTAACTGACAAATTTCACTATCCGATAATACTCTTTCATATATATAAAGCTCATCCAGGGAACCATTCCATCCACCAATAAAGATCTCTTCATTATACAAATTCAAATCTCCAGTATAACTGGATATTACCGGCCCTAATTTTCCGTTTAAATAAACCTTAATTCTTGTACCATCATAGGTTGCCGCAAAATGATTCCAAACATCGTATTGAAATTCGTCGGTTTCGGCGCTATTTGGCGTAGTAACAATTCTCATTTTAAATCTATTAAAATCTTGTGTTACTTTTAAGCTTCCCCATTCAATAAAGTCAGTAGAGATAGATGAAGCTTTTACCCAGAACGCAATAGTAAAAAATTTCCCTTTATTAGGAGTGTCTGTTATATAGATATAGTTAGGCGTGACAACATATAAAGCTTTACCATCCTCTTGAAAACGATTTTGAGTACTGTCTGCTCCAACGATTGTACCACTATTGCCTATACCATACTTAATATCGGCATTTCCATCCAAAGGATAGTAAGCAATTAATCCGGTTAAAAATGAAGGGTCATCATTCTTTTTATTATTCCGACTACTCTGACAGCCTGTTAATGAAACAGCTAAAATAAGTAGAAGAAAAAATACTGGAAGAATATGTTTTCGCATTTGTCCTCGTCGTTTTTTTAGAAGTAACTAAAAAAATTATAACATATTCTTAGGAGAACAAATTTTACTTTTTTGTTGCAGGGATTTTGGTGAGTGAGCTGTTATAAAAAATAGGCTATGAAAATTCTTGAAATATATAAGATGAACTAAATTGTACGAATAAGCTTTCCCATCCCAAAAGCCGTATGGGAAAGGGTAAATAGCGGAATTTAGTTCATCTTATATAGAACGAGAAAATAAGTTCGGAGGCGCCTCGAGAAATCTCGGTCAGTAGATTTTAATCACTCAGCCAATTTTTAACTCCGGGGAAATGCATATTAACCTCCTTTTGATGGGAATATTACTTCTAAATGTTCTGCAAAACAATTAAAGGGATCTATTGAAAGGATGGTTTTCATGAGAAATAAACTGGTAATCCCCATTTTAGCTTTGGCATTGATAGTTGCCTGTGGATGGGGTTATTCACAATACCAGGCAAAGCGTCAATGGGAAATTAATGCAGAAAATCAATATCAACGGGCATTTGAAGAATTGGCAACCAGGACTGGAAATATGGAAACTGCTATGTCAAAGGCCTTAGTTGCCGGCTCATTTCCACAATCAGTTCAATTACTAACTAATATTTGGCGGGAATCCAATTCTTGCCAAAACGATCTGGGCCAACTTCCATTAACATCAATGGAACTGGCTAGAATGAAAAAGTTATTTGCTTTAACAAGTTCTTTTTGCTTAAACACCGCCCAGAACAAATTGTTGAAGGGAACCACAATCAATGATAAGGAATGGGATACCTTAAAAGGCTTGCGTGATCAGACTAAAATCATGGCCCGCCACCTGACTAATCTGCGCCGGGAGTTTTATAACAACCGGGCCAGCTGGCTTCAGGTAGACCGGCTCGGAACTATCGGGGCTGCCGGGATGGCGGATAACTTTAATAATAATAAAGTCACTAAATCATTTTTAATGTTGGAAGATGGGTTACGGCGAGTCACCAATATGCAGGTTGAGGGGAGTAATCTTGATTTTGTACCAAAGCCCACCGGTCTTACCGGAAAGAACATCAGCGCTCAAGATGCGGTAGCAATAGCTAGAAAATTTGTTACTCCAGAGCTAAAAAAGGTGACTGTTAAAAATGAACGCCTAATTAAAGGAGATTATCCTAGTTATATGGTGTCAGTGACTGACCCGCGTCAACCGGATAATGATCGACGTTTAAGTATCAGTATGAAGGGCGGTCATATAATGTGGATGTTGGGGAACCGTACCGTTAAAAACTCCAAGCTGAATATTGATCAAGTAAAGATTAAAGCCGCTGATTTCCTGACTAAAAAAGGATATCCGGGAATGGAAGCGGTTGCGGTAGAGAAAGTTGCCAATATCAGTACGGTCACCTGTGCGCCAAAACGTAATGGAGTTATTCGGTATCCGGAACTGACAAAAGTGCAAGTGGCTAATGATAATGGAGAAATACTGGGTATAGATGCCGTACCTTATTTAACCTTTAATGATCCGAATGAAACTAAAGTTCCAAAAACGCGCTATAGCGAAAACCAAATTAGACAATTGTTGAATTCCCATTTTGAACCGGAGAAGATTGAAATGGCTCAGGTTTTGGATGAACAGTACAATAAAGTCCTCTGTTATCAAGTAAATGGAACTGAGGGCGCCAATAAATATCAATTGTTCTATAATGCCGATACTGGGAAAGAAGAAAAAATCCGAAAAGTTGACCGTTTAGGAAATGAAATTTTATAGGCAAAAGGTATGAGGCAAAATAATGAGTTTGAAGGATAAAGAAGTAATAAGCATAAACTATGGTTATTTAACAAATAAAAAGAAATAAATGGGAACCTTGACAACCGGACCGGAGTGAATATATAATACAAAATAAATATAATTCATCCGGTTATGAAGAGGAATAGTATCCTTTGTTTCGATCTTAGAGAACTGGTGGAAGCTGCAAACCAGTATCAAACACAGGAGAATCCCCCTTGGAGCTGCGGGAGGAAACATGGATCAGTGTATTGAATCATGGGTAATCTCGCCGGGTAAACCCGATATAGTTTATTAGAGATTCCAAAGAGGATTTGTACTTTGGGAAATAGGGTGGCAACACGGCTTTTCGTCCCTAAACGGGATGAAAGGCTTTTTTTATTTTAAAAAAGGAGAGGTGTTTTGGAATGGCTAAAGTTTTAATTAGTGACCCTATTACTCCGGCAGGAATTGAGTTATTCAAAGAAGCAGGATTTGAAGTTGAAGTCAAAACCGATCATACTAAAGAAGAATTATTAGCCAAAATCAGTAATTACGATGCTTTAATTGTTCGCAGTCAAACTAAAGTTACGGCTGATATTATTGAAGCGGCGAATCAATTAAAAGTAATTGGCCGGGCCGGAGTTGGAGTCGACAATGTTGATGTCGAAGCCGCCACTAAGAAGGGAATTATTGTCCTGAACGCTCCGGATGGGAACACAATTTCCACGGCAGAATTAAGTATTGCAATGTTAATGGCTTTGGCCCGGAATATTCCTCAAGCGCATTCTTCACTCAAAGGTGGGGCCTGGGATCGAAAGAGCTTTACCGGAGTGGAAATAAACGGGAAAACCCTAGGTATAGTAGGAATGGGCCGTATTGGAACGGAAGTCTCCAAACGAATGATAGTAATGGGTATGAATGTGCTGGCATATGACCCGTTTTTAACTCAGGAAAGAGCGGATTCATTGGGAGTAAAGTTGGCAAGCTTGGACCAGATTGTTTCGGAATCTGATTTTATTACTGTACATACTCCATTAACTGCTGAAACAAAAGGTTTATTTGGCGCCAAAGAATTTGCCAAAATGAAAAAAGGAGTTCGTTTAATTAACTGTGCCCGGGGTGGGATCTATGATGAACAGGCGCTGGCCGAGGCACTCAAATCAGGTCAGGTTGCCGGAGCTGCTATTGACGTTTATCCGGTTGAGCCGCCAACTGATCGCACTTTAATTGATCTGCCGCAAGTGGTGGTAACTCCTCATTTGGGAGCGTCCACCAAAGAAGCTCAGGAAAACGTTGCTGTTGATGTAGCTATTGAAGTCATAAAGGTTTTAAAGGGAGAAGTATTTAAAAATGCGGTTAATCTGCCTCCGTTGCGCCCGGAAGTTAAAGCAGCTATCCAGCCATACTTCGGCTTAATGGAAGCTTTAGGGAAAGTTACCGCCCAGTTAGCATCACCCCCAATTAATAAGTTGGAATTAAACTATTTAGGGGAAATTGCTCAACAAGATACTACCTATCTGTCAACATTGTTTGTTAAAGGGTTGCTTCAAGCTAATTTGGATGATGAAGTAAATCAAGTAAATGCAATGTTTTTAGCTAAAGAGAAAGGCTTGAAAATAAATGAGTTGAAGAGTCCCGAAGTATCCGGTTATTCCAGTTTAATTAAAATAGTGTTTACAACTGCCGCCGGAACTCATACGCTGTCCGGAACAGTGATGGAGAATAATGAAGGCCGGATAGTCGAGATCGAAGGATATCATTTTGATATTGAACCTACCGGTACTATGCTGGTAATCAAACATACTGATAAACCCGGAGTCATTGGCGAAGTAGGTACAATCTTGGGCCAAATGAATATTAATATCGCTGCAATGCAGGTTGGGAGAAAAGAATTGGGTGGAAATGCCGTTATGGTTATCAATGTGGATTCGGTAGAACCGGAGGTTACTCAAAAACTGGAACAGGCGAAATCTGTTTCTAAGGCCCGAATCATTAATCTCTAGGATCGGTAGGGATTTACGGATTTAAATGACTAAAACATTCTAGTACAATATATAGATAAATCCAACTTACTATTGTTGTATTCAAAATTTAATTAAGGAAATCATAATAATCCCTTAAACAATAACTTTTAACCTCTATCCGGCATAACATATTATATTATTACAGCGAAAGCCTTGATTTCATTCGTTAAAAATCTATCTTCAAGCCGTGAGTTTTTCGCTGTAATATTAATTATAAGGAGGGATTTTAAATGAAGGCGCACCAACCTCCTAAAACCCTCCGCTTATTGATTGAGAAAAAATGGCTGGTTGAAACAATTACCGGTCTGGGTAGCGGTTATTTAACGCATTTGTCATATCAAAATGAAGTGATCGATCCGGAAGTATTACAGATCATAAAAAATAAACAATTTGAAGATAAGGTTTTAGGAGAGATAATTTTTCGAGACCAAAAAGATTATCTACGTATAGCGGAAGCCGAAGTGATTGAGGTAAATGATTTTCAGAGCTTTATTCGCTTTGATCTCCGGTTGCTGGAAGTGGTTCCGTTTATCCGGGGAAAAGTCCAGAACTATAACTCTAATTATCTGTGTTATTTACACATAAAGCAGATTTAGAGTTAATTCGATGATTTAAGAATATCAACTTTTGGAAAATCGTTAATCATTCGATATTTTCAAAAGTTGTTTTTTATTAACTCAACTTTCGCAAAGCGAAAGTTAGAACAGACTCAATAAACAGTAATAATCAGACATAAAAATGAACAGTAATTGACAAATGAGCGAAGATCATATAAAAACACCCCTTCATTTGGTATAG
>JAEYRX010000042.1 GCA_023435225.1 Bacillota bacterium
GGTTAGGGTAGTCCAGACGACAATGGGGGGGGCTTTTGGCGGCAAGGAAGATTATCCGTCATTGTTAGCTGGTCAGGCAGCTATTGCGGCCCTAAAAACCGGTAAACCGGTCCAGTTATTGTTGGACCGAGCTGAAGATATTGAGGTAACCACTAAAAGACACCCATCAGTTGTTAAAATAAAATCTGCCATAGATGAAGCCGGTAATATTAGTGCCATGGAGGTTGATATCAGCTTAAACGCCGGTGCTTATTCAGGTTTGTCCAATGTTGTGCTCCAAAGGTCAATGTTTAATGCAGCCGGTGTTTATCATCCACCCAATTTTAAGGTAAATGGCCAAGCTGTTGCTACAAATACGGTTCCGAATGGCGCTTTTCGGGGGTTTGGGGCACCGCAGGTAATATTTGCAGTGGAAACTCATTTAAATGAGGTTGCTAAACAACTAGGTCAAGACCCGCTTGATTTTAAGCTGCGCCATCTGGTTAAAAAAGGCGATTTGACCGCTACCGGAGGGAGATTCCGGCAGGAAACAAAGTTGCCGGAGTTGATAAAAACAGTGGCAGAGCTCTCCGGTTACCGGGAGAAAGCTAAAGAGTTTGCCGGCGAACAAGGTAATAGTTATAAAGGGATCGGAATTTCGTTGTTTTTGCATGGTTGTGGTTTTACCGGTAGCGGGGAACGGGACCATATCAAAGCAAAAGTAAAACTCCGTAAGTTGGCCGACGGACGGGTGGAGATCCTGGTAGCCAATGTGGATATGGGGCAAGGATTGAAAACGACTTTAAAAAAGATAGTCGCCGGAGTGCTTGAGTTGCCGGTGGATTTAATAATATATGAAAATCCGGATACCGACCGGGTGCCGGACTCCGGACCGACAGTGGCCTCAAGAACGGTGATGATTGTCGGCAAATTATTGGAGGAAGCAGCCCGGAAATTGAAGAGCCGCTGGAATGAATCCGGATCAGTTGAAATCACTGAAGATTATCAACATCCGTCAGATATGAGTTGGGATGATGATACCTTCACCGGTGATGCTTACCCGGCTTACTCCTGGGGTGTAAACGCCGTTGAAGTGGAAGTGGATCCTTTAACTTATGAAATCAATATCAAAGGAGTTTGGTCAGCTTTTGATGTTGGAAAAGCCATAGACCAGCGTATTATCCGCGGTCAAATCGAAGGAGGCATCTTACAGGGTTTGGGTTACGGAACCATAGAAGTGATGGATTGCCAGGCGGGAAAGATTCGCCAAAGATCGGTCACTGATTATACTATCCCTACCGCTATGGATTGTATCGGCATGGAAAGTAGAATAATCGATAATCCATATGATTTGGGGCCGTATGGGGCTAAAGGCGCCGGAGAACTGACTCTGCTTGGCGCCGGACCGGCCTTAGCCGCTGCAGTCATTAATGCATTAGGAGTACCAATTCGTCGGCTTCCGATAACCCCGGAATATCTAATGGAGGTCATGGAAAATGGCAAAACGGATTAGGTTTATTTTAAACAACCAACCGGTGGAGATAGAGACCGACCCTTTGCGTCGTTTGCTGGATGTACTCCGGGAAGATTTTCAACTTACCGGACCTAAAGAAGGATGCGGTGAAGGGGAGTGTGGGGCTTGCTCGGTGCTGCTTAGTGGCAGATTGGTCAACTCTTGCCTGGTAGCGGTTGGCAGTATTGAAGGGATAACCGTACTTACCATTGAAGGTTACCGGGAGTCCGATCGTTTTCGAACATTAGAGAAGGCTTTTGCTGAAGCAGGGGCGGTTCAATGCGGCTTTTGCACCCCGGGAATGTTAATGGCGGCGGAAGCCTTACTAAATAAGAACCCCAAACCCAATATTAAAGAGATCCGGGAAGCTATCTCCGGCAACCTTTGCCGGTGTACCGGTTATAACATGATTGTCGAAGCGATTCAGACAGCGGCTCAAAGAGGTGAAAGCTTATGGAAGAGATGATTTCACCCCGTATTTTAACGGAAGCCCTGGAGATTAGGAAAAACAATATGGTAATCCCCCTGGCCGGCGGGACCGATTTGATGGTCAGGCGGAGGAACTGGTCGGGAACTCTGCCTAAATTCGAATTTCCCCTACTTTATTTGGGTAACATTGATGAACTTAAGACAATTCAATTAATAGACGGAAGTTTATCAATTGGCTCAGCTGTTACTTTAACTTCTTTGTTAGAAGATACGGCAATTCCTGATTGCTTAAAGAAAGCAGTTAGGGAGATGGCCTCTCCGGCTATTAGGAACGCCGGAACACTGGGTGGGAATATTTGCAACGCCTCTCCGGCTGCCGATACCTTGCCTCCGCTTTATGCCATGGGAGCATCAGTTATATTGCAAAGTCCGACGGACCGGCGGGAGCTGCCAATTATCGAATTTATCACCGGACCGGGGCAGACGGTATTGCAAGATGATGAATTATTAGTGGAAGTTAAAATCCCGCTGATTGAGTTTAATATTAATTACTACAAAAAAGTAGGAACCCGGAAAGCAGACGCCCTTTCGAAACTTTCTTTCACCGGTCTGGCTGCCGTCGCCAACGGAATAATCGAAGATGTCAGAATTGCTCTCGGAGCAGTCGCTCCCAGAGTTGTTAGAAATATTGAAGCAGAAAAAATATTAATTGGTAAACAGGGAACAGAGATTCCTGATTTGATCGGTCGGATAAAAGAGATTTATAACAGCGATATTCAACCCATCGATGACCAACGCTCCAATGCCGCTTACCGGAGAATGGTTTCGTTACGGTTGATTGAGGATTTTGTTTTAAGTCTAAAAGAAACCCTATCCCTTAAAGGGAATTAGTTAGGCGTTGCAAGTTTTAAAAATAGACTGCTAAGAATGGTGGTTGCCTGAGAGTCGGCTTGTGATAACAAACGACTCGATTAAGATAGTTTTAAAGGGCGAGGGATCTGATCTGGATTTGTGAATTAACCTTTTTAACTATATTTACATACCTCAGCGTGATAGTTCTTGATATAGTATCTTATCACACTTTAGGAGTGATAAAATGTTTCTTTTAGGAAATGGCCTTTTGATTACCAGGGACCCTAAAAAACCGCTAATTGAAGATGGATGCGTGGCAGTCCGGGACAATTTAATTGTTGCGGTGGACAATACTTCCGATCTGAAAAGCCGTTATCCGGAGGCTAAGTTTATTGATGCCGGGAAGAAACTGATTATGCCCGGACTGATTAATACTCATATGCATTTTTACAGTACTTTTGCCCGGGGCATGTTTTTGAAAGATGCTCCTCCGGCCAACTTTAAAGAGATTTTGAAACGGCTTTGGTGGCGGCTGGATAAGGTATTGACATTGAAAGATGTGTATTATAGCGCTTTAATCCCGATAATTGATTGTATAAAAAATGGCGCCACTACTGTTTTTGACCACCATGCCAGTCCTAAGGCAGTTTCCGGCAGTTTGTTCAAGATCGCCGAAGCAGTTAAAAAAGCTGGGTTACGTAGTTGTTTATGTTACGAAGTCTCGGACCGCGACGGTGAACAGATTACCGACGAAGGAATCAAGGAGAATGTTGATTTTATCAGGTATTGCCGGCAAGAGAAAGATCCGTTACTTAATGGAATGTTCGGACTACATGCTTCATTTACTTTATCCGACCGTACTTTAGATAAATGCCTTAGCCAAAACGTGGAGACCGGAGTAGGATATCACATTCATGCGGCTGAAGGGATCGAAGATTTAAATGATGCCAAAGCCCAATATGGAATGGGTGTGGTTGAACGATTGCATTCCAAAGGGATATTGACTGACAAAAGTATCGCCGCCCATTGCATTCACATTTCCCCAGAGGAGATTGAATTATTGAAAGCAACCGGAACCAATGTGGTCCACAATCCCGAATCCAATATGGGCAATGCGGTCGGCACCGCGCCGGTGTTGGAGATGTTTAAACGAGGAGTTTTATTGGGAATGGGGACTGATGGCTATACCAGCGATCTTTTTGAATCTTTGAAAGTGGCCAATTGCCTGCATAAACACACCAACCACCATCCCAGCGTTGCTTGGGAAGAACCGCCCAAAATGCTTTTTGAGAATAATGCGGTGATTGCCGAGAAATATTTTGGAAAACCCATCGGTAAACTCGTTGAAGGAGCTTATGCCGATCTGATAGTAGTAGACTATTATCCGCCCACCAGACTGGATGCAAGCAATATCAACAGCCACTTGCTCTTTGGTGTCAGCGGCCGTTCGGTGGAAACCACCATCATCAATGGTCAAATCTTAATGGAAAACCGGAAACTTACCATGTTGGACGAAGAAGAAATCACCGCCCGGAGTAGGGAGTTAGCGGATAAGGTATGGGAAAGATTCTAGTAATTTCGGATTGCGGATTTCGAATTTCGGATTTTTAAAACCACAACAAGTAAATATTTGACTTGGAGACTAGAATCGAGCTTCTTTATAATTTCTAAATTTAAATCAACAATTCATAATGTTTTAATCCGCAATTGTTTGTTCCGCAATAGAATATGTTGGAGGGCCAGTCATGAGCGATCGGATGAGAGTGATACCGTTTGATAAATTAATGAAATGGATTTTGGCTGAAAATGAGCGGGAAGGTTCTATTTTTGGAGTTCCCAGCGAACGTTTCTTCCGGAAATCAAATGATAGATTTTCAGAGTTATTCGGTGAAACTATGGAGACGCCGATAGGACCGGCAGCCGGACCACATACGCAATTAGCCCAGAATATCATTGCCGCTTATCTCACCGGGAGCCGTTTTTTTGAATTAAAAACCGTCCAAGTATTGGATGGAGAGGATTTACCGGTTTCCAAACCATGTATTTCAGCCCAGGATGAAGGTTACAATGTCGAATGGTCGACCGAACTTACTGTTTCCGATGCTTTTAATGAATATGTCAAAGCCTGGTTCGCCCTTAATATCCTGGCTAAAGAGTTGACGCTTGGTTCAAACAACGGTTTTATTTTCAATATGAGCGTTGGTTATGATTTAGCAGGGATAATGACACTGAAGATCGATGTTTTTATTGAAGGTCTGAAAGATGCTTCCCGGACTCCAATCTGGCAGGAATGCCGGGAATTTATTTTAAATAATTTAGAGCTTTTTAAAAGGATTACTCCGGAAGATATTGAGGAAATTTCACCAAATATATGTTCCTCAATTACCCTTTCGACCCTTCATGGTTGTCCGCCGGAGGAGATTGAGCGGATCGCCAAATATCTGATGGAAGAGAAAAAACTCCATACTTTTGTCAAATGCAACCCTACTTTGCTCGGCTACCAGTTTACCAGGGATCTTCTTGATAAAATGGGTTATGATTATCTTACTTTTGATGATCACCATTTCCGGAATGATCTACAATTTGCCGATGCCTTTCCCATGATAGCCCGATTGCAGGATTTCGCCAAAGAGCGAAACCTGACTTTCGGCGTCAAACTCAGTAATACTTTTCCGGTGAAAATTACCAATAATCTGCTTCCTGGTGAAGAAATGTATATGTCCGGCCGGGCGCTGTATCCGTTGACTATTAACCTGGCTTACCGGCTGGCAAAAGAATTTAAAGGCGATCTCAAGATATCATATTCCGGGGGCGCTGATTTCTTCAACCTCGAAAAAATTTATCAGACCGGTATTTGGCCGATTACCTTAGCTACCACTATTCTCAAACCCGGTGGGTATTTGCGCTTTAAGCAAATCGCCGAATTATTGGGAAAAGTGGAACCGGCATTAACTGTAAATCTAGATAAGTTAAAGGAATTGGCTGAAAGCGCAGCCGGCGATCCAAATCATCTAAAAGATACCAGAACGGTAGAGAACAGAAAAATAGGGCAAAAGCTACCTTTAACCGATTGTTTTCCGGCTCCTTGTACCAATGGCTGTCCTATTGGTCAGGATATCCCGGAATATATCCGGCTGGCCGGTGAAGGACGCTACTTAGAGGCTTTGGAAGTGATTGTGGCTAAAAATCCATTGCCGTTTATTACCGGAACATTGTGCAACCATCGTTGTATGACCAAATGTACCCGCCTTGATTATGAGGCAGCGGTTAATATCCGGAATGTCAAACTGCTGGCTGCCGAGAAAGCTTTTGATGAATTAATTAACCGGATTGAACCTCCGGTTATAAACAGCAATTTTAAAGTAGCCATTATCGGGGCCGGACCGGCCGGCTTAGCCGCCGGATATTTTCTGGGGCAAAAAGGGATTGAGGTCTGTATTTTTGATAAAAAAGACCAACCTGGTGGAATTATTGAGCATATTGCCCCATCTTTCAGAATCTCCAAAAAAGCAATAAATAACGACTTGGATTTGGTTAAAAAAATGGGAGTCCAATTCCGGTTGGGGATGGATGAAAACTTTTCGATAACCGAATTGAAAAAACAAGGTTTTAAATATATCTTAATTGCTATTGGCGCTTGGAAACCCGGTCAGTTAAAATTGGAAGCTAATGACCGGGAGATTATCAATGTTCTGGAGTTTTTGGAAGCTTTCAATAAAAATCCGGATACTTTGCAAATCGGTCAAAGAATAGCGGTTATCGGGGCGGGCAATTCGGCAATGGACGCCGCCAGAGCCGCCAAACGGGTACCTGGCGTTGAAGATGTTTATCTGATTTACCGCCGGACCCGTAAATATATGCCGGCTGATCCGGAAGAGCTTCGTTTAGCTATGGATGAAGGGGTGGAATTTAAAGAGCTCTTGGTTCCAGTGGCTTTTGCGAACGGTATTTTAAAGTGTCAACGTATGAGAGTTGGAACTCCCGATAATAATGGCAGAAGAATTACTGAACCGGTGCCGGGCGAATTTATAGAGTTACCGGTTGATAACGTTATTGCCGCAGTGGGTGAAAAAATAAATACAGAATTATTAACCCGAAATGGATTGGAGTTGGGTAACAAAGGCTGGATTGAAGTAAATCCGGAAACCAATGAAACTAATATTGCCGGAGTTTTTATCGGTGGCGATACTTTAAGGGGACCGGCCACCATTGTGGAAGCAATAGCCGACGGTACCAGATTTGCTAAAGAAGTTCTTGCCAGAGAGAATAAAGATAATTTGAATCCGGACAGGAAATCTAAGAACAAAAATCGAATCAAAGAAATCGGCATAAAAAAAGGAGTATTGCAACCGGCCGGTAATCCTGCTAATGAGAATAACAGGTGTCTTGAATGCGATTTAGTTTGCAATATATGTGTCGAGGTTTGTCCTAATAGAGCTAATTTCCAAGTTAAAGTGTCGGATGGGAACCTAAATTGCTCCAATCAAATATTACATCTGGACGGTATGTGCAACGAATGCGGGAATTGTCAGACTTTTTGTCCGTACCAAGGAGCTCCGTATCAGGATAAATTCACTCTTTTCCGGAATAAAGCCGATTTCGATGATAGTCGGAATGCCGGATTTCTCCTAACCGATGCCGCCGCAAACCGTTTTGAAGTCAGACTAGACGACAATACGGTTACAGTGGAATTCGACCGGACAGGAAAATGCAACGGAGCCATTCCCAAAGAAATTGAAGTTTTGATCTGGTCTGCTTATCAGAATTATCGGTATCTTTTTGTTTAGAAGAGGCGAAAGGTGATAGGCCAAAGCGACAGTATAAAGGCAAAAAACAAAAAAAATTAAATGGTTACGGTGTTGGATTTATTTATTATTAAATTAGTTCTTTATTTTTTACTTTCGCCTATCGCCTCGCGCTTTTAGCCTATACCCTAAAAAGAATGAGGTTTATATCACTAATGAAGCTCATGGTTAACGGGAAAATTGAAGAATTACAGCAACCTATGACAGTCAGTGATTATTTGAAATATAAAGCAATTGACACCAAATTGGTGATTATCGAGTGGAATTTTACTACCCCACCTAGAGAAGAATGGTCCCGGATAACTTTGAATGAGGATGATAATCTGGAAATAATCAAGATAGTCGGAGGGGGCTGAAAATTTGTCCGGTAGGGATAAAAATGAAGAGCTACTCCGTTACTCCCGGCAATTAACACTTGAAGGTATCGGAACCAAAGGCCAAAAAAAACTGGCTGCGGCTAAAGTCTTGGTAGCCGGCGCTGGGGGGCTCGGTTCGGCAGCGCTGTTTTATCTGGCTGCCGCCGGGGTTGGTACGCTGGGAATAATTGATTTTGATACGGTTAGTCCGTCCAACCTCAACCGGCAAATATTACATTTCACTGAGGATATCGGTAGGTTGAAAACGGATTCGGCAGCTGAAAAAATCAGCCGTTTCAATCCGTTGGTAAGGATTAATAAGCATAATACCCGATTGACAATTGATAACATTGAAGAAGTTTTAGCCGGTTATGATCTGGTTATTGATGCTACCGATAATTTTAACTCCAGGTATCTAATAAGTGATAATTGTTACTTTTTTAATAAACCAGTGGTTGAGGGAGCAGTCTCCGGTTATGACGGGATATTAATGACCATCATCCCGGATAAAACACCTTGTTACAGATGTTTGTATCCCAATCCGCCACAAGAGGTTATTCCCGAACCGGGAATCTTAGGAGTAACAGCTGGAATTATCGGAACCGCCGAGGCGCTGGAAGCGATAAAGCTCATACTGGGGAACGGTGAAATCGTCTCCGGTAGAATTATCATTTTCGACGCTTTAAAAACCAGTTTTCGCGAGGTTAAATGGGATAAAAAACCCGATTGTCCATTATGCGGCAAGGAACCAACTGTTGGATTAGGAAAATAAAAAATATTATTGCCACAGAGACACGGAGGCACAGAGTAAAAAAGAAATTTAAAAATGTTATTCTCGGTGTCTTTGTGCCTCTGTGGCTGAATGATTAAATAGTTCTAAGGAGCTGGTGAGTAATGATAACTATTAAAGAATATGTCAAACCCAATAGTGTGGCGGAAGCATATTCTCTCTTGACTACCGGGGAAAATCCGGCGGTAATCGGAGGGGGGTTCTTTTTACGGTTGGCTTCCAGAAAAATTGGGACAGCTATCGATCTCTCCAAAGCCGGGTTGGATTATATCCGGGAGACTGATAATACAATTGAAATTGGCGTTATGGCCAGCTTCCGCCAATTGGAGCAGGAGCCAATCCTTCAACAGAACCTGGATGGCCTCATACCGGCAACCCTAGCCAATCTTCCGGGGGTCCAAATCAAAAATATGGTCTCGGTCGGTGGAACCGTTTGGGGCCGGTATGGATTTTCAGAGCTGATTACCTGTTTGATGGTTTTGGATTGCCGGGTGCAATTATATAAAAACGGCATTTTAGCGCTGCCGGATTTTTTAGCTGCCGGGAGTATCAAGGATGTATTGGAAAAAGTAATACTCGCCAAAGAACCGCTCCGGGCTTCTTATAAAGCGTTTCGGAACTCTTCCGGCAGTCTGCCGATTTTATGTACCGCTGTTTCTAAAAACACAGCCGGATATAAGATTGCGGTAGGCGGTCGGGCCGGAGTAGCCGCTTTGGCAACTAAAGCTATGGAGTATTTGAATAATCAGCCGCTAACCCCGGAAGCAGCGGAAAAAGCTGCCGATCTCGCTGCAACCGAATTGGAGTTTACCAATGATCGGAGGGCCTCGGCGGAATACCGCCGGCAACTTTGCCGGGTCCTGGTAAAAAGAACGCTTATGGAGGTGCAACCATGAAAATCGCTGTTACCTTAAACGGATTAGCTACTTTTTTGGAAATTGAACCTCATGAATTTTTGTTGGAAGTTTTAAGGCGCTATGGTTGCCTTAGTGTAAAAAGAGGTTGTGATACCGGTTCTTGTGGGGTTTGCACCGTTTTACTGGATGGGGCTCCAATAATGTCCTGTTCGTTTTTTGCGGCTAAGGCTGAAGGTCATAGTATTACCACCGTTGAGGGCGTACCACAGGAAGTAACGGAACTGGCCAACTTTATGGGTGAAGAAGGGGCTGATCAATGCGGTTATTGTAATCCGGGTTTTGCCTTAACTATACTGGCTTTGAAAAAAGAACTTCCCCATCCCAACGAAGAGCAGATAAAAGACTATCTAGCCGGTAACCTATGTAGGTGTACCGGATATCCCAGCCAACTTAGAGCGGTCAAAAAGTACCTGGGGGTGAGTTTATGAAAGAGGTAACCAGAGGAGTTCATAAACTGGATGGTAAAGGATTGATGATGGGCCGGCCGGCCTATACCGACGATTTGGCCCCTCAAAATGCTTTGATTTTAAAAGTATTGCGTAGTCCTCATGCTTTTGCCAGGATTAAAAATATTAATACTGAAAAAGCACTGCAATTACCGGGAGTAGTTTGCGTTTTAACCTATATAGATTTACCTCGCTCCGTTCATACCAGGGCTGGTCAGGGTTACCCGGAGCCATCACCATATGATAAATTCATCCTCGATGAATACGTACGATATTGCGGAGATGAAGTGGCTATAGTGGCGGCTGTTTCGGAACGGCTCGCCGAAGAAGCCTTAAATTTGATAGAAGTTGAATATGAACTCTTGGAACCGGTCCTTGATTATGAACAGGCCGAAGGAAATCCATCGATACTGCACCCGGAACCGGAAGCCCATTCAAAATTCGATATTGGAATGGATGCCGCCAAAAATATTGCCGCCTCATATCAAATGAACGTTGGCGATGTGGATCAGACTCTGAAGGAATGTGAAGTTGTCATTCGGGACCGCTATTATACTCAAGCGCAGGCTCATGTAATGATGGAACCGCATATAGCCGTTTCTTATTATGATATGCATGGTCGGTTGACTATTATCAGTTCAACCCAGACGCCCTTTCATACCCGGCGGGTTGTCGGTCAGGCCTTGGGAATACCCCGGAAGGATATCCGGGTGATTAAACCCAGGATCGGGGGTGGGTTCGGCGGTAAACAGACCATGCACGGCGAGCTGTTGGTAGCAGCGGTTACTCAAAAAACCGGCCGTCCGGCTAAATTGACTTATACCAGAAAAGAAGTCTTCGAAGCCACCTTTACCAGACATCCGATGCGGTTCGACGTTATTCTAGGGTCAACCAAAGACGGTAAGCTGAAAGCTATTGATTTTAAAGTATTATCCGATACCGGAGCCTATGGTGAGCATGCCCTTACTGTATTAATGGGAGCCGGTTCCAAACCTTTACCACTTTATAACAAAGTGGAGGCTGTTAGATTTGACGGTAAAGTAGTTTATACCAATCATGTTCCGGCAGGCGCCTACCGAGGATACGGGGCGATTCAAGGACTTTTTGCCCTGGAGTCGGCGATGGACCAGTTGGCCGAGGAGTTAAAGATCAGTCCGGAGGAGTTGCGGCGTAAAAACATGATCGCTGAAGGTGAAACTTCACCTATATTTGAAATAATGGGTGAGGGCGGCGAAGGGGTCGCCATGACCATTGAAAGTTGTAAGCTTGATTATTGTCTGCGCCGGGGGATGGAGTTGATTGGCTGGCCGGAAAAATTCCCCCGGCAAGAGGTTGCTCCCAATAAAGTCCGCGGCGTTGGTATGGCCATTGCCATGCAGGGATCCGGTATTGCCAATATTGACATGGCTTCGGCAGTGATTAAACTGAACGATGACGGCTTTTTTAACTTACAGATAGGCGCTACCGATATCGGTACCGGCAGTGACACTATTTTGGCCCAGATCGCCGCTGAAGCTTTGGGAGTAGCCACGGAGAATATTATTGTTTATTCATCTGACACCGATCTTACTCCATTTGATAAAGGGGCTTATGCCTCAAGTACCACATATGTTTCCGGTAATGCCGTCAAAAAAGCCGCTGAAAATATGCGTCAATTAATCCTAACCGAAGGAGCCCGGAAATTAAGGGTCAATGACGGTGAAGTTGAGTTTGACGGGATAGAAATCAGGCGCAATGATGGAAAAGGTGCAATAACCTTAAACGATCTGGCCACCGGTTTGTACTATCATGCCAATCAGAAACAATTAGTGGCTTCCGATTCTTATGTCGGGCAGAAATCTCCGCCGCCATATATGGTAGGTTTGGCTGAAGTTGAAGTGGATACGGAGACCGGCAAAGTTGACCTTTTAAATTATGTAGCGGTAATTGATTGCGGTACCACCATCAATCCGAATTTGGCCCGAGTCCAGGCCGAAGGTGGGTTGGTCCAGGGTATAGGCATGGCTATGTTTGAAGAAGTAAGATATTCCGACCAGGGGAAACTACTAAGCAATAACCTTATGTTTTATAATATTCCCAATCGCCGGGACATAAATAATATCATAGTGGAATTTGCCGATAGTTATGAACCATCCGGTCCATACGGCGCCAAATCGGTAGGCGAGATCGGGATCGACACCCCGCCCGCCGCCATCGCCAACGCAGTCTACCACGCCGTCGGAGTCCGGATTAAAGATTTACCGATAACTCCGGAGAAGGTGTTGATGGGGCTGAAAGGGAGCAGGTAATAGGCAACAGGGAACAGGGACTGATTGAAAGCGACCTGTATTTCGGGAATGATGAAGTTGTAAGGATATTGATGTCTAAGAGCGACCCTAGCCCCATTTTTAAAAGTGAAAAGAGAAAAGTTTAAAGTGTAAAATAAAATCAATTTTTCCTTTACCATTTTCCATTTTAACTTCCCTTTACGGGGCAAGGGGGTCTGTGGTTAGGGTACAAAGGTCAACTTTCAACACTGTTGCCTGTTGCCTAGTCCCTAGTGCCTGAGTCTCGTCCGCATTCACCACTAGTTCCTATAAGAATCCCCACTGCATGTTCCAAAACCGGCAGAATTACTGTCAAGCTTTCCTGAACTGCTTTAGGACTGCCGGGGAGGTTGATTATCAGGCATTGGCCACGGATTCCGGCAACAGCCCGGGAGAGCATCGCCCGAGGGGTGATTTCCAGACTTTTGGCCCTGATGGCTTCCGGGATACCAGGTGCTTGACGCTCGATTATATCAAGAGTCGCTTCAGGAGTGACATCACGGGGTGAAAAACCGGTTCCGCCGGAAGTAAGGATAAGATTGGAACCATCGTTACACATTTGAATCAGCGAATCGGCAATCATGACCCGTTCATCGTGGACAATCCGGTAGTCAAGCAATTTAGCTCCGGTGCCAGCCATCATCTCTTGAATTGTTTTACCGCTCTCATCTTGGCGTAGCCCGGCAGCGCTTTTATCACTGGCAATTAAAATGCTGTATTTAATCAACAAAAATCATTCCTTTCAATAAAATTTAAGCACGAGGCGCCAGGAATGAGGTAAAAGTGAACTAAAAAATCTTATACCGGTAAACTTATTCTAACATAAGTTGTTATAATTTTATAGTTTCATCCCCATGGTATTGGGGTATAATGTTTATATTATTGAGGTATGTATCTAGCGTCTATAACTTAACTTGAAACAAGAACTAAACCATACCGCGTGCCTTATGCCCTATATCTAATAAAAACACGTGAGGTAATTAATGCTTGATGGATACGGCCGGGAGATCAATTATTTAAGAATATCGGTAACCCAGAATTGCAATCTTAACTGTATATATTGTTCTCCGGCAGAGCCCGGAGTTCATAATCTCCCGCCCTCAAGCTGCCGGGAGTATTTAACTCCGAATGAGATCGGTTTTATCACTGGGACTATGGCTGGACTTGGCCTAAAAAAAGTCCGAATCACCGGTGGTGAACCATTGCTCCGTCCGGATTTAACGGAAATAATCGCTAAAATAGCAGAGATAAAGAGTATTTCCGAGATTGCCATGACCACCAACGGACTTCATTTGGCTGAAATGGCCGAACCTTTAAAAGAGGCCGGTTTAAAGAGAGTAAATATCAGCATAGATTCGCTCAATAGCGACAAATTTTCGGAAATTACCGGTGGCGGTAATTTAAAAAGAGTTTTAAACGGTCTTGAAGCAGCTATTAAAACCGGATTGTCACCGGTTAAAATAAATGTGGTCCTAATTAAGGGTGTTAATGACGGGGAGATTGATGATTTTATCGGATTAACCAAAGAATATCCAATAGATATTAGATTTATTGAGCTGATGCCGCTTGGAAGTTTTAGTACCGAGTATTTTAACCGGATTATTTACAGTGCTGAAATTATTGGCGTTCGTCCGCGACTGCAAAAAATATCGGATAACGGCAAGCAGGTGGCCGAATATTATCAAATCTTCGGATATAAAGGCCGGATTGGTTTTATCAGCCCGATGAGCCATAAATTTTGTGGAACTTGTAATCGGGTAAGAATCACCTGTGATGGCAAACTCAAGCTTTGTCTGGGGAATAACAACGAAATTAATATCTTACCGGTTTTAAGAAATGAACCGGCTAAATTAAGCGGTTTTCTTCAAAAAACTATTTTAAAGAAACCATTTGAACACCATTTGGACTGCGGTTTTGTTTCCAACCGGACAATGGCCGCCATCGGAGGTTGATTAATGGAGTTGTCTCATATTGATAATAAAGGAAACGCCAGGATGGTTGATATCTCCGGGAAAGATAATACGGTCCGGGAAGCTATAGCTGCCGGATTTGTTAAAATGCAATTCACTACTTTAAAAATGGTTTCAAATGGCGCTCCTAAAGGGGATGTTCTGGCGGCGGCCAGAATAGCTGGAATTATGGCGGCTAAACGCACTTCCGAACTAATCCCGTTATGCCATCAAGTGCCGTTGAATTTGATAAAAGTGGATTTTACAATTGATACCGAAGATTGTGGGATATCTATTCAGGCTACTGCCGGATGTAATTGGAGTACCGGAGTGGAGATGGAAGCTTTAACCGCTGTTTCAGTAGCTGCGTTAACAATTTACGATATGCTGAAAGCGGTAGACCGGGGTATGATTATTGAGAATATCAGATTAGTGAAAAAAACCGGTGGGCAGAGTGGCACTTATACTGCTAATACCTCTAAATTGGAGCATAAAAAAAATGACGGGAAGTAATTTAAAACAGCCACGGGTGGTATCTATTAACATTAGCTTTAAAAAGGGAATACCAAAACAACCGGTCCAAGTTGGTGAACTCGTTGCAAATTACGGACTGAAAGACGATGCCCATGCCGGTGACTGGCACCGGCAGGTAAGTTTGCTGGGGCAGGAAAGTATTGAAAAGATGGCCGCGCTAGGAATTAAAGACCTTACTCCGGGAAAATTTGCCGAGAACATTACCACTGAGAATATTACATTATATGAATTAAAAATCGGCGCCAAACTCCGGATAGGAGATGCCATCTTGGAAGTAACCCAGATCGGTAAGGAATGCCACCAAAAGTGCGCCATATTTAACCAAATAGGCGAGTGCATTATGCCGAACGAAGGAATTTTCACCCGGGTGTTGCAATGCGGCCTGATTCACCCGGGAGACTTAATTTTTTTAGTTGACAATTGACAGTTGACAGTTAAAAAAACATAACTTAGGTTTATTATCTTTTAACTATAAACTATACACTATAAACTGTAAACTATACATTGTAAACTATACACTGATTAAATCTGCGGTCCTTTCCCAATTGCCATTTTTCCTTTATAATATCTTTCTCGAATCTCTGCTGCTTTTTCCAGAAATTTTTCTATGCCTTGATTTTTTATGAAAGACAAGTTGAAGATTTTAATATTATGGGGCAAAATATTAGCGCGGTCTGCGGCCGGGTTTAATTTGGCGCAGGGAAATTCTTGGCATTCATAACAAAACTCGATGTTATGATTGGTCATACAGGTATAAGTTTCACAGGCGCCAATAATAGCAGGACAGTTTCCCTTAAGCGCTCTACATCCGGGACATGGCAGGCTTTCTTTTTTAAAACCTCTTGATAACAAATATTCCATTAAGCCGGAGTCATCTTTGGCTTTATAACATTCGCAAAGACCGCAATGAGTCCCACAAGGTGCAATTAAATTAATTACTTCGGCATTTTTCATCTCGTTTGTTCTCCTTAAATAAATATAAAATTAACTGATATACTAATAAAATTACCTAAAAATTTCCATGCATCCGCGTATTTTATGGTTTCATAAACTTTTTTGAATAAAATAAATAGCACAAATTTTTCAGTAAATCAACATATATATCTATTATACTACTTTATACTACTTTATACTACTTTATACTACTTGAAATAGTTAAAAGTATTATAAAAGTAAGATGTATCATAACCCAAATATAGGTTGATTTTTTATAAAATGGTTTGCAATTTTATGATGTTTCTATTTTAGCCAGGAATTATTACGTTCTTTTCGAAATAGTTTCTTTAAGGTATTATGAAATTTAAAATCATCAGTAAAATAATGATTTACGGCAATAGTCACAATCCTGTTAAATACCCATAAGCTAATAATAGCTTTGAAAATTTTTAAGGAGGATTGTGATAGTGAAATCTTATATTGACAATCTAAGAGCGGAATTAAAACAGAGCGGTACCACTTATCCAAGGGTAACGAACCTTTCTGGTAAAATACAAAAGAAAGTAAACTCAGTAATAAAAAAAACTGCTTATCAGGCTATTCCCGATTATGATCCGGGTATGCCGGTTATCGAAGCAAATAGTAGTTATAAGACTACTTTAAATAAAAATGGGATTTTGAGTCTCCGGTTTGAAGACTATTTTTATCCGGAGATGGCCGCTCATGGAGTTACCGGAGTTAGTTCAGTAACTGTAAACCTATACACAGGTCATATATATTGTTTTAATGAATTATTCCGGGTCGGAACGGATTATCGATCCGAGCTAACTAAACTTATCCAAGCGGAGATAATTACCCGTCAAATTCCGATGTTAAAACCATTTACCGGGATTGAGGATGAGGCGGACTTTTATTTAACCCCCGACAGTTTGGTGATTTACTACCAGCCCTATGTTTATACACCCGGTTATTATGGAGTTTTGGAGTTTGTAATTCCCTATAATCAAATAATAAATATAATTGATCCCCAAGGGCCTATTAAAAAGGTTTTATCAGGGATTTGATAGGTATTCATTTGTTGTTTGTTTTTGAGACAAATCCAATTTAATATGCTAAATAGTTTTGGAGTCCATATACAGACTCTTTTTCTTTTTTATAACAGTTTAGTATATAAGGGAGTTGCATAATTACCTTAATTGAGTTTTTGATACAATATATAGTGAATAGCGTAGTTGCGACTATCAATATATTGTATTGAAATGTTAAATTTTTTAATTATGAAAATCCCTCATATAGTAATAATTCTTCCATATTTGGTTAAGCTATCCCTTGTATAGAGGAGGGTTTAACTTGAAAACCAAGGTTTTTAATATCTCTTTATCTATAATTCGAGTGGCATTAATTTGTACAATCGTGGTGATCAGTATTTTTTTAGCCGGACGGCAACCGGAAGTAAAAAAATTATTTCAGAAGATAATTACTCCTTCACTGGCTAATACGGTTTGGTTTTTAAAATTGGATAAAATTTATACCCTCTGTGGACATACAGAGTCCGAAGAGAAAAAATTTTCTTCTGAAAAAATGTTGAATAAAGAAGTATTGAATCTTCAGGATTATATTTTAAAAAAGATCAGCGGTCATAGGAGAGTATATATTCAGGAGATCCCGGAATTTTGTGCAAGTTGTCAAAAAAATCGGTTTCTAGGAATATTAGATGAAAAAATAGTAGTATTTAGCGGGACCCCTAAAAAACCTGGACCAGTTAAAGAAGAGATTCCTATCTTAATAGAAGATTTACCTAAGTTGGAGCTTGAGGATTTAAAAAAGGGAATTCCTTTTAAAGACAACAAAGAAAAATTACTACTTATAGAAGGGTTAAATGCTAATTAAACAAAAATCATGAGACAAAGGCGACAGGTATTAGACAACAGGTTTTTGGAGGAGTCATTTTGTATTATGCTTCGCAAAATGCCTAATGCCGCATATTTGCTCGCACAAAATCGGATTAATCAGCGCTTTCCTAAATAATTAAAGCCCGTCCTTAAAGGACGGGCAAGAGGCTTAGATTGGAGAGAAACGGTAACCGTGCATGCACTTATAGATAATAGTACCAAGCAAAAAACTACTATTATCTCGCCGGCAAGACAAGCATCACGGAATTATCCGTTAAGCATTGTCGGCTTTGCCTTTTATGGAGGGTAAACCCTCAGGGCAATCAACCGTTAGTCCATTCTCCAAACTAAGTGGCTCATTATTATTATAACGGGTTAAACTCTTTTTATTCCAATCATCTTAAATTTCTTATTGCCAAAATTTTATATCTCAGCTGCATGTGCTGAATTAAGCTTTAGAAAGTTTAGTTAAGAAGCGGTGTGATTAGCTGTAAAAAATTTTTTGGAAAGAAGGAAATATATAAGTTAAATCGAATAGTTAACGAATATAAAAATTAAATTAAATTTCTATTAATATATCATGTCCATTAAGCTGGCCATGATGGAATACTAAAAGTTAGTAAATTTAATTTAAATTTTTACAATTGTAATAGGATAAAGTAAAGATAGATTTGATATTATTAACATTCGGCTTTAATATAAGTTAAATTAAATTTCTGTTTATACATCATGTCCCTAAAGCCGGCCATGATGGAAACATTAATGAGTTAATTTAACTTATTATAACTAGTAATAGAATGCAAATCTAATTTACTTTATCCTATATTGTTAACCGAATAGTTAACGAAACTAAAAACCAGCGAGTTTCATCATAGAATTCACGTTTTAGGAGATAAGATGAGGAATATTTAATCTATTTCCGGCGTATTTACTGATGAGGCTTCTTAAACGCTGAATTCTGGAGGAGGGTATGTATTGAAAAAATTCAAAGTAGAGCAAATTAGAAATTTAGTTTTATTAGGCCATGGCGGCTGTGGTAAAACAATGTTGTCAGAAGCAATGCTGTACTCAGCTAAGGCTATTGACCGGTTTGGCAAAGTGGATGACGGAAACTCGACAATGGATCACGATCCTGAGGAAATCAAGCGAAAAATAAGTATTGCCGCCGCAATGGCGCCTTTGGAATATAATGAACATAAAATAAATTTGGTGGATACCCCCGGTTTCTTCGATTTTGTAGGTGAGGTTAAAGGAGCTATTAGAGCGGTAGACTCTGCTTGTATAGTTGTTTGTGCAGTATCCGGTATGGAAGTAGGTACCGAAAAAGCTTGGAGTTATGCGGAAGAGGTTAATCTAGCCCGGATTATTGTTGTTAATAAGATGGATCGTGAAAATGCCAACTTTGACGGAGCTGTAAAAGCTTTACGTGAAAGATTCGGTACGCAGATTATCCCGGTTCAGCTTCCGATCGGCGCTGCCGATAAATTCCAAGGAGTTGTAGATATTCTCAAGAATAAAGCTTATGTCCCGGAAGGCGGAAAGATGGTTGAAAAATCGGTCCCGGCTGATATGGCAAGTTCGGTTGAAGAATACCGGATGATGTTGATGGAGTCGGTAGCCGAGAACGATGATGATTTACTGACTAAATATTTGGAAGGGCAAGAGTTGACTCAGGAAGAACTGATGAGCGGCGCCAGAAAGGGTACAATTAACGGTAAACTGGTCCCGGTTTTGGCTGCTTCTTCACTTAAACAAATCGGCATCAGCAATGTTCTGGACGTTATAAGCGAGTTCATTCCTTCACCGGTTGATCGGGGAGAAATTAAGGGGACCAATCCCGGAACGAAAGCGGAAGAAAAACGGAGACCAAGCGATAGCGATCCTTTCTCGGCTTTGGTATTTAAGACGATGGCCGACCCATTTGTAGGTAAACTGACACTTTTTAGAGTGTTTTCCGGAATTATTAAATCCGATTCTCAAGTTTTTAACGCCAATAAAGGCACTAACGAGCGGATTGGCCAATTATTTGTTATTAAAGGTAAAAGTCAGGAACCTGTTACAGAGCTTGGAGCCGGAGATCTTGGAGCTGTGGCCAAATTACAAGATACCTTTACCGGACACACCATTTGCGATAAAGATAAACCAATCACTTTTGAGCCGATTAATTTTCCGACCCCGAAACTTTCTCTGGCGGTAGAACCGAAAGCCAAGGGTGATGAAGATAAGATCGGTAATGGTCTGGCCCGTTTAACCGAAGAAGATCCGACTTTTGAAGTTCACAAAGATCCGGTTACCCATGAAATTGTCGCTTCCGGTATGGGTGATTTGCATATTGAGGTTATTACCAGTAAATTGCATAAGAAGTTTGGCGTGGAAGTTACTTTAAAAGAGCCGAAAATCTCATATAAGGAAACAGTTAAAGGAACGGTTAAGTCTGAAGGCAAACACAAAAAACAAAGCGGTGGCCGCGGCCAATTCGGTCATGTTTGGTTAGAGCTTAGTCCATTACCATCCGGTAGTGGTTTTGAGTTTGTTGATAAAATATTCGGCGGCGCCGTACCACGCAACTATATTCCGGCAGTTGAAAAAGGGCTTCATGAGACCATGGAAAAAGGAGTTTTGGCCGGTTATCCGGTGGTTGACGTTCAAGTAACTCTCTATGATGGTTCTTACCATCCGGTTGACTCTTCGGAAATGGCCTTTAAAATCGCCGCTTCTTTAGGCTTCAAAAAAGGCTTTATGGATGCTAAACCAATCTTGTTGGAACCGGTTATGCATATTGAGGTTACCGTTCCGGAAGAGTTCATGGGGGATATTATCGGCGACTTGAATAAAAAACGCGGTAAGATCCTGGGAATGGAACCGTCCGGCAAGTTCCAGATCGTTAAAGCTTTAGCGCCCCAGTCCGAGTTGGCTAAGTATGCGATTGACCTCCGCTCCATGACTCAAGGTCGGGCTGACTTTACTATGAACTTCGATCATTATGATGAGGTTCCGAGCCATCAAGCCGAAGCGATCATTGCCGAAGCTAAGAAGCATATGACTGAGGATGAAGAGTAAGAATAATTGACAATTGAGAATTGATAATTGACAATTAAAAACATTTTATTATGAAGAAATAGGTGGCTGCAGGTTTGAGCTGCCTATTTTTTGTTAATTTATACAATTGTTTTCGGGTCTGCTTTGCAGTCCTCCATCCTGGCTTCCGGAATACATGGAAGAAGGAAAATAAGGTATTTATGAACCGCTACCTAACACTAATGAACACGAATTAACTTTAGACCGGTTCTTTATTAAAGGTTTTATTAGTGTAAATTCGTGTTCATTGGTGGTTCGTCTAAATTTCTTAAAGTATTTTCTATGTAATTATAATTCTATAAGCGCTTTGGAGCAATCGGCATATATAAGTCGACTGTGCCGTTATGGTTAACCTCATCATCGAAGTCCAGGTGTTCTTCCATCCATTGATGCCCACCGTGGACAAACTTACTAACCGTCAACCAATTTCGAAACCGGCCCCAGGCTTTCATAATATCGTTTCCAATATCGCCGTTTTCACTCCGCCGGACGCTGGTAACAGCATAGAGCCCTCTTAAAAACAAAAACCCATATCATTGTATATAACACAAGGACATAGGTTTTAATGATTACAAATGAATGTTACGTAATTTTATTTACTTTCCACCGAAACCTTCACTTCAGTCACAGTATAAGCCTCAATCTCTACCGTTGTTTCCGGCGGCCCGTCTTCCGTCTCCGAAACCTTGCCCTCGTTCTCCCAGGCATCCAGCTTATCTATTATCAATTGGTGTGTTTCTTTGGATATATCCGGCAGTTCATCTCCAAAAGTTTTTTCAGCGGCTTTAAATCCTGCTTCAATAGCGGCTCTTAAGAGGCCTAATTTAGATTTATCACCGCCGGAGATGGCCTTGGCAAAGTCGACAATCCGGTCGCTGACATTTTCGGCGCTGTAGTCGCCGCCTTCGGCGATCATCGCTTCGGCTTCTTTCCGGGCGGTTTCATCAATCTCGATCTCTTCAAGTTCTTCAGGCTTAATAGCTTTGATGTCCCGGAACTCCAACCCTTGCCGTCTTAACATTTCAGTGACAATCTGCTTCAAATGATTGAAGGCTTGATCGCTTTCTTCCATCAGCTTGGAGACGGTTTCCATATCCGGTTTGACGGTTGGGTTATCATAGGTTACTTTTTTCTGCGGTTGCTGTGATTGGTACGTATCTACCTGCAAATCCGTTTGCAGTAGGATACTCAAGTTCTTTTCTTTTTTGATGGTACTGTTTTTAATTGTTAGCTCCGAATATGACGCCTGCTGCTGAGTAGTCATCAATTTAACGTCCATGTGATTGACCCCCTCAAATTTTTTGAATTTATTTCGAATGTAAAAAATCCTTATATATAATATTTCGGCAATTAATACCCAGTTGATTATAAAAATTTCAACCTATTCGTCGGTGGGTTTCTTATATTAAAAATAGGCCTCAATGACTGCAATTCAGGCTTCTGGATTCCGATTCTGAATTCTAAATTCAAAATTTAAAATTCATCTCCAGACTCCAGACTCCTGATTACTGAATTCTGCTTATTTCACTCCGGATAAATTAAAATCCGGCACATATTCATCGGTAGCCGACTCCAGGCCTTGGACAAAACCATCCTCAAACTCCAGCTCTTCCATTTTACTTACCACAATCTCGTATTCTTCCCGGGTTATCTTCCGGCTTAACTCCGGACGCTGGAAGGCATGATAATAGGGGATATATTGGGCCATCAGGCTGACATAAACTCCGGTTGGCAGGTATTCCCGGGCCCATTCCAGACACCGGAAAGAATCATGGACTCCATCGGGCAAAATTAAGTGCCGAACTATCACACCTGATTTAATAATTCCCCGATCATCGGTTATCACCGGACCGATCTGCCGGATCATCTCCAGAATAGCCGAGCTGGCGAAGGCAAAATAATTAGGGGCGTTAAAATACAACCGTCCTAGCTCCGGGGAGACGCATTTCAAGTCGGGGAGATAAACATCGATTAAGCCCTCCAACATTTTTAAAGTTTCCACTTTTTCATAAGACGAAGTATTATAGACAATAGGAACAGTTAACCCCATCAGTTTGGCCATTTTAATGGCAGCGGCAATTTGCGGAACATAATGAACCGGGGTTACCAGGTTGATATTATGGGCGCCATTGTATTGCAGATAAAGAAATTTCTCCGCCAAATCATCGATATCCATCTCCAGTCCAACCCCTTCTTGGCTGATCCGGTAGTTTTGGCAGAAAGAACATTTAAGATTACAACCGGTAAAAAAGACGGTTCCGGACCCGTTTTCTCCGGATATGGGAGGTTCTTCCCAGTGATGTAAAGATATCTTAGCGACTTTAACCCGGGTTCCGGCGCCGCAAAAACCCAACTCTCCTTTGCTCCGGTCAACATGACAATTCCGGGGACATAGTTCACAACTGGAGATAATTTTTTCTATTTCATTCATTATCCTGATCCCTCGAATGCTTCGTATAAGTTCTATACTCCAAAAATATACTAAATATCATATCTCGTCAAGCCGTGAATATTATTTTAGATTACAATTTTCAATACTGCTACATTGTTCAAGCTGCTTTATAGTAATTTTACTGGAAATAACGCATCAATTGGGAACTAGTTTCCAATTGATACGTTACCACTCCATAGATGTAGTATTTTAAAGTTCCTTCCATTTTTAATAAAAATTTCATCCTAATATTGAAGGGATTTTGCTGGAATAACGTTAATACTAATGTTAACTAAAACTGTTATTTTCCATCAACTGATTATCGCTTAAAAAATAAAAAAAATATCCTCAGTGTCTCAGTGGTGAAAAATATTTTTGAACTTACATATCTAAGGGAATTTCATAATTACCTAAATTTAATTTTAGCTACAATATATAGTGAACAACCCAAATGTGACTATCAATATATTGTAGCAAAATGTCGGGATTCTTAATTATGAAAATCCCTCATCTTACATCGAGGCTAAAATAAAATGAATCTATCCCGGATTTTAAACAGAATGGCGGACTGGAAATCGGTAATTCGGGCTTTAAAGTATCCTAATTTCCGGCTTTTTTTCGCCGGGCAAAGCATTTCGTTAGTAGGAACCTGGATTCAACAGATCGCAATGAGCTGGTTGGTATATCGATTGACTAAATCAGCTTTTTTATTAGGAGTTGTCGGGTTTACCAGCCAGATACCCACGTTTTTATTGGCTCCGTTTGCCGGAGTATTGGCCGACCATTGGAACCGGCACCGGATGATTATTTTTACTCAAATTTTTTCAATGATCCAGGCGTTATTATTAGCGGTATTAGTTTTGACCAATATGATAGCCGTATGGCAGATAATAATTTTAAGTATTTTTTTAGGGCTGATTAATGCTTTTGATATCCCGGCCCGTCAGTCTTTTATAGTTGAAATGATAGAGGATAAGAGTGATTTAGGTAATGCTATAGCCTTAAATTCCACCATGGTAAATTCCGCCAGACTTATCGGACCATCAATTGCCGGCATATTAATTAGTTTGGTTGGGGAAGGTTTTTGTTTTTTAATAAATGGTTTAAGCTACCTGGCGGTTATTCTTTCTTTGATTTTAATGAAAATAGTTTCCCAAAAAGTTACTACCCATAGACCGGATGTTATCAAAGGATTAAAAGAAGGTTTTTCATACGCGTTTGCTTTTCCGCCGATTCGGGCGATTATATTACTCTTAGCCTTAATCAGTTTGATGGGGTCATCCTATATGGTATTAATGCCGATAGTGGCCACCAAAGTTTTGCATGGCGGAGCCCATACTTTGGGATTTTTAATGGGCGCTGCCGGTTTAGGGGCTTTAATTGGAGCCATTTATCTGGCTGCCCGGCGGAGTGTCCGCGGTTTATTCTCGATGCTACCTTTTGCCGGAGGATTATTCGGTTTTAGTTTATTAATCTTTTCTCTATCACGGAGCCTGTGGTTTTCTTTTATTTTACTTTTAATAACCGGTTTTGGGATGATTATGCAAATGGCCTCCAGTAATACGGTATTACAAACTATTGTAGATGATAATAAACGGGGCCGGGTAATGAGTATTTATACTATGGCTTTTATGGGAATGGCGCCGTTCGGGAGTTTGCTTGTCGGAGGTTTGGCTAATAGTCTGGGTGTTCCGGTTACATTAATGCTTAGTGGGTTGGTTTCCATTATTGGTTCACTGTTTTTTGCCTGGAAACTGCCGTCTTTACGCGAATCAATCCGGCCTATTTATGTAAAAATGGGAATCATTCAAGAGGTATCACCCGGAATTCCGACTCCGCCGGAGTTGGCCCCTCCGGAAAAATGAGGTTATAGTTATGGCGATCATTATCCATTTTATTATTCGTAATATCATTGAAAAAAAATTCCGCACTTTTTTAATCCTTTTCTCGATTACCCTTTCAGCCGCTCTTTTTTTTGCTTCGGTTGCCCTTTCCGGTACCATTGAACAGACATTTATGCAACGGATAAAGAAATATTTCGGAACAGCCCAGATCGTAATCTGGCCCAACGAGAAATCTCCCTACTGGCTTCACCGTATCCGGAAAATGGAAAAACTCCGTGACCGTTTTGAGTACGTAGTTGGAGCTATTGAAGCCGGTGCAACTTATGATAACAAAAAAGAAACCGTCAATATTGACCTCAAAGGATATTATTTAGAGGATTTACAGAAAATAAACCCTTATATGCTTAAACAAGAAGCAAATTTATATCCTTTTACCGGCAGGAAGATAATTATCAGTCGAAAGCTGGCCGATAAATTTCAGTTCCGGATCGGACAGTACATAGAGTTATTAATGGACGGCAACAAACATTATTTTGAAGTAGTCGGTATTGCCGAAACCTACGGTATGTTTCAAGAAGACGGTCAATCAAATACCACTGTAGTTCCCCGGGAAACTTTGGCCGGAATGTTCTACGCTCCCGGAGCGGTTTCGGTAATCTACTTTAAGCTGAAAGATCCCTCAAGGCTCTTTGAAACCATTAGCGACTTATCCAAGGAGTACCGGCGATATACGGTTCGCGAACCGGTATCATGGGCTGAGCTTAAGCGATATACTCAATCGGTAACTACTCCTTTTTTGATCATGGTTGTTTTAGTTTTATTTATGAGTGTATTTATAATCTATTCATCTTTTAAAGTAATCACTCGGGAACGATTACCGGTGATCGGAACTTTTAGAAGTATTGGGGCTACCCGCCGCATGACCGATCTGGTTTTATTTTTGGAGAGTCTTTTTTACGGTATCCTTGGCGGAACAGCCGGTTGTATTTTAGGTTTTGCTATTCTATATCTAATGTCGGTTTTAATGACCCCTGCCTGGCTAAGAGGGGTAAAAACATCAATCCAATTTACCCCGGTTCAATTAATAGGTACTTTTGTGTTAGCCTTGATAATTCCACTCATAAGTTCGTTTATTCCGATTGTAAAAATCTCTAAATTTTCGGTAAAAGATATTGTGCTTAATTCCATGGAAAAACCGAAACCAAAACGGTCTTTCCGGTTAATAATCGGCGTTTTTTCATTAATTTTTGCAATAGTAGCGCCTTTTTTAGCCCCGAAGCAATGGGCTCTTTATATTGATGTTCTTTCGATGTTATTGGCTGTATCTTCAATTGTAATAATGGTTCCTTATATAACCTCTTGGTTCTTAAAACTATTTGAACATATATATACTTATCTTTTAGGCAATGAAGGAGTGTTGGCCGCTAAAAATCTCCGGGAGAATAAAAGCATTCTCAATAATATTTCATTATTGGCAATTGGGATATCAAGTCTTTTAATGATTAACACCGTCAGCTTTAGTGTTATAAAGGAAGTGGCCAATCTTTTTAAAGATGCAACTTTTGAGGTATGGAGCTGGTTTCCCCAAGCCGACCGAAGATTGGAAGGTATTATACGGACTGTTGATGGAGTTAAAGATACTTATGGTATTTACGCTGCTAATCGTATTGAAGTGGATGGCACCAAAGAAAGAATCAATTTACTTCAGGGGATTAATACCAACCGTTACTTGGATTACTGGAATATTAGTGTTGATGGTAATCGGGAGCAACTCATTCGTCAACTTGATAATGACCGTAATATTATGCTTTCGTTTATTTTAAAAGATAAATTGGAAGTTCAAAATGGTGATCTATTAACTTTGAGGATGAAAAAGGGCAATCGGATATATAGAGTGATTGGATTTTTTAACTCTTTAAACTGGGGTGGTAGTCATGCCTTGATGGCTGAAAAGTATTTAAAATTGGATATGAGTAATCGTTATTATGACAATATCTATATAAAAACCTCTAAAGATCCGAGTATCGTAATCGCTAACCTCCAAAAGAAATTCAAGCGATACCGGCCCTGGATGGAAACCAAGCAACAAATATCCGACAATGAAGTAAAATCGCAACAACAAATGTTCCTTATCTTACAGGGATTCTCATTAATGACCTTAATTATTGGTGTTTTCGGAGTCTTTAATAATCTGATCATATCCTTTTTGGAACGAAAACGGTCGATTGCTATGATGCGTTCGGTGGGGATGAGCAAGCAACAAACTTTGAAAATTATCCTGATTGAATCTCTAACCGGTGGGATTATCGGTGGTATCGTCGGGATTATCGCCGGGACTATACTTGTTTCCCAGATACCTTTCGTGATGAGAGCCATCAATCAAATAGCGCCGATTCATTATTCTTTCCGGGAATATTTGATTGCTTTCGGCGCCGGTATTTTTATTACAGTATTGGCATCGATAAGTCCCGCCTTAAATTCGTCTAAAATAAACATAATTGAAGCCATCAAGTACGAGTAAAGCTTTTTGCATTGAACCGTAATTTATTTGGGGTGATTCTATGTCGACAATTATAGAAACCATTAATCTCTGTAAGGACTTCAAGCTTGGTGAAGTGGAAGTTAATGTGCTGAATGATATCAATTTAACCATTGAGCAAGGGGAATTTGTCTCCATCATGGGACCGTCCGGTTCCGGAAAAAGTACCTTGTTATACCTGATCGGCGGTTTGGATAAACCTACATCGGGGAGTATTAAAATCAAAGGCAAGGAATTATCGATAATGAAAGACCAGGAAGAAAGCATTTTACGCCGGCGGGAATTGGGCTTTGTATTTCAGTTTTATAACCTGATTCCGAATTTAAACGTCGAAGAGAACATAATGTTGCCCATACTGCTGGATGGAAAGAGGATAAAATCGGAGCATCATAAGTTAGAGCAGATTTTGGAGGATGTTGGGCTTTTGGACCGGCGTTACCATACTCCCAGAGAACTATCAGGCGGCCAGCAACAACGGGTGGCGATTGCCAGAGCTTTAGTAAATGAACCTGATATTATTCTGGCGGATGAACCCATCGGTAACCTGGATAGTAAAACCGGCGCCGAGATTATGAAATTATTGAAACGGATTAATCAAGTACGCCGGAAAACCATAGTACAGGTAACTCATTCACAGGAAGCCGCCGCATATGGTGACCGGATTATTCATGTACGGGATGGAAAGGTGTGGGAAGATAATGGTGAAGAGAGCGCTTAAATTACTGGCAATAATATTTATCATCGGCTTAATCTTTTGTAATGCCGGCTGCAAAAGGCAAATTAAAAAAGCGGTGGTTGAAGCGGCCCCGAAAGAAGAAGTCAAACAGGTAGTGGAAGCCTTTGGTATTGTTAAAGCCAGAGACTATAAAGACATCAACCTGGATTTTCTAGCGCAGATTCAAAAAGTGCCGGTTAAAGACGGTCAACATGTAAAGTTGGATGAGCCGTTGATTCATTTAAATATCAATGATTATCAGGCTATGATAAAGAGCAAGGAGAATGAATTAAACCGGGCTCGTTTTGAATTGTACCGGATGGAAAAAGACCTTCGGGATTCACAAGACGCTTACAACAAAGCTAAACGGCAATTGGAGGATAAAGAGAGTTTATTCCTGGACGGGGCTATCTCGCAAAAAGATCTTGATGATTTCCGGGATTTTGTCAAAGAAAAGGAAAAAGCGGTAACCGATATTCAGGGTTCGCTCGGTAGGTCTTCCGGTTTTAGCAGCATTGATGTTCAACGGGAGAAAGTATCGGTCTTGGAATACGATTTAAAACGGATGAAAGATAAGCTAAATCAGAGTTTTCTAAAAGGAAACATCATTGTTTCCGACTATAAAAATGCCGTTGTTTATGATATATCCTGTGCTGCCGGTTATACGGTAGGAACGGCCGGTGAAACCCAGCAAAAGCTATTAAGTATCATGAATCTGGATAGTTTATACATTTCCGCCGATGTAGCCGAAGAGTTTATCAAGGATGTGAAAACCGGAGCAAGTGTGAGCATTATTCCGATAGCCGATAATTCTCGTCGTTATACAGGTAAAATACTTAGGATCGCTGATATGGCGGTAAAACAAAACGGCGAAACCAATATCGCGGTGGAAATCTCCCTGGATAATCCGGATGGATTTTTAAGGCCCAATTTCAATGTTGATGTGGAGATTGAGAAATAGACCAAAAGCAGGAAATTTCTACTTTTTGGCGAATAATTATGTTAAAGACTTACATACCCATCAACGAAGTTTGCAACCGGGTGGGATTTAATGACTTAAGCCATTTTGGCAGGACTTTTCGGGAAGTTTATGACTTGACCCCTAAGGAATACCGAGATCAATTTGGTTGGGTGGGGAAATGATTATGGAGCAAGGAACATGAGGTTCTTTGCTTTTTTATCAAAGAAGTATTGACGAACTGCAGAATAATTATGTTTTTTATCACTTTAAATATTCCTCCGCTGATATTAAAATCCAATCATAGTAGGAGGAGCTTAAATGAACAATCTATTATACTTATACAATATACCTCTGGAAGAAGCTGCCGATGCTGCCAACTTTATTAAACCTGTTGTTGCGGTTCCGGTTCATTACAGTGCAATTGGCAATACGGATGGTTTTCAGTTATCAAATTTTTATCTCCTAGTTGAATAAAGATATTTTTGGAACGATTGTCGATTTGGTTCATGTATATGAATGATAAATTTTAATAACACAATTTTCTCACCTTGATTATTGATTTTTTGGCCGGAGGGATTTTATTTGAACATAAAAAAAGTAATAATGGTCATTTTAGTGTTTTTAACATTTATTAACTATCCGGCTAAAGCGGAAAATATTCAGCTTGAAACCCAAATAGGATATGGAGGCTATGTATTCCCGGGGAAATGGGTTCCGCTTAAAATAAAGTTGTCCGGGAAAGAAACAGCTTCGGAGATAGAAGTAGTCCGTTTATTAGATCAGCGGCAATATTCGGTTGAAAGATTCTCCTCTTTGATTAATAATCAAATTGAATGCCCGGTTTATCTTAATGAAGCTATCAGCGGTCTAAAAGTCCGTTTAAATAAAAACTCTCATTACTTAGCCGAACAAACCATTAATATTCAAGCTAAAACATTTCCCGGACATTTAGTATTAGTGGTTAATCTATCCCCTAAAGTACAACAAGCCATCGAAAACTCTTTATTACCATCGGAACCGGTATTGGTGATTACCAGTAATTTCAACGAACTACCGGCTTTAGGGTTGGATTATGATGCGGTCAGCGGCTTAGTAATTACCGATCCGGGCCCGGTTTTAAATCCCGGGCAAATCCAAGCTTTACGAATTTGGCTCTCCAGTGGGGGAAAAATGGTGATTAATGCCGCTCATCCCCAAAATGAGAGTATAATAAAGACTCTAGTCCCTGATAATCAGCGATCCGGTATTTCGGATAAGGATGTAATTAAGATTGGTTGGGGCAAAATTACAATTTTCAGATCTGATATTAATGAAATGGAGAAAGAGAATATCTCCTGGAAAAGCATTCTAGACTTGGAGCCATATAAACCGGGAGTTGGTTTTACAATTGGGAAATTTCTTTCTTTACCCGATAGCCGATTCTTCAAAGAAATGGGTTCCTTATCAGTCAATTATTTAAAAACAACGCTTATAATATGGGCTTTAATTTGTTTATTAATTGTTTTATTCATCAAACGCAGATATTTATTATATCTCTTTTTATTTAGTATTTTATTTATAATTGCCGCTTTCCCACTCGGTAGTTGGTTGGACTCTACCTGGCAACGGGGAGCCGGCGTCTATTGCCGGGCTTTGGTTTTACCTGATTCGGGAGGAATATTAATCAATTCCATAACCCAAATTGTTCCCAATGAGCTCCAAACCTATATCCAAAATTTTGGTTCTCCATGGGGCGTGACCATATCCAGCCGTAATGATTACGGCCAAATCAGACCGGGGATTTATTCCAGTTGGAATCATCAGACTAATATTCCGGCCTATACGATCCGTTCCGCAACCGATAAAATGCTGGATCTGGTTGGTTGGATACCGGCTCCGCTCTTCGAACCTTCAAATATTAATTTTTCAAATGTTCTATTATGGAAGGAAAATCAATGGTGGTTTAGAACAAACGATTCATCGGGCCAGCCTTATTGGGAAAAAAGCGCGAAGCTGCCGAAATGGCTTCAAAGAGAGATTGGGTGGTTAAAAAGGCTCCAACGTTTAACCCCGGAAAAAATTTGGCTGGTTGGGCAAGGCTCTCTACCTGAGGTTGAAATAAAATTGCAGAACGGCATTCACCGGCAGTTGTTTTGGGTAATTCCCCTGGGAACAGAGGAAATTATTTTTAGTAAATGAGGGATCTGTTAGATGATCGCAGTTTTAGTTTCCGAGTTAAAATCCTGGAGTAAACAAGGCAGTCGGCAAAATCTGGTGATTATTATCAGTTTATTTACATTAACCGGATTGTTTACGGCTTTACGCCCGGAAATCTGCGGGATTGTTTTAAACGCTTGTTTAATATGGGTGGTTTTAAAATTAGGGGAGCAAAGCCGGAATGATGTAAAACCCTGGGAATGGGTCCGGAAAACGAATTTAAGCCCATTACAAATTATTACCGGAAAAATATTGACCTTGAATATTATTGCCGTTTTTCATATTTTAATAGTTACTCCATTACTTATTATAATGATTCAATTTTGGGGTATAGAAGGAGTTGCTCTGCTTAGAGCTTTAGCCGTTATGTTGATCTGTGTTAACATAGCCGGAAGTATTGATATGATTTGGTATAGCTCAAACTTGATAGATGGAAGCGCAGCCGGAGCTCTTTCAATAGTGATTTGGTTGGTAACAACTTTCGCCTTACCGCAATTAAAAATCTTCAATCCGTTTTTGCAAGTATGGGCAGCTCTATCACCGGCAGCTCATAAATTATCTTGGTTGGCCATCTTATCAAATATCGGTTTAGTTTTAATCTTCATTATATTTGGACTAATATCCCTGAAACGGGAGGTGAAACAAACCGTATGAGATCGGAAGCGTTTTTTCGTTTGATAACCCGCAGCCAAAAAAGGTTGAACATGATTGTTATCGCTCTCTGGGTATTGAAATTATTGTCACTGACTTCCTTGATAGCCGGATTTCTAATTGTTCTCCTTCGTTCATTTGGGTGGCCGGTTAATTTGCTTGGATGGTCCATAATTACATTGGCCGGAGGTTTGGCCGGTCTGGTATTGGGTTGGCGTAACAAATTAGATCAATATAAAACCGCTTGTTGGCTGGATGAATATTTACACGATGACCAGGCATTATCAGCGGCGGTATTTTGTTTCAACCGAAATTGCAATGGAGTTCCGGATCAATTTATTATTGAGCGGGCTGATAATGTGGCTGTTTCGGTACGACATATTCATTGGCCGTTACGGATTTTCAGTCAATGGTTGGGGCTGTCGACAGTTATACTTATAAGTACCGGTTTGATGGTTTATTTCTGGTTTCCTACATTTAGAAAAACCGAAGCCCAAATACCTAAAACAATTAGTAGTGATAAACTTCAACCAAAATTAGTAAAAAAAACGGTTCCGGAATTAAAGCAAACACCAAAGGAGTTTGGGAAAGCCTTATTCCCACAGGATGAAAAATTAGCCCGACAGGTGGAAAAAGCATTACAGGAAGGTGACTTTAATACTCTTAACAGCCTATTTAAACAAGCTAATCTAAATATGGAACAAAAAATTGCTAAAGCATCACCCGCGGATGCTAACCGTTTACGCAACGAGCAACAAAAGGCCAAAGCCATGATGCAACAGATGCCCAATAGCCGGAACGGCAAATCTCAAGGTAATAAAAGTACTAATGATAATAAGGGCGGTAAGAGCAATAATGGTAATCAGAAAGGCAGACAGGGTAATGGTGAAGACCAGTCTAACGCCCGTCAAGGAGAACAAAGCGGGCAAGGAAAGAATGGGCCTAAAAACGGTAAACAGCAATATCGAGGTTCGGGCAATTCTTGGGGCATGAATAATTATCCTAATTCGTCAAAGCCTTCGGAAGAAAGTAATGGGAAAGCAAATTCCGGTAAACAAGCCGGTAAGGGTAGTGGTAAAAAGAATGGAGACCGTGGAGAGGTAGCGGCTCAATCCGGTAAAGAAAAAGCTTTAATAGCTCCACGGGAAAATAGTTCGGACCTAGAAATGATTTTACCGGGGAAAAATGCTCGGGTACCTTTAACCGATATTTTACCGGACCTGCAGCGGGCTGCGGAAACCGCTCTTATTAAAGATGGAGTGCCAATCGAGTATGAGGATTTCGCCGGATCCTATTTTCAAAAACTAGCTGAATCGCTTAAGGAGGGTCAAGAATGATCCAAGCCAACAAATTTTTAGCCGAAGTAGAAAAGAAGGTCGAAAGTTTTAATAAGGTTCGTGAACAAATCTCCCGGGTTATAGTCGGACAAACAGAAGTTATTGAATTAATATTGATTGCCTTATTATGTGAAGGCCACGTTTTGTTGGAAGGGGTTCCCGGTCTGGGAAAAACGATGACGGTCAGGTCTTTAGCCGATTCACTAGCTCTATTATTCTCCCGGATACAGTTTACCCCGGATCTGATGCCGGCTGACGTGCTTGGAACCAGTATGGTTATCCGGGATGAAAAAGGCAACTTTAACCTCCAATTTGAACCTGGACCGGTTTTTGCTAATTTAGTATTGGCCGACGAGATTAACCGGGCTTCGCCGAAAACTCAATCGGCTCTATTGGAAGCAATGCAAGAGAAGACCGTCACTATCAGAGGGCAAAAACATAATTTGCCAAGGCCTTTTCAAGTGCTGGCCACTCAAAATCCCTTGGAAATGGAGGGAACTTACCCGCTTCCCGAAGCACAAATAGATCGTTTTTTCTTTAAAATATTGGTTAAACATCCGTCAGCCACTGAAATGCTGGAAATTATCGAACGTACGGTGGGTACCAATACCCCTACTTGTGAGGCCGTTTTAAACGTCTCAGAATTGGAAGTGCTGCAAAAAGCAGTGCGTGAAGTAGTAGTACCGCCACAAGTAGCTGATTACACCGTTCGTTTTGTATTGGCCACTCAGCCTGAACATCAATTATCGTCGTCTAAGATCCGTCAATATGTCAGATATGGAGCCGGTCCCCGGGCGGCTCAAACCTTGATATTAGCCGGTAAAGCAATGGCGCTTATCTCCGGTCGTTTCAACGTCGGCTTGGAAGATATTCAAAAATTGGTTGGACCGGCTTTACGCCATAGGATCGCTTTAAATTTCGACGGTCAATGCGAAGGTATCCAAATTGATCAACTGTTGGATGAAATTATTAAAGAACTGCCAAAAGAGCAGTTGCTTCCTGAATGCTTGAACAATTGATAAATTATACATATAAGGTTTTTTGCTATAATCTTCATGATAAAAAAAGTTTATATTTTAAAGATTATTACCCGACTTAAAGTATTTAGGAGGCCGGAGTAAGTGGATCAAAAAGTCTTGGAAACAGGCGATTACGAATTAATCAATCAATTAAGTCTGGCGGCTAAAATACGGATCGCCGGTTTAATAACCGGTGAACAACGAAGTCCGATTCAGGGCGGCGGGATTGAATTCGCCGATTATCGTGAATATCAACCGGGTGATGATATTCGGCAAATAGATTGGAGTGTATTTCTAAGGCTTCAGCGTCTATTAATCAAATTATGCGCTGAAGAAAAAGAATTAACCCTGATGGCGCTGATTGATACCAGCCGTTCGATGCGTTATGGTTCCCCGGATAAGTTATGGTTGGCCGGTAGATTAGCGGCAATTTTAGCGGGAATAGCTCTCCGTGACGGCAACCGGGCCGGAGTGTTAAGTATGGGTTCACAATTAAATGAGCTGGTTCGTCCGGAACGAAGCCGGGCTTCATTAGCTAAAATCGTTAACGTTATTTCCCGGATTGAACCGGATGAGGAAGTTAATCCGGAAGAGTGTATCAGACAATTTGCCACTCGTTACAGCCGGAGATGTATGGCGGTTCTAATATCCGATCTTTTATTTCCGGAATGGCCTCGTATATTAAATGGATTAGCTTCCAGCGGTTGTGAAAGTTATGTAATTCAATTGTTGGCCCCGGAAGAAATTGAACCGCCGCATTTGGGTGAGGTAACTCTAGTAGATTTGGAAAATTTGAGCGAAGTGCCATTACATATTAATCAATCGGTTGCTAAGAGATATAGGACCGAGTTAGCCGGATTTATCCAGGAAGTCCGACAGAACTGCCACCGGAAGCGGTTGGGTCATACAATGGTAACTACCGATATGCCGCTGCCCAAATTGCTCCATACCCAACTCCGTAAGGAGGGTTTGGTATGCTGAATTGGGGTCTTCCAGGCGCATTATGGCTTGGTTTATTAGTTATACCGATTATCTTTTTTTATTTTTTACGGATGCGTTTCCGGCGGCAACCTGTTTCTTCAACCTATATATGGTCCCGGCTTAAAAACCTAAATCAAACCGGTGAAAAGCTACGGTGGAAGTCTATTTTGTTACTTTTACTACAAATTCTGGCGGTAATAGCAGCTGTAACAGCTGCCGCCGGACCACTTTGGACTTTCAAACAATCAGCTCAACCCGGTATGGTATTTTTGTTGGATGTTTCAGCTAGTATGAAGGCGACTGATTTAGGACCCAGCCGGTTCGATGAGGCCCGCTCTTTGTTGATTAAGGAAATCCGAAAATTAAAATCCGGTACCCCATGTATGGTCTTTCTTTGCTCTTTTAAAGCGGATAAGTTGGGTAACCCAACTACCAATAAAGAACGGATAATTAGAGGGCTGAATTCAGTAAAAGCGGGTTATGACGGATTTGATGAATCGGAAGTATCCGAAGAGTTGAATGCCTGGCTAACCGGAGAAAATAGAGTTTGGAACGCTTACCTGTTTACCGATGGCGGATTGAACTTAAACGGCAAGAAGTTAAGCTCCATATTTAAAGGAAATTTAAAAACTTTCATTGTTGGTAAAAACGGTCGAAATATCGGTCTTACTGGTTTACGACTTTTACCAGGTGGAAAAATTCAATTTCAAGTATATAACGGCTGGCTAAATCAGCGTACCATATCACTAGTACTAAAAAATAACGACCAGGAGCTGTTGAAAACATCTTTAAATATTCCATCTGGTTTCTCACTCCAAGAATTAGCTGTATCCGGGGTTGGAAAACCCGGAGTATATTCTATTAGGCTGGAAAATTTTTCTGATAAATACCCGATAGATAATATTTTTTACTTGGCGGTTAATCCGGAACAAAAAATTCGGGTCTTAGTGGTTAGTCCCGGAAACCCTTTTCTAAAAGCGGTTCTTAATCATCCTGCTATTGACTTCACTGAAACCAACTCTTTCCCAACAACCCATTTTACCGGTGATGAGTGGGATTTAGTTATTGCAGACCGGACTGTAATTCCCAACGGATTAAAATGTAATCTTTTGGGAATAAACCAATTGCCGCCGGATAGTGCTTTTAAAATCGGAGAACCGGTAAGCGGCTTTTTGGAGACCCCGCTTTCAACTCACCAACTACTACGATTTATCGACTGGCAGTCTACTAGATTGGCCGGGGGGCAAAGCTTAAAAATTCCTCCCGGAACGCTTGTATTAGCTAGTGTAGCCGGTAAACCGGTTATGGCAGCCTGGGAAGAAAAAGACCGGCGCTGTATTATTTCCGGAGTTGATTTTTTCAATTCGGACCTAGCCCTTTCAGGAGCTTTTCCAATCTTTATCCAGAATATATTACAATGGTCGGCGCCGCAATTAAACAATCCGCTGGCTTATACTATCGTTTCCGGAGAACAAGTACAACTAGCTCAACCGGAGTCATGGCGCCTAAGTGAGCAGAAAGAAATAAAATTTAACCGCCGCGGCAGGATAGTCAATCTCCAAATCAATACACCCGGAGTATATCATTGGTTAGCCGGGAAAAGAGAAGGGTATTTAGCGGTAAATCCACCGGTTGGTGAGATTGATATTTCACCTAAACCTTTACAAATTGAACAAACTACCTCCAAAATGACCACCAGTGTTTTTTTTGAGCAACTTTCTTTATCAAACTGGCCTTTAATACTAATATTATTAGTCTTAGGTTTTGAATGGTTCATCTGGCGGGGTTGGCCGGTTCGAAAGGAAGTGAATTAATATGTGGTGGACTGACCCTCTATGGTTATTTGGATTGGCACTGATTTTTCCTTTTTTGAAATATGGTAAAATCGTCAATTTTAATAGTTGGATTAAAAAGGAACCGATTTCTCAAAGAAAAGATACTACCGGTCATAATTTATTAAGACGGTTAACTTGGTTGCGTTTGGCTTCAATCATCAGTATTATTTTAGCTTTGGCCGGTACCACCATAATGTTTCCTTCTACCAACAGAGAAGTGGTGGCTTTACTAGATGTATCCGATAGTGTTGGTACGGTTCAAGTTGAGGAAAGTAGGAGAAGACTCCTACAAATTGTCCAACATTTTAAACCCGCCGATAAAGTGGGAATTGTTGTTTTCGCCGGTCAACCACGTTTGATTACTCCGTTGACCACTCCTGCAAATGCAGTTGTAATACTGGAATCCGCCTTATTTGAACTGCCACAAACAACTCATACTGATTTGCAATCAGCCGTGAGAGTTGGAATCGATTTATTAAAGCAGGGCCACGGTAATCAAAGTATTTTGCTTTTTTCGGACGGACGTTCTACCAAAGGAGGAACCCTTAAGCCACTGGTCGATAAAATTACTAAAATTCCGATCCATGTTATTCCTATCGGAAGTTTTGGAATGGGAATAAAAACCGAAAATTTTCAAATGCCGGCAGTAATACATCCAAATGAAGAATCTATTATTCCTGTCTCTTATACACATCTCCGAGCCCAAG
>JAEYRX010000060.1 GCA_023435225.1 Bacillota bacterium
ATGAATTAGCCGCTTATATTGATGAGAATTATCAAGTAAAAAAAATGGCTTTATCCCCGGACCGAAAGGCGCTGTTGTTTATTTATAATAGACTCTACCGGTATGGTTTTGCTACAAAAGAAATAGTAGAGGTAGGAGAGTATTTTACCACCGCTTTTTCACCTGATGAAAAATATCTGCTCTATGCAAATGAAGATAATGACGGTTCTTATCTATATATAGACGAAATAGCCGTTGGTTATGATCTGCCGCCGGTTAGATTATTTAAAGGAAAAGACCCGGATTGGTCGGTAAAATAAACTTTAATCGGTATTATTTCTTTGGGGAGTGTATTAGATTAAATATACAACTTTCGCACTCGTATTTTAATGCAGTAAAATCAATAGTTTATGGATATCAAATTTTGAAAAATCGTTAAGTCGTTCGATATTTTCAAAATTTGATTTTAATTGATATGACTTTACCGCAAGGTATTTTTGAGGTGCGAAAGTTGAATTAAATATAAAGCAATCATAAACATAAAAGCATATTAAAGCAATGGAGGTTTAAACAATTGGGAGTTTGTATTTATTTTAACGGGAAGCTTGAGTCTGAAGAACATTATTTGGGATTAGTCATGTTTTCAACTAACTATGCTTTGGAACACAACTGGAAAGTGACTAATATTGAAACAGATGGAAAAGTGGGAATTAAGTTATTAGTCCACCAGTTTTGTGATCCAATCTTTTTGAGGTTCGGAGCGGATTGGATATGTCAAGACTATATTAAAACCCAATTTGCCGGAGTAGATTGTCATATAGAAGTGATTAAGTTTTTTCGTGAAATTGAGAGTTTTTTCAAGGAGTTTAGTGTTTTTGATGAAGGCGAATATTGGGATACCGGAGATCGGCAAATACTGGAGGAGCAATTCAATACTACGGCTGGGTTGGTTGAAGAGTGGATAATCTAATGCTATCAACCCGTGTTATCCAACGATCCACAAAGGAGAATAAATCATGAAGAATATTTTTGTCAACCTCGGTAAAAAGTATCTTCTTGTAGTTGTTTTGGGCTTTTTCCTTTCACCATTTTTTGCATTAGTATTACATCCCGAGAAAGATTTCAGGTACCATCTGCTTAATAGCAATAAACCGGAGGTCATAACCGGGGAAACATATAAAAATATAAAGGATAACTCTTACGTGACAATTAACGGGACAATTGACCTGGATTCCCTGGTGGTAACCACGGGCTTTCTCGGCGCTGATTTTCATTCTTGTACTTTCCGGTTAAATGGTTTTCCGAAAAACCTGATCCTTTTTTCGCGGCACGGCGCTTTATGGGAAAGATTGAAAGAAAGTTATACCGCTTCCAAATCTTATACAAACATAACCGATAGTATTCTCCGGCATAAAAATCTCCCGGGGCAAGATACCATTCCGATGGAGGTTCTACAGGAACTTGATAGCCAAAGCCATTTTGCAGGGCGCATCTATGTTTCTACCGGCATTTTTGAAGAGTTCGAGTCGTATTACTACCGGAATGAACTGAACCTATCCCGCTATTTTGAGACCATCGGCGAATCATTTTATTTTCAAAGTCTAAGCTCCAGAGCCATTCAAAAAGCTTTTCCTGATGATAATCCGGCACCGGATCAAGTTTATTATCTATTGGTGAACGAGGAAAAACCTTCCGCTGCTTATATCGCGAACACCAACCTAGGAGTATTCTTATTCATATTCGGGGTTATGGCGATTGTGGTGTTTTGGTTGGCGTTTATTGCAAGGAAAAACAAGCAAAATAAGGTGGGCGACTTATCGGTGAAATGAATGAAATACCTTAGCCGGTTAAGTCTTGGAGGTACATAAATGGAGTCTCGCGAATCGCGCCAGCCTACATCTAATGATACGCAAAAGAAAGAAACCATATTTTCCAGTGTATTGCGGATAAATTTTTAGAATACGGATTTGTTTATAAAAACTCAAGAAAAATAATGATTAAAACCAATAATGATCTGGAACATTCCATATCATTCGGTCAATATCGTACTGGAATTTGTAACGGGAAAATTGCAGACATTCCGATTTTTAATTAAAATGGCGCCATCTGAATACTCCTGATATTTAAGGCCAGATGATGTCTAAGCTTGAAGATGCTGCTTTTGCAAAACGATATGATATTTTTTCGGCTTTACTAAAATTTCAGCCTGATTTGACTATAGTTAATAATGACGGGTTGAATATTCCCGGCGATCCGCAGTTACCGGCTTTTTTAGGGAGATTTTATTATAAATCGCAAGATCTTCAGAAAGCCAAGGAATATTTGGTGAAGGCAATTGAATTAAATCCGGCGGATCATACATTACCGGCTTTGCTCGGACAAGTTCATAAAGAAATAAAAACCGGACTGGGTTGGGAACTCGCTAAGAAACCTTGGCGCATGGATTTAATAAAGCACTACTATGTAATTTGTAAAGAAATAAGAGCCTGGAAAAGAGCTAACGGTGAACTATGATCTTTCGTATCCAATGTTGGAAATTGTGAAACAAGAATTAATCAGAATTAACGCTCCGCCGGAATTAATCCGTAATCTGGTAACTTCCAAATATATTGTGGTTAAAATCAAACATTAAATGAAAGCTTCTTGGTAAATCAAAAAAAATCATCAAGAAGCTTTTTCATACCAAAGTATGAATGGAATCATTCCATAGTAGAATTTGATTTTCACGGGATTTAATTGATAATAAAATTGCAATTCACTTTGTCGGTTTTAGCCACTAAACTTTCTATATATATTGAAAAAAGTTTTGAGTACAACATTCACATCCCGGAAGCCGGATGTGAATGGCGAAATTATTGGGCTTTTTTCAACATATGAATCAAGGAAAATATCAATAATCCACGCTTATCCAAGAAACTTATTGCAACATATATAGATTATAAAACAAAATGAAAGTATGGAGGTAAACTCCGTGAATAATTCATCATCACGTTTCAGTTTTCTGAATTATATCAATTCCGATTTTCAAAAAATGGTCCCGGATTCATCTTTTTGGGCAATCATTAATGCTTCGAAAAGAAAAAGTAAAGGCTGTTTTGAACTGCAACTGAAAAATATTGCCGAGGTGTTATCCAAACGCCCATTTGAACAACTAATTGTCTATTATGTTAAGTATATCGGTTTTAAGATATTGATTGATACACCCTATTGGTATTCTTTAAAAATGACTGACTTTGAAAAACAACATTGCCTCTCCTGGATTATACTTCAAAGTAAAAGGTTTTATACCAAATGGCGGGAAGGTTTTTCACAAAGTAAGCGTCAAAGTACACTTATGAAAAATTATCGGAAAATGAAAACCGACTTCGAAGGAGATCCTTTTATTACGATTATTAATCAATTATTTTATAATGAAACCGGGTATTACCTCTTTGACGAACGAATATTAAGCGAAACGGACTTTTGGAGAATAATCAACCGCTCGTTGGAGCAAAGCGGCGGCTGTATAAACCAAATGTGCCGCTTTGTAGAAAATGAACTTAGGAAGCTTAGTTTGCATCAAATAATTATTTTCTACCGATTATTTATTAAAAACCGAATCTTGTCGTATAAATGGGACCTCTATCAAGCTTTTAAACTCATTACTAATTACCATGATGAAGACAGCTTTGATAGTTTTCGAAACTGGCTGCTTGGCCAGGGAGAAACCTTTTTTAAGGGAAAACTCGATGATCCGGATTCGTTAGCGGAACTTAAGATAGAAGAATTGATGGAAACATTAGATTCTTACGATTGGTTGGAAGTATTACCGCAATTTATTTTCAAAGAACGAACCGGCGAACCTCTATGGGACGAGGAGGAACGTAAGAGTTATTTGCCGCAACAAAATTGGGCAGGTTATGAGGTTTATCTGTCAAGATTGACAGCTAAATACAAAAACAAAAGCTAAAATAACAAATGTCACTTGATTTGACATATATCATATTGAATTGAGTTTTTAAAAACGCCTATCGTCTATTCGCACTGCTATACCTACCGGCTAGAATATGCCATTAATTTTCTTGGATATACAAAAAATAGAAAACTTTTTAAACTCCACAAAAACATAAAAATGTACCCCGTAGTCCAAATTAAAAACTTTTGAAAATCCGCTGAAAAAGAAGTATTTTAGGAGTGTAAAGTAATTGAACGATCATGAGTATAAGCTAACCTCGAGAGAAAAAATTAAACTAATCCGGAATGTTATTATTGTAATTCTTTTCGATATACTCATCCTGTCTTTTTATGTGGTAATGATGTACTTCTATCGTAAATTGGATTGGGTTTCCATAATAGCCTCCATTTTATTTCCGGCCATGTTCATTCCGGTACTTTTGTACATAATCGAGTATTTTAAAGACTTAAAAACCGGCGTCGTTGAATTTATCTGCGGACGGGTGGAAGGAACAGAAGAAGAAAGCGGCGGCGATCAACCTTCAAGTTATTACATTGTCGTAAATGGTTCCCGGTATCAAATCGCCTTTAGAAAATATTTAAAGATTAAAATCAATGATTATGTAACGATCCGCAGGGCGCCGTTTTCCAACTACGTTGTGGATGTATTAATTTCTAATGTTAACGATGTTAAAAAGAAAGAGCAGGTGCTTTGTAAATTAAAGTATCTTGATAGAGGCGATATAGCCTGCTTTTCCGGCATTGATATTGCTGCTTGGCGAGAATTCCTCAATTGTTTGGAAAACAAGCCGATGAGTGCCTTATTTTACGGAGATTTTCCGCTGGTTTTCAACCGGGCCCAAATTAATTACATCAATAAGAAAATAACAAACATTGATATAGATCAGGAGAAACACCCAAAGGCTTACACGGCCTATTCAGTTCTGAAAGAATTTTTTGCAGCTTGCAGTATACAAAAAAATGGACAGGCTTTAATTGAGTAGTTTTCCCTCAGCAATCAACCAGGGAGGAGTCTGTGAACTCAATGGAATGGATAATAACCGCTTCAGCCCGGGAAATGAAGGAATATATCAATTCATCGGCATTTGATCCTAATTTAACGGATGGATATAAAGAAACCTTGCTTCATTATGCCGCCCGCAACCAAGACCCCGAAGTTGCAAAGCTATTGATGGCAGCTGGCGCCGTGTTTGAAAAAGAGGAAGAGGTTGAGAATTTTACGGCGGCTATGTATGCGACGGGAAACAGCAATGAAAAAATGCTGGAGCTTTTTCTGGACAAGGGTGTCTCACCCCGCCAGACCAGAATAAACATCTTTGACCACTCTCCCGGAAAAGGAACCAGCCTGCTGATGATCGCGGCAGAAAAC
>JAEYRX010000103.1 GCA_023435225.1 Bacillota bacterium
TTAACCGGGAGGTAATTATATGAAAAGGAAATGTTTTCAATGCAAACCTCAACCAGAAACACTTGTAACTTTACTAGCGCTTATCGGAGCGATACTCGTAAATGCTTTGGCAAACTGTTTTAAAGGATCTCTATTCGTTCTTTTTTATCAGGGAGTTTTAGTATTGGGAATTTGTATATTTTTCCCGCTTTATTACATTCAAAATATTAAAAAAGAGTCTTTAAATGAAATCGGACTGACTACCAAAGGTTGGTTCTTTGCACTGTTAGTAGGCCTAATATTTGCGGCCGTCTCGGTTCCCGGACAAATAATTCATAAAACGATTTTATTTCCATCATTCGATAAATTGGTCTATGTTACCATTGCATTAATGATGTCGGCTTTATTTGAGGAACTATTTTTTAGAGGCTTTTTACAGACTCGGTTTGAAAAAGCTTTTGGGATAATCCCGGCAGTATTATTGTCAGGCGCGGCTTTTTCTCTTTATCATTTAGGATACCCCAAGTTTCGAAGCGTCGAACTATTATTAATGCTATTTTTTGTAGGGACTTTTTTAGCGATCTCCTTTAGTATTACTAAAAATGTGATTACCTCATTTACCGTAAATTTACCGAATGCTATCATTACTTATATTATAAATCCCCAACAATTCACGGATTTTAATAAAGTAGTGGCTATAATTTCTTTTTCGACCATTTGTATTGCAATCGTCATCATCAGCTTGTTTAAAATTAAGGAAACTCGTAACCAAGCTCCGGCTATGACGGGTTAGTATAAAAGATACGGGGAATGGCACTAGGCTATGTTGCCAATAATTACAATATGAATGGTGTAAAAAAACCATGATAGTTGGAATTCTGGTGAAGACCTCTCTCTTGCTCTCCCCCAATGAAGAAAATCAACGAAGAAAATTCAGTGGGAGAGTAACATAAAAGCTTCGGAGCCTAAAATCTTTTAGAGATCAACGGCTAGGGTTACTCTTCCACTGAAACAACTAACTTGAATGACATCTTTGGGGAAGCCAGAACCATGGACGGTTCAAGGTTGAGGTCCCACGATGGGATAAGCCGAAAAGAGCAAGAGTTGGGTTAAAATAGGCCTCTTGACTTTTTCAATTCGCTTATATGATCGACAATTGCAAATCCGCATATTAAAACACTCGGCTACTATAAATCGGACACCATGAATGAGGTTAAAAAGCTAATATATTAAACCTGCAAAATGACTATGTGATTATCCGTAAATCACCCCGCACCCATTATACGTTGGGAGTGGAGATAAAGAGCGGAAAGTTGAGATGATGGATATCCATGAAGTATCTTGTGTTCGACTTTGACGGAACGATCGCCGATACACTTCCGGTAGTTGAAGAGCTAGGCCGGGAGATTTTGAAAAAATACACTGCGGAGACTATTGATACGGAGCTAGCCAGAAAGATTGGATTAAAACGGGTTATCATGAAAGTCAAAATCCCCAAATGGGCGGTTCCTAAAGCGTTTTTGGAGTTAAAACAAAAGTTAAACCAAAGAATCGGTACGGATGTAAGGCTATTTCCCGGGATGCATGAAGTCTTAAAAGAGTTAGCTTCCGGATATACTCTTGGCATTGTCTCCAGCAACTCCGGAGAGAACGTCAAATTGTTCCTGGCTAATAACAAAATCACCGAATTATTTAGATTTATCCATTGCGACAGCTCGATATTTGGCAAACATATCGTCTTAAAGCATTTATGTAAGGAATATAAAATGGATCCTGCGGATATGGTCTATATCGGGGATGAGGACCGGGATATCCAAGCCGCCAAGAAGTTAAAAATACCGGTGATTGCGGTGGCCTGGGGTTATAATGCGCCGGAATTGTTAACAAAAGAGCAGCCTGATTACTTGATTGACAGTCCCGATCAAATATTGGATTACTTTGGTCTAAAAAATTAATATGTATTGCTTTGATATCTATTTTTATCCAACCCCCATCTCCAATGTTATTAGGTTATCGTGGTAAATAAAGGGAAGCAATTAATGTCTATTTGTCCACCCAGCCCTCAAACGGCTGGGCTAGGCTTAAAATCTTTTCAACCCCGGCAAAGCCGGGCTGGGTTGTGCTTCGAAGTTTAGACCGACGCCTTAAAGGCCTTTAGAACGCTTTTGATATACCTAGCCCAGCCGTTTGAGGGCTGGGTGGAGATGTTAACGAATATAATTTCTGATTGTTGACAGCATACCTTGATAAAATTGGGGATAGGGTTAAGTGAAAGTTTATATTGAGGAGGTTAAACCATGAAACGTTTAGTTGTGCTGGTTACCATCGGCTTGCTGATAATTTCCGGCGGCACGCCGAATTTCGCCTATTCCAATGCCTTTAGGACAAATAACCTCATTGGGACGACTTCCGTTAAAAGTGACAAAATTCTTACTTATGTGGGGAAAGAGACTGAATTTTATGGACAAGCGTTTTCTCCGGATGCGGAGATCGCCAGATATCAGTGGGATTTTAATGGGGATGGGGTTTTCGATTGGGAATCCCCTAAAAACGGTCAGGCGGTATTTACATATCACACTGCCGGTGATTATCTAGCAATCTTCCAAGCGGTTGACCGGAACAACCAAACCCTCCCGGCAATATTCGTCAAGGTTAGCGTAGCGGCTGGTCAAGCTTCGTTTTTAAAACAACAATCTTCATTAAGAGGAGAACCGGTGCTGGTAACGCCAAACCAATCCGCCCCTGCTCCCGACAATATCCAAAACAGGTATGCCATCATTATGAATGGATCAACTGAAACTCGGTTCTGGGAAGATGTGCAAAATCTTCATCAGATGTTAATAAGTTATGGTTTTTCGGAAAGTAACATTTTTATTTTTAATAGCAACGGCTTGGCGCCGGATGGGACCAATCCCGGTAATATCATTGATTATCCGGCTAAAAAAGAAGTTATTCGAAAGGTAGGTCAACAATTAGCGGGAATAATTGATAGTGACGATCTGCTTTATATTTGGGCTATTGGTCATGGCTGGGGCTATTTCGGCCAAGCTGATAGTAATTATGGCTTTTTAGCAAGTAAAGCCTCGGTAGATTCCAATGATAATGATGAAAAAGATTATTTGGAAAGTCAGTTCAAATTACGAAGCTTGGTAACTTATGGAGATTATAAATGCAACCACGGCATGAATATCTGGAAAGTATGTAAACGGTATGATACCGACGCCCGGGCTTATCAATACTACCGCAACAAATTCGTGAGCCGGTTTGATAATGTTTACTTTGAAAAATATAGGGAAATTCGAAGCGACTCCGATCTTCGGATTGAACGATTCATTGACTATCCGGCCGGAGATTTTAATCGAAATGGAATCATTGAAACCAACTTGGGAGAAGTCTATGATTTCGATGGGGATGGGATCATGCCTTACGATCCGAAGACCGAAACTTTTGATGAGGGAGATTGGGGGAATATTGACGAGTATGAAGATGATTATAATATTTTAAATACGCTCCTTCCGGAAGGATGCGATTCCTTTATTATGTTCGATGATGGTTTTGACAACTGTTTGGACATCGATTTCAACAGCGATGGAACTCATTTGACGGTGGATGGAACGGATCTGGATAACCAGGGCTTATTTGACCGGTTGGATATTAACGGCGATGGTGATTACGATGATTGGGTAAGTATCGATGAAAGGTATATGGTACACGGCGGAGATATGACCGATGATGAACTCCGGGAATGGTTAGCGCCGATTAAACCAAAGAATATGATTATCATCTTAAGCCAGTGTTTCAGTGGCGGGTTTATTAAAGATTTAAGTCAAAATAACCGGATTGTAATCTCCGCCACCCAAGAAGAGACGGTCTCCTGGAATAACACCTTCACCCGGAATATTTTGACGGCATTTTGTCAACAAAATTACCCCGGGGGAACAAAAGCCGATCCTGGATTGGCCGATACCAACCGCGACGGGGCCATCAATTTCTTAGAATGTTTCAATTATGCCGCCAAGTATGATTATGAAGACGAAATTCCTCAGTACGATGATAATGGGGATGGCCAAACGGTAACTTTTCCATTACCCGTTCATTATGAGGGAGTTTTGGGGGAAACGATTTTTCTGTTGGACCGCAAGCCGGTACCTACATATTTAATTTCAGCTTATGCCGAGCCAGGCGGAACCATTGAACCGTTAGGATTGGTCCGGGTCAAACAGGGCGGTAATCAATCATTTGCAATACACCCGCAACCGGGGTATCAAATATTTGATCTGAAACTGAACGGGTTTTCGATAGGCGCTACCAGTAATCATACAATTTTTAATATTAGTTGCGATAACGATATCCAAGTATTCTTTGAGGAGACCAATAAAAAAGGCGCCTTTTTAGAAGAAAACGGAATCGTGGTCATGGAAGCGGAACATTTCACCGGCAAAACAATCAATCTCCAAACCGGGCATCAATGGATTAACCGTAAGTTATTCCTGGATAACAGTGGCGAAGGTTTGATGATGGCGCTTCCTAACATTGGCGCGAATATGAATGATACGATAGATGGCCCTAGGATGGATTATTTGGTCCATTTCCGGCGAACCGGCCGCTATGTTGTATGGGTACGGATGTTTGGGTTGAATGTCGATAATGATTCAATCCATGTCGGACTGAACAATATCCCGGTAACCTATGGTTTGGAAGGAATGAATGATGCCGGCGCGTCCTGGCATTGGGAGGAAAGAATCAAAGGGCAAAGCGAAAGCCGATTGGCCACCATAGATGTTGATGCGCCGAGTTATCATTATTTTAATATTTGGATGCGGGAAGACGGGGTTGGGGTCGATAAAATCATCTTGATTCAGGACCCCGATTATACCCCAAGCGGTTTTGGTCCAACCGAAAGCCGCCGGTTTTGATACTATAATGTTGAAATAAGTTTTTTGGATGCATACTTTCAAGGCAACATATATTTCTTGATTCATATGATGAAAAAAGTTCAACTATTTGCCATTCACAACCGGCTTTAAGGATGTGGATGTTTTACCCAAAACTTTTTTCATCATATATGAATTAGTATAACATTAAATCGACCTATAATAAGGATTAAGGTGGTTGATGAAGATGATTTTTTCAAAACTGAATCTCCCCGCATTTACTGCGGCTATCCTTGGGGCTCTCCTCGCCGGGATCTACGGCTGGTTTGCCGATGTTGAAGGATTATATGGTGATGGCTGGATATGGCTGATTGGCGTTATCAGCTCTTTAGTTGTTTTTTACACTATTTACAACATTGCACAGGGACTTCTGGAAGAATACAAATTTAATCAAAACCTGCTGTTAATCGCTACCGGTTTGCTCGGAGGAATTATTTTAGGAGCTTTCCTGAGTTGGGGAGTAATTTTAACGAGCACCTCCGACCTTGGGGAGCTTGATTATGGGGATTGGGGCATTATTATGATTATTGCAATCATAATTGGACTAGCAACTTCGGTGGTGTTTCCTTTCTTTTCCCGAAAGCCCGAACTTGTTAATCAAACCAAATTGCAGCCCGGTACATACGCTGCAAGGTTCGCTTTGGTTTATGCGCCTGTTTTAACGATTTGTAGTTTGCCGACCCTAGGAACGGGACTGGCGTTCGGGGGTAGCGACGCCGTACAAATGTTAATCAATTTGATTTTTATTATTCTTATTTTAGCATTTATTTTGTCTTTTCTGATGATATGGCTTTCTTTGATTGCCGCTACCGGCACATCCACACCGATATTTCAATTTTATTTCAATGGTTTTATCTTTGCCTTTCTGGTATGGTTTATGTTTGATATTTTAATATTTAGAGAAGGAATATCAATGGTCACAGATTTAATGAAACCGTTCTTCCACGCTGCAATTGCCGGCTTCGTCGGAATGATCGCCAATGGCCTGAGCGGTCATTACTGGAGCGAAAAAATGGAATTGATCGGGCGGGAGGGGAACCAATGAAAAAGGTCCGTTTCTATCTGTTACTTTTATTGGCATATACTTTATGTTTCTTCGTTGCCGTCACCTTAGTTCGTTGGTATAAAACGTATGCCCCGGTTACCTCAGCAGTTTACCGTGAACGAGGGCTGTCTGCCGGATTAGCCGGATCTAAACCCTTAATACTGGGCAATCCTTATAATATCAGGAGTCTGGCCGAAAGCGGGATTCCCGATACGGTCGCCGCCTTGACTCCTAAAGGTGAACTGGTTTTACTTGGGATCAACTTACAGGGGAAGATCAAACGTACCCCAATAATACCAGGCTATCCCTATGCTTGGGGTGATTTATACTCTGATAGTGAAAACCGGGTATTATGGCTGGACGCCGGGAAACGCCTTTATTTCCTGGATATTGACTCAAAGCTTAAAGGGATAGTGAAGATCCCCGACTACGATAATTATGGGGTGAATACCGGTTTGACTGCCGTCTTCCCCGTCGAACCGGCGCTGAAATGGTACGCCATTGTCTATAAATTTGACGGTATTAATTACTTCACCGTTTATGACCTGGTTCATCATAAGTTGATTGAACCATGGAAAAGCGGGAATCCCATTCCCTTCTATGAACGGCAATTATTGAACACTTACAATAAAGTAGATAATGGGTTTATTAGCGATATTATCTGGGAATGCATCGACCTTTCCGGGAAACATAAAAGTCAAAATCAGCTTACCCAAGTTTTGACTGAAAATCAGTTGGAGGTACCTTCGTTAGTCCGGGCATTTGACCTTAAAAAGCGGATTATCGTAGGAATAAGTCATGTATTTAATCATTGCAGCATTATTCGCTGGGACCCGAATGTAAAGGCAATTAATGTAACACTTATTAAGCGGTCGCCTGAAGAGCTAATCGATAGTTTATCTATTTCTCCCGATGGAAACTGGTTAAAGGTTGTAATTCATAAGGTTAATCATGAATCTCGTGAATTGTATTTTTACAACATCCGTGTTGAAGGGAACCTTAATGGGCCTATACCGGGAGGCCTTACCACCGTTAATAATCCAGGAGCATTTATGAAACACCGGATCTGGGGAACATGTTATATTGAGCAAGACCTAAAATTTCCCCATCAGCTTTTGGTTTATAAGTTGGGTAAAAAGTAAAAACCGGCACCTACACTGCCGGTTCGTTAATATATATCGCGACTTTGCCGCAAACCACGAAGTGGAAAGATGTCGCGATAAATCAAAGAACTATATCTTCTCAAAAAGTTTGCCAAAAAAACAAAGTTTTCGAGAAGAATAGTATACCCCGAAAATACCCCGGCTTTTTCCCCCGAATAACTACGAAGCCTATGTACTAAAACTCTATTTTATCTTACTTAGCTCCATCGCATAACTGGTTCCCTTTAAGGGATAGGGTCCGTTTTTGGATTTTAGAGCTTTATTACATAACTTACATAAGTAGAAATGTAGCGTTTATTAAGATCTTTTAAGGGAAATAAGAAAGAACTGGCGTATCCACGCCGGTTTATTTATATATACCCCGAAAATACCCTTTTTTTACCCCCTAAAAATACGGATGGGGAATTGTCCGGATTAAAAACCAGCTGGTATTATTAATTCGAATAAACGAAACAAGGATGTAAATGATAATTTATTTTTGAGGTGTATGATTTTGAGAATTACTGTACGGAAGGAGGGGAAGTAATAGCGCGATTAGAAACGCCGTTAAAGGAAGAAGTACCAATTCTCAGGGAAAAAGTTTAAATGAAATAATATCAAAGATATTTGAATTTGCTAAAAAGAAAATTTAAACCATCGAAAATTTAATACGGAGGTTGAATTAATGTTTAAAAAAGCTCAATTTTTCTTAATCGTTGCATTGGTATTTATAATGACGAATCTGTCATTCTGCTTAGCTGACGCTCGGTGTATACCTCCTTTAAATGTAAAGCTTGCGGTCTTCTCGGACCCCCATTATTTTGCCCCGGAATATGTTTCCGAAGGACCGGCTTTCAGTGCTTATTTGGCCCAAGATCGCAAATTATTGGCCGAAAGTAAAGCCATTCTTAGCGAAACAGTTCACTCTATTAGGAGAACCAATGCCCAAATTGTTCTGATCACCGGCGACCTTACCAAAGATGGCGAACTACTGTCCCATATTCAAGTTGCCGCTTGTTTAAGACAGTTACGAGAAGCGGGGAAATTGGTGTTGGTTATTCCCGGAAATCATGACATTAATAATCCCCATGCCGTCAAATATGATGGGAGTAATGCAACCCCGGTCAAACAGATAACACCGGATGTTTTCGAAAGAATTTACTATGACTATGGTTATTGTCAATCGATTGCAAGAGATCCCTATTCTTTAAGCTATGTGGTTGAACCGGTATGGGGTCTCCGGATTATTGCCATCGATTCATGCTCATATGACGATAACCTTATCAACGGTGCGCCAACAACTCACTCGGGTTTAAAAGCCCAAAGTCTTGATTGGATCCGCAACCAGTTAAAACAAGCTAAAGCTTGCAATAAAACGGTAATCGGCATGATGCACCACGGGTTAATTCAGCATTTCAGTATGCAAAAAGCTTTGTTCGGTGATTTTGTCATCGATGACTGGGAGAATATCGCCTCCGAGTTTGCTGATTTGGGAATGAAAGTGGTCTTCACCGGACATTTCCATGCCCAGGACATTGCCAAAAAACAATCACCAAGCAATAACACGATTTACGATGTTGAAACCGGTTCACTGGTAACCTATCCCTGTCCGTACCGGATTGTCGGCCTCACGGACAGCTGGATAGATATCCGGACCTCAACGATTCAATATATTGATTATAATACCCAGGGGAAAGCTTTTCCTCAATATGCCGCCGATTATTTGAACACCGCTTTATCCGAAATGGTCCCCCAATTTTTGACCGGTGTAATGATCAAACAGGGGATGTCTAATAGTGAAGCCGTAACTACGGTAAAGCAACTAATGGCAACTCAACTCGCACCGTCCTATACTGTGCAGGACTTGGCAGTAAGTTCTTTAAAAGGGCATTTTATTGGGGATGAAACATGTGACGCCACGATAAGCGGCATTGTTTCTACTCTTCAGGCGTTTCCCGATTTAAAAATCAACATGTTGGGGAATATTGCTTATTCATTACTGAATGATTCTCCGACAGCCGATAATAATGTGACTTTGAATCTTAAACCTAGTAATTAAATCGATGATAAAAACGGTCTTTTTCAATCTGGGCAATACGATTGTCGACTACCATTCTGGGCCGTTTCTGCCAAAGTCAGCAAGTGATTGTCAATTGTTTAATTGGTTCGCCGGTTTACCCAATTATATCGAATTAGATTCAAACAGTACAGCAAATTCGATTTATATTGATAACAAAGATATATATATTGCTGGTGTTAGAAAGGGTATGGCGTGTTATTGGTTAAACGGGAACATAATTGAGTTAGACTCTAATGCAACAGCTAATTCAATTATAAAATATAATTCTGATGAATATGTTGTTGGTTCTAAACGAGGTACTGCATGTTATTGGCATAACGATAAAATATGTAAATTGGATTCTAATGCAGAAGCTAATTCAATAATAAAGTCTAATAATGATATTTATATTGTTGGATATAAACAAGGTAAAGCATGTTATTGGCTGAATGGCAAAAGAGTTGATTTAGATTCTAATTCAGGGATCAAT
>JAEYRX010000105.1 GCA_023435225.1 Bacillota bacterium
CAATATATTGAGATTTATTATAATCGAAAGCGGCGTCATTCTGCAATCGATAGTATGAGCCCGGAATTTTATGAAAATCAAAGATTATGCGCTTAATTTTGTGTCTAATTAACCGGGGGAAGACCAACTCGCAAATTTCCATAATTCTTAAACTACTTTCAAACCACTTGATTTTTGATTTTTCAATATCAATACAGTCTAAAATATTAATTACATTCATTATGAAATACTTGTTATTTTCATTGATTATTTCTACATCTAAAAATTCAACATACTTAGAAAAAATAGGTGCAAGTATCTTAATAGCATGATGGCTAATTAAAGGCTGTTCAAATTGGGGATAATCACCTATTGGTAAAAACTCATCCTCCTTCTCTTCAATTATTGGCTCAAGTAGCATCTTTTTCCATTGTGCTTTTACACTTTGTCCTCGCATATTAAATAAAAACTCAAAGTCCTCCTCATTTTTTCTTGTGATCCATTTATAATTATTTACATCAGATCCTAATTTATAGATTTTCATAATTTTTCTCCCTAGATTAAATATACCCAGCCCATGGAGGGCGGAGAAGCGCATACTATGTCACATAACGTCTCCGCGTTACTGACGTCGCTGGGCTTTAGTCTATTCGACTTAGGTCCAGCGATGTGGCGCGATTCTTCGTGAATTAACTTCTTTGAAATAACTTCATGATACCGCTTGCTTCTTTGAATACTCATCCTCGAATTACCGCGCCCGAAGCAGTAACGCGGTGTTAGGTGAAGTTGTCAGCCCCTTTTTTGCCGGAGCCACGATGGCGTAGGCAAAAAAATCTGCTATGAATTACTTTCTGATATACTTACAAAACTAATTCCAACCCTGTCCTCCCCTAATTCTAATCCTCTTCTCATCTACAATCCAAATGGATCCTTCTAAATATTCAACACCGATTATGGGAATTATTTGTTTTAACTTTTGAAGTATTATATTTTTACTCTGACTACTTAATCTGAGGATGATAATTCCAAAGTGGGAATTCGGAGGGTAGGTTCTTATGTCGGAAAAATCTAAATCTAAAGTTACCAAAACCATTTTTTCTTTTTGACAAATATCAAAAATAGTATCATCCGGTTTACCTTTTAAACCTTCTTCATATACTGTATCAGCATCAAAACCGGCATCTCGAAATATTAATGCACATTCAACGGGAAGATTTTCATCAAATTTAAATTTCATTTAAACTCCTGGTTCAATAGCGATTTGACGCTCTCTGGTTAAAAGTGCTGCATAAGCTAACGCTGCATCAATATCCTCTGATTTTAAAGTCGGATAGCTTTTCAAAATATCTTCTCGTGAAGTTCCTTCAGCAAGATTATCCAATATTACTGAAACCGGAATCCTCGTTCCAGATATACATGCAGTACCATGGCATATTTTCGGATTAACTGATATCCTTTTAAATGCATCCATGTTTTTTCACCTCTATACATATTATACCAGAAAAATTGACTTTCAGCCCCCTGGATGGGGGCGTTTTTTTACATACAAACTTAAATTATATTTGGGGGCTGACAATTTCCACCTAACGTATCTGTGTTTCCGACGCCGTCAGACCTTAGTGACACTTCGACTTAGGTCTGACGGTGTGGTGCAGGACGACGATTCTTCTTTGATAACACTTTCCGGCGGACAAACCCGAAGCGGAAACACTGGGTTATGTGATCGTACTGAGCCGGGCAGCAGTTATTCACTTTCACGACAGCTGAACCACGGATGGTTAGTTGGTCGACCCCAATTTTTCGCTTCCTGAATATATTTATTTGTCTATTTCATTTTAAACTCTATATGGTCATGTTCTTTCATAATCCCTACAATAATATCAAATAGCGTATCACCTTGATTTTGTTTGGCTCTTTCTAATAATTCTTTTACTGAATCTCGATTTGTGGGGTGACATGTCAACAACATATTCTCATAATGTTTAATCGTCTCTTTATATCCCAGGTCTTCTTTGCTTTTGTTAGCATTCTCCCATATGATAATCACTGGTTCTTCATATTCATATACTCCAAAGCCTCCACGCAACAAATCATTCAGTGCATCCAGGTTATGCCCTGTCTTCCACGATAAATTCTTCGTTAGTAATCTATCTATCTCATTATAGAAACCTTCCAAATCATTAAAATTACTCGAATTTAATATAATAATTTTTTTGTCCATCCCTAACCTCCAGGATACAACAATGTGCTTTAGGAGTACTTTCAAATTTTAGGCTTCTTTGATTTTACTTTCACACAATGGCCGTGCCCACGACGGGCCGGCCACGAGGCTCAGTATGTCACATAACGTTGGGCGTTCCCGACGTCCGCGAGGCTTAAGCCTCTCCGCGCCTCACCCAGATTATCAGATCCTAAGCGCGGTGAGGCGGGTCTTACAGGACTTAGCCGAGCGGATGTGGCGCAGGACGCTTAGTGACTCACTTTCAGTTACAACTTCTTCGGTCATTAAGCGGACAAGCCCGAAGCGGGAACGCCGTGTTATCGGCTGTGCGTCGACCCTAATTTGAAGGTTGTCCATGGAAGGCAACCACTTTCAAATTTTTTATAATTCCGTAAAACTTTTCATTTCTCTAATTGAATGATCTCTTAAAATCTTAGTCAAGGTTTCTTTGTACTGTAGTGGAACTTTCCATTCTTCCTGTCTTTTTTTTATCTTTAAAAATACTTTTGAGTTTACTTTAAAGATCAAGGAGTCTTTTTCACTTTCATACCATATGTAAGAATCAATATCTTGCCATGTCCAGGAACCATTACCAGAAGAAATTCCCTTCTCATGTATTTTTCTTCTCTGAATACCTATTAATATTAACTTACATCCGGCAAGTAAGAGATGAAAGTGCCGGATTTATGGAACCTTGATAACAAAATAGCGGTATAAAATTTTAGCCTTAAAAAATGGTAAAAATATAGGGATTATGCTCCTTTTCCGGTATAATTTAAGTGCGAACCAAAACCACACCCGAAAGGAGAAATCCCTTAGTATGAGTTTAGCACTTAATTACCAAAAAAGAAATAGTTTTTCCAGACTTAATACCAAAGCTACCTTCGATAACGAAACAGTATCGGGGAACGTTAGCATCACGTACTTTCAAGCCTTCTTAAAACAAATTGAGTTCCCCGAAATTCTTGATAGTAGCATTACCTATAAAAAACACCATAATAGTATATTTACTCCTGTCGACATTATTAATTTCTTGATTAACGCGACTGTTTTGGGGTACTCCCGATTTACCCATATGGATATACTGCGTAAAGATAAGGTCTTTTGTGATATTATGGGTGATAAAGTACCCAGCGAAAAGGTTTGCCGCGACCTGTTACTTGCTCTACCAAAAAGAACAACCACCCAACTTCGTCGAGCGAATAAAAAAATCCTGGAAGTTCAAGCTTCAATCGAAGCACCTCGTGAAGTCATGTTGAATTTTGATGATACTGTGGCAACTATCTTTGGACATCAGGAAGGCAGCGGCATTGGATACAATCCACGCTAAAAAGGACGTCCATCCTTCAAGGAAAAGATTGGCATTATCGCCGGCACGGATGAAGTACTTAATGTTACACTTGAAAATGGTCGTAATCATCTTAATCAAGGATTGATCAGATTTTATCAATATTGCAGGGCAATTCTGCCGGAAAACTGGATAATCAAACGTGTCCGTGTTGACCGTGGTGGTTTCGACCAAGATAACTTTGAACAATGGGAAAATGAAAATATTGAGTATGTCGCCAAAGTTAAGATGTACGACTCTGTCCAAAAAATTATTGACTATGTTAATCAGAACAGTTCCCAGTATCCGTGGCAGGAGATCGATAATATTTTTTCAGTCGCGGAAATCACTGTACCATTGCCCACCTGGAAAAAGGCTCGCCGGTTTATATTGATACGTAAGAAGTTGTTAGAATCCCCTAATGGCCAGCTTGCTCTGGATGGTGATTGGTTTAAATATGAATATCAGGCTATTGTCACTAATATTGACTACTTGACCCCGGAAGAAATCTTTAATGACTATAATCAACGTTGCGATATCGAGAACAATATTGACGAACTCAAGGAAGGCTTTGCTTTTGACCAAAACAGCCAGCAGAACAAGAAATGCAATGAGTTATTCTTACTTATCAAGATGTTAGCCTACAACCTGCAAAATTTTTTCAAGCGGAGCATTATGCCGAATTATGTGCAACATCATGAAATTAAAACTCTTCGAATGATCTTTTATAGAGTCCCCGGCAACATGATAGGTATCGGCAAGTACAGGCATGTTAGCTATCCGGCGGATAACTTCCTGAAAAAGCTGTTGGAGTATATTCGGTCCAGGTTGAAGACATTCAGGCTTATGCCGGTAGCGGTTTGAAAATCCAAATCACTAATCCATAAAGGTCAATCGCTTAAGGCGTTGGCTGTGTTTGTTATTCCATAAAAGCAGACTTAAAGCCCTATTAGACTTGATTTACCATTTATTATTAAGGTTTCAAGGTACAAGGAACGTTATTATATTGACATTTTGTTAGATTTTTACAATTTTGGCTCATCGACAAGTTTACTTGCCGGATCGAAGATTAAACCTATACTTTCAATGAGAATAATGAAGAGTAGGGTTCTTAAGAAATAGTCTTTCATGTTTGTTTTTAAAGAAATTACTGAATCGATCAGAAACAACATTCCAAATATAAGATTAAAATTATTAATGGAAAATCCCAGACTGTGCTTAGCTTGACCAAGCAACCTTCGTGCTTTATAAAATGAAATCATCATATAGGTTATTCCAAATATCACAAAACACAAAACCAAAATATAAGCCAGATTAATAAAGTTCATATAATCCCTCTTCTCTTTTTGATATGCCATAAGAAATGTTATTATAGCATCCCCGAACAACTAGCCCGCCGGACGCGGGCGCACATTGCTTTTCCGCGCATTGCCGATAACGTTTGGTGTTGCAGAAGTCCGCAAACCTTACTGCGACGCCCAGTTAGGTTTGCGGATTTGGGTCGGAGCGCCGGAACTACCCAGATCCTTTTCAAACCGGCGCGGAGCCTGCAACACCGTGTTTTCCGAAGTACCCGACGACGATCCCTTCAGTTTTTTCCGGCCAAGGATGGATCGGCTTAAATACTTACTCTCATTCAAAAATATCAGTATATTGAAAGTCATTATATTCTAGTTTAGTTTTGCCAAGTAAATCTTTTCTCATTGCAAGAACAATATTTCCGATTGCTTTTCTACCTTCTTCAGGATTTGGTTTTTTACCGTGTGCGTCAATAACTAACCTTACCATATTATTAATTGTTTTCACTACATCATCCGAGCAATATAACCAAGATTTATATTGTTCTTCGAAAAAACTATGTTTTAAATCAGCATTTGCCATTTTCCCTATAAATCCTTGCATTGTTATTAACAAAGCAACATACTTTTCTTCCTTAAACTTTAGTATTGCTTCACTTTTTTTGGCTTTAATAGTAAAGTAATAAGTAAGATACGAACTGATAAGACCTGCAATAATTGGTAAGATTATTAAAAGTATGTTTTTCGTTTCCATGATTTTTCTCCCTTATGATATACCCAGATTTAAACCCCAAACCTGTTCTGCTTTTCCATGAGGGCCGCAGGACGCGGCCTTGGCCCAAATCAGGCGGGTATTTCCGGAAAACGTCCCCGCGTTACTGACGTCGCTGGACCTTAGTGTATTCGACTTAGGTCCGGCGATGTGGCGCGATTCTTCGTGAATCAACTTCATGAATACACTTCGTGATACCTCTTACTTCTTCGAATATTCATCTTCGAATCACCGCGCCCGTAAGCAGTAACGCGGTGTTATCCGAAGTATTCGCCGCCAAACTTTCATTTCTCTTCGTCCATGGATGGATCGGCTTACATATTAATTCAATTAAAGTGTTGATATCAATTGATATTTTTTATAATTGTTTCTTTCTTAATTACTAAAGTACCTACTAACATATCATGAAGTGCTTGCTTTTGTTTAGTAAAACCAGCCATGATAAAACCAATACCAACTACTATTCCTGAAATAAACCTACAAATATATCTACATGTTGCTTTCCCAAATTTAATACGTTTTTGATATAAATCTGTAACTCTGATATTAAGTATGAGTTTACCAATAGTTCCTTGTAATGAAGAGCTCTCCATTATACTAAAGTATAGCCATGAAATGATGAAACCTAATATATTTCCAATAATTCTTATCTCTTTATCATTAAGTTGTTTAATGCTTCTTAAAAACAACGCATATAAAAACCCAAAAATTATCCCAATAACAACCAAAGCCAAAGATATTAATATAAAATCAATAAAGAAGGCTACAATTCGTCTCCAAAAACCTGCAAAATAATTTTGCCTTAAAATAGCGTAATTACTTGTATTGCTCTGAATATTTTCCCCGTTTTGAAATACTTCTTTCATAAGCAATCCTCCTTATTTCAGGCCGCACGATGCGGCATTGGCCCATTTTAGGCGAATATTTTGGATAACGTCTCCGCGTTACTGACGTCGCTGGGACTTAGTGTATTCGACTTAGGTCCAGCGATGTGGCGCGATTCTTCGTGAATCAACTTCTTGAATACACTTCGTGATACCGCTTGCTTCTTCGAATATTCATCTTCGAATCACCGCGCCCGTAAGCAGTAACGCGGTGTTAGGTGTCGTACTGAGCCGGACAGCACTTTCATACTTACACCGACAGCCGAACCATGGAAGGTTGGCTGGTCGAAAACGGAGTATAACTTTCATAATTTTTTTATTATAATAGCTTAATTTTTCATTTCATCATCATCTGTTTCAGTTCCTGAATCATATGAAGTTTTAACTATTAATTTGCAGTTACTATTTATCCTAGACAAAGTTTTATGTAAATTTTTTGAGAGACTTATTATAAAACTATTTCCATCTTTTTTAACATCATTTAATCGAACTAATTCGGAAGAATTATTGTCTTGTGTAACTATCCATATATCTTCCTGGGTTTTTGTAAGGATATTATTATCTCCTTCTGGGAAATCCCCAAGTTTAAAATACATTATGGCAACTTCAATATCATCTTTACTTCTAACACCATTGTCATCTAAATCGAATATTATCACCCAGCTATATTCTAAATAATCTTTGTCTAATTCAGTATGATCAAAAGTGAGATTATCGGGAAGATTTTTCATCTCAATCGTTATGGTAATATTATTATCTTCGTATTTTACAGAACCAGACTTTAAATCAATAAAATCAAATGCAACATCATCAATTGAATCTGTCATTTTAATTGTAATAGGCGGATCAGTAGAGGAACTATTACCACCACTACTACCACCGCAACTACTAAATGTAATCATTATCAAAATCATTAAAAAACTAAAAACTATGCTTCTAAGATAACCCAAATTTAATCCTCCCTTTATAATTTACACATTCAAAAATAGCTTTCAATTGAAGGCCGAGCCCAGGAAGGGCCGGCCACGAGGCTCAGTATGTCACCTAACGTTTCCGCGTTACTGACGTCGCTGGACCTTAGTGTATTCGACTTAGGTCCAGCGATGTGGCGCGATTCTTCTTGAGTTAACTTCTTGAATACACTTCGTGATACCACTTGCTTCTTCGAATATCCATCTTCGAATCACCGCGCCCGTAAGCAGTAACGCGGTGTTAGATGCTGTTCCAGGCCTGGACAGAAACAATTCGCCCACACGACAGCTGAACCATGGAGGGTTAGCTGGTCGGAATCTTTGAATTTATGCCTTCAAATCTTTTAATGCTTTTCACTATCCAAATAAAGTGTATCCGGGCATAAGTCTTGCCCGTTTTTCCATTGAATACTACCTAAAAATGGCTTTACTTCTTTAAAAAGATCAGGATTTTTCAATTCTTTAAAAATACCTATTTCCAAATATGGTTTCATATCAAAAATTCCTTGTTCACCATTGGTAAAAAGGAGTGTTAATGTAAAGTCTGAGTTTGGTTTAACTTCTTTAACTCGCGGATTCATAAAAATCACCTCTTCTTTATTTCAAGGGATCGATTCTAAATATATTTTCTCCATTAATAGCCAATTCCCAATCCGCCATTAATTCATCTTTATGAATTTCAATCCATGCTTGAACTAACTTTAATTTATTTTTAGGAATACTTCCTTCTAAAATTTCACCCTCGGGTATACCGATTACTGCTTCCTCTCCTTGATATGAGACATGAATATGCGGCAAATGATGTTGTCGATTATCCTTAAAATACATTGAAATAATTATTCCGAAAAACATTGAAATAACAGCCATACTAGCACCATCCCCATTACTTGTTCTGTCTATCCTTATTATACCATGCCATTAATATCCTTATAATCTTTGTTTTTCCTTTTTTTAGTTTTTAAAAGGCCGTGTCCACGAGGGACCGGCCTAGCGGCCTGGAATTGCATCTAACTCTCAGTATTGTATCCGAATTTGAAATTTAAGTATAAACATCGAATTAACCTCGCTCTCAAATTTGGATACAATACAGTTGAACGAAACCGCTTCAGCACTATCTATCTTCTATGGGGATTCA
>JAEYRX010000106.1 GCA_023435225.1 Bacillota bacterium
TATGTTGATAGACTAAAGTATTTACATCACTACATATAATTACGCTCATATAGATTAAGGGTTAAAACGTAAAAGCCTAATTACAGCTGTAATAAGTTGAATTAAATTCATTAATTCTCTATTACGGTCGGCTTTAGGGACGAAGGTGTTTAAATATTTGTTCGGGAAATTTAATTCAACTTATGTAGTAATACCTTATAAAATTTTTAATTGAGGAGATTTGAGTATGAGAGAAAAAATATTTGGTTTTTTTGCCAATATCGATGATGCTAAATCGGCAATCGGGAGTATAAAAAAAGAGAACTTTAACCAAGCTGAATTAACTGTTATTTTTGCAGAAGACAACCAAAATAAGAAAGCAAACAATTCAGCTAATTATGAATTTGCCACCGAAAGTTTTTTACAATCTTCACCAGATAGATCTATTATTAATTGGCCTGGAATTAAGAAGCAAAAAATAGCCGGAGTTGGAGAAATTCAGATAGGTTTGAATAAGACGATTGATTCTTTTGATAATACTCAAATAAGTATTGGTATGAATGGAGAAGACCTAAGTATTGTTCAACAGGGACTAAAAGAAAATAAAGTAATTACTATTATTGAAGCTGAACCTAATATTTTATCGCGAGCTAAAGCAGTTCTTGAAAGACATGGAGCTGAAATAATCACGTGATTAAGGGAAGCTTTTTTAGTTTTTTAAACCAAAATTTTACGATTTAAGTCATAAGCAGGAGTTAGTTAATAAAAAGCGAATAATTTACCAAATTCTTTAGGTAAATATCTAAATTAAATTATTAAAAACTGCAGTTCTGGGAGAATCAAAAATATCGGAGGAAAGATGGCAAATTATTCAGGTGCAAAAATATCAGGCGTAACTCCCGGAACTATTGGTTCCGAGTTAGAACTGGAACCAGGGGATATTTTACTTCGTTTAAATAATTGTAAATTGCTTGACTTTATTGATTATCTGATGTTAAGCTCGGAAGAGCGGATACTATTGGAAATTTTAAAAAAATCAGGCGAAATTATTGAATTTGAATTGGAGAAAGATCCTGAAGAACCTTTGGGGTTGGTTTTTGAAGAACTGATCTTTGATAAACTGCAGGTCTGTAATAATAGTTGTCTCTTTTGTTTTGTTCATCAATTGCCCAAAGGTCAAAGACAGTCTTTGTATATACGGGATGATGATTACCGGCTCTCTTTTTTACAGGGAAGTTATATCACTTTGACCAATCTGACTAAAGCTGATTGGGAACGGATCGAAAAATTACACCTAAGCCCGTTATATATTTCCGTTCATGCCACAGACTCTCAGGTACGACAGAGACTGCTTGGTTCAAGAAAAGCCGGTAACATACTCGAACAAATAAAGCGATTGGTGGATGCCGGGATCACTGTTCATACACAAGCTGTAATTTGTCCGAATATAAATGACGGTTTGGTTTTAGAACGTACTATCTCTGATTTGGCTAATTTTTGGCCTAATGTGGCGAGTTTGGCAATTGTTCCGGTAGGATTGACTAACCACCGTCAAAGTTTATATAATTTAAGAGTCTTTCACCCGGAAGAAGCTAAATCGGTTTTGGAATTAGTAAACAGGTTTCAAGGCAAGTATCTTAATGATTTTGGAACCAGGTTTGTTTTTGCAGCCGATGAATGGCATATTCTTGCTGGGAAGGAAATCCCTCCAGATGAAGAATATGAGGGTTATCCGCAGTTGGATAATGGAGTCGGATTAATACGTTGGTTCTTAACCGAGTTTATTGAGAACTTTACCATTTATTTACCAAAATTACAAAAGAAAAAGCTAAACTTGGTTTTGGTGACGGGTCAAGCTACCGCCGGGGTTTGGCCAACGATTCAAAAAAAGTTCTCTGAAAACTGTCCTAATATAAAACTTGATATTTTATTTGTTAAAAACAGTTTTTTTGGACCTTTGGTAACAGTGACCGGATTGTTGGCCGGGAACGATATTAATGCGGCAATAACGGGTCATAACACAGTTTCTGATAGTGTTTATTTAATACCTAAGATAACCTTAAAACAAGATGAAAATCTGTTTTTGGATGGGTTATCTTTGAAAGAGTTAAAATCAGCCTGTCAACCCCGGGTAGAAGTTGTCCCAACCAGAGCCAAGGACTGGTTGGAATGGATAACTGAACAGGAGTAAACGTTTTAAGATTAGGAGTCAGTAGTGAGAGGAAAGTTTTGATGGTCTGGCCTTAATAATTTCAAATTATTACGGAAATTATCCTGACTCCTGGCTCCTGAGTTCTGAATATTAAATATTCTTCAGTATTAAGTAAAAAAGGATGTGTTCTAATTGTCTCGTCCGGTAATTGCCATCGTTGGGCGGCCTAACGTGGGAAAGTCAACTCTTTTTAATAGAATTGTCAGACAACGGTTGGCAATTGTTGAGGATACTCCCGGAGTAACCAGGGATCGTCTTTATGCCAACGGAGAATGGTTGGATCGGAATTTTTTATTAATCGACACCGGCGGAATAACCGATGCCCGGGACTCGATTCAAACTCAAATCAGAAATCAAGTGGAAATTGCTTTGGAAGAAGCGGATGCTGTCGTCATGGTGGTCGATGGGCGTGAATCATTGACTACTTCCGACCATCAAGTGGCGGCTATGCTTCGGAAAACTCAGAAACCGGTTGTTTTAACCATAAACAAAGTAGATAATTATACGGAAATTATTGATCCGGAAATTTATAGTCTGGGACTGGGAGAACCGATTTTAATCTCGGCTGAACATGGTAAGAATATCGGCGATTTACTTGATGCTGTTTTTAGCCATATTCCAGCCGAAGAAACTGAATCAGACGAAGATAGTATCAGAATTACTTTCGTAGGAAGGCCAAATGTCGGTAAATCTTCACTAGTCAATGCGCTCTTGGGTGAAGAACGGGTAATAGTCAGCGATCAACCAGGAACCACCAGGGATGCCATTGATACGCCGTTAATAGTTAATGATCAACGATATTTACTGGTTGATACAGCCGGAATCAGGCGAAAAGCGAAAGTGGAAGAAGCAGTAGAATATTATAGTGTACTAAGGGCTTTAAAAGCGGTGGAACGTTCCGATGTGGTTATATTAGTACTAGACGCGCTAACGGAGATTGCCGATCAGGACTTAAAAATCGCTGGAATTATTAGGGATGCCGGCAAGGCTTGCCTTATTTTAGTAAATAAATGGGATGCAGTAGAAAAAGATTCTTATACTACAGAACAATATACCCAAAGGATATATAGGCAATTGGATTTTCTGGATTATGCCCCGGTTCTTTTTGTATCGGCTAAATCAGGTCAACGGTTAACTAAGATTATACCAATGGTAAATCAAGTTATGGAAAGTTATACATTCAGGATTCCAACCAACCGCTTGAACCGGATAATCTCCGAAGCTATCGTTTTACATAACCCACCTACTAACAAAGGGCGGATTTTTAAAATATACTTTACCAATCAAGTCGGGGTAAAACCGCCTACTTTTCTGTTTACCGTCAATGATCGTGAGGGGTTTCACTTCTCCTATCAACGTTATTTAGAGAATAAAATTCGGGAATATTATAATTTTACCGGTACGCCACTTAAATTTGAAATACGTAATAAATAAGTTGAATTAAATTTCTTTTATACATTCTATATATGATGAAAAAAGTTTTGGGTAAAACATCCACATCCTTAAAGCCGGTTGTGAATGGCAAATAGTTGAACTTTTTTCATCATATGAATCAAGGAATATATGTTGCCTTGAAAGTATGCATCCAAAAAACTTATTTCAACATATATATATAAATAATTTTCAACAGGAGTGACGCAGTAGATGAACTGGATAACAATAGTAGTTTTAATAGGTAGTTATTTTATAGGTTCGATTGTGACCAGCGATATCGTAACCTGGTTTAAAAAAGTAGACCTCCGTTCTCATGGCAGCGGAAATGTAGGTGCTACCAATGCTTTTCGGGTTATGGGCTCGTTTTATGGAGCGGTTGTATTAATCGGTGATATTTTAAAAGGTGTAATTACGGTATTACTTGGAAAGTGGATTGGTTCAATTGCAGGTTTTGATATAGCAATAGCGACCGGAATGTTAGCAATTATCGGGCATAACTGGCCGGTTTTTTCCGGATTTAAAGGTGGAAAAGGAGTAGCTACAGCTTTGGGAGTAATAATTGCTTTAACACCTTGGAGTTTACCTTTAACACTATTAACTTGGGTAATAATTTTTATAATTTTTGGTTATGTATCATTGGCTTCAATTTTAGCTGCGGTTTCTTATACGGTTGCAGTGTATCTGTTTTATCCAGATGATCTTTATAAGTTTCTTTTTGCAATTTTAATTGCCGGTTTAGTAATATACCGGCATAAGGGAAATGTTCAGCGATTGCTCCAGGGGCAAGAACATCGAATTTTATACCAAAATAGAAGAGGAGCTAAAGATAAATGATTGGAGTTATTGGAGCTGGAGGTTGGGGAACCGCTTTAGCCAAAATGTGTGCCGATAAAGGGTATCAGGTTGAAATTTGGGCCCGTGAAACGGAAGTTGTAGCAGAAATAAATAATAACCATACCAACAATACTTTTTTAGCTGATGTGAGTCTTCCGAAAGATCTAAAAGCTAATAATAATTTGGAAGAAGTGGTTAACGGCAAAAAATATTTAATTACTGCCGTACCAAGTCAATGGTTGCGGTCGGTTGCCCGCCAAATAGCGCCGGTGATTGGAAAAGAAACAATTATCATTAATGTGGCAAAAGGCTTAGAAGTCAAAAGCTTAAAAATTTTAACCGACGTCTTGCAGGATGAAATCCCGGATAAAGATCCAAACACAATAGTTGCCTTATCCGGACCAAATCATGCAGAGGAAGTTGCCAGGGAAATTCCTTCGGCAACTGTAGTAGCGACTCCGGTATTAAAATATGCGGAAGAGATTCAAGATCTCTTAATATCACCGAATTTTCGAGTATATACCAATCCTGACCGGATTGGGGTTCAATTGGGCGGGGCATTAAAAAATGTTATTGCTTTGGCGGCCGGTATCTCTGATGGACTTGGATTTGGAGATAATTCTAAAGCTGCATTGGTGACTCGTGGATTGTCTGAAATTGCTCGTTTAGGTATGGCTCTAGGAGCCCAAACCCCTACTTTTGCCGGATTATCAGGAATGGGTGATTTATTTGTTACTGCCTCAAGTATGCATAGCCGGAATGCTTGGGCCGGACGTGAGCTTGGGAAAGGGAAAACCTTGGATGAGATTACCGCTTCCACTAAAATGGTGGTCGAGGGAGTAGCAACAGCTCAGGCCGCTTATCAATTGGCTAAACAATTAAATGTTGAAATGCCGATTACCTTTATAACTTATGGCATTTTATTTAATGGTATATCGCCACGCGATGGAGTTAGTCAATTAATGGAAAGAATGCGTACTCATGAAATGGAAGAAGTAGTATCGGCCACTTATACTTGGTTGTAATTATGTGTATGATATATGAGTAATAAAGCTGAAATAAGAAAATAGATTATTAAGATTAATTATATAAACAAATTCGGAAATCGGAATTCAGAAGTGACAAACCTTCTGAATTCTTTTTTTATTTTTTGCTTCTAAACTTGTTCTAAAAGGCATACAGATTAAACGGTCTTATATATAATTATCCTCCGATTAGTTAAGCGACATTAATCCTCTTGGATTGTTGCTTCGCCTTGATATGTAATAGAACATAGAATGATTTCGATTTTTTTGAGTGGTTATTTAAGAATAAGGAGATAAGTTTTAAATTTGACTGCACTATTAGTTATATTGGCATAATGCTTCCAATATATATATATTGTTGAGTAAGCCATTAGCTAAGGAAATTACTGAATTATATATTTCGCTTTGTTTTTCCGGGTGCATTAGGAAAAACATTTAGTAATATTAACTGCATTTAACGAAATGAAGGGGGGATGAACCAATTCCCGTACTTATAGCAATAAAAACCAATTTTGAATGAAAAGGGGGGAGAAAGATGGAGAGGTTTGATATCTTTCAGGATATCGCCGAACGTACCGAAGGAGATATTTATATTGGAGTTGTCGGCCCGGTACGTACAGGGAAGTCGACATTTATCAAGAAGTTTATGGAACTTATGGTCATCCCGAATATAGTAAATGCCTATGATCGGGAAAGAGCGCAGGATGAGTTACCACAGAGTGGAAACGGCCGTACCATAATGACTACGGAACCGAAATTTGTTCCCAGTGAAGCTGTGGAAGTAAAGATTGGAGAAATACAGTTTCGAGTCCGCCTGGTAGATTGTGTAGGATATGCAGTTAGCGGCGCCGTAGGTTATGAGGATGAAAATGGACCTCGAATGGTAATAACTCCGTGGTTGGAGAGTCCGGTAAGTTTTGTGGAAGCCTCGGAAATGGGGACTAAGAAGGTTATTAATGAACATTCAACGATTGGATTGGTCATTACCACCGATGGTAGTATTACTGAATTATCCAGAGAACAATATATCCCGGCTGAAGAAAGAGTAGTTAATGAACTAAAGATGCTTGGGAAACCATTTGCGGTAATTTTAAATTCCACTCATCCCGAGAGCGAAGAAACTAGGGAATTAGCCAGGGAATTGCAAGAAAAATATTTAGTTCCTGTTCTACCAATGAACTGTTTGTATTTGAATACACCGCAGATCGATTACATTATGCAAGAACTCTTATATATGTTCCCAGTCCGCGAAATACGGATTGAGTTCCCGAAATGGGTTGAGGAATTAACGCCGGAACATTGGTTGCGTTCCAGGTTCGAGTCCTCTGTCTATGAGGCGATACCTAATATAAATCGTATCAGAGACATTGATTTTTTAGTATCGTCCTTAAGGGTAGTGGAAGATGTAAAAGAGGTTAAAATCCAAAAGATTGACTTGGGGGAAGGCGCTCTCTGCATTGAGATGGTGACCGACCGGATTTTATTCTACCGGATTTTGGAGGAGCTTTCCGGATTTGTAGTTACCGGTGATCATCATTTATTACGTATCATGCAAGAGTTAGCTTTTGCTAAAAAGGAATATGACAAAGTGGCTGAAGCTTTAACTCAAGTTAAAGAAACCGGATATGGAGTTGTCCAACCACTGCTTAGTGAATTAACTCTGGCTGAACCTGAATTAATTAAACATGGTCATCGGTTTGGAGTAAAACTTAAAGCCAGCGCTCCTTCAATTCATATGATTAGAGCGGATATCACTACGGAAGTTTCTCCAATAGTCGGAACAGAGAAACAAGGGGAAGAATTTGTCCATTACTTAACCGGTGAGTTTGAAAAAGATCCCACCCGAATCTGGGAGACCGATTTCTTTGGTAAAACTATGTATGATCTAGTCAAAGAAGGTATTCAGTCAAAATTGACCAGAATGCCGGAAGATGCTCAAGAAAAACTTCAAGAAACTCTGACGAAAATTATTAATGAAGGCAGTGGTGGTTTAATCTGCATAATTCTTTAAAGTTAATATTCTGAAATAAGTTGAATTAAATTCCTATAATATATATCACGTTCTACAAGCCGAACGTGATTATACACCATTTCTTCATCCTATATAAATGGTCAAGTAGACCATTTTTTTTTGTCTTTTTGCTGTTTTCGGTTGAAAAAGCACTTAGCTTTTTTTGATTTTAGTCGAATTAAATAAGCGGATAATTTTCCCGTAGTTAATTAAGTTAATTGGTTTTAAAAAGATTTTTTAAAAAAATCGGACCAAAAATCACTTCTAGCAGTAATAACTCCCCAAACGCAGTAGTCAACTGAAAAAAAGTACATTTTTTTAGTTTGAAAAGCAGGAGATAAGGGAAGAATCTAGAATAAATTGTATTAGCATTCATTACCAAGATTATCCCATATAGCAATTTAAAAAATTCCCAGTTTTTTCGGAAGGAGGTGAACTGTTAATGACCAAAACCGAACTCATCGATAAAATTGCCGAGAAGAGTGGCTTAACCAAGAAAGATTCTGGTAAGGCAATTGATGCGGTTATCGGCGCTATGACTCAAGCCCTTTCCAAAGGTGAAAAGGTTCAATTAGTAGGCTTCGGTAGTTTTGAAGTCCGTAAGAGAGAGGCCCGTAAAGGCCGCAATCCTCAAACCGGCGCTGAAATTAAAATCGCAGCAAGAAAAGTTCCCGTATTTAAAGCTGGTAAAGCTTTAAAGGATGCTGTTGCCAAGAAGTAATCAAATCGGTTTAAAAGGGGCTGTCCTTATGGACAGCCTTTTATTTTGAAATACATTACTGTAAACTAGCAACTGTCAACTTTAAACTAAAAAAGATTGTCAACTATAAACAAGCGACTATAAATTGTCCGCTAAATAATCAGTTCTTGCCCTCTCTGACTGCGAATACATTTATTTTAAAGGGGGGCGGAACAATGAAAATCTTTTATGCCAAAAAATCTATATTAGCTTTACTAGTAATAATTATTATTTATGGGTTAGGGTATTTTACCGGTAGATTGGCATCATGGGACCTTCCGACCATAGGTTTTTTGGCAAAACAAATGCCGATCTTTTCGGTCAAGAAATCTCAAGCTGAAGTTTGCTTAACATTCGATATTAGTTGGGGAGAAAAGACCTTACCGTTGGTCTTAAAGATTTTACAGGATTATCAAGTACCGGCAACTTTTTTTGTCTCCGGGCCCTGGGCAGTAAGACATCTCAATGAAGCTAAAGCTATATCCGATGCCGGACATGAGATCGCCAGCCATGGGGATCGTCATATCAATCTAAGCAAATATCCAAAAGAAGTTGTTGAGCAAAACATTTCAAAATCATATCAGGATCTACTCTCGGTGACCGGACGGGTGGCCCCGTTTTTCAGGCCTCCAAATGGTGATTATGATGATATTGTGATCGATACCGCCAGGGAATTAGGTTTTGAGACGGTTATCTGGGCGGTTGATTCACTGGACTGGAAAAATCCCGGTCCGGATTATATGGTTGAGCGGGTCTTAAAACGTACTTTTCCCGGGGCGATAATTCTCTGTCATGCGAGTGATTCCAGTAAAGAAATTCATTTGGCGCTACCGGGAATTATTAAAGGTCTTCGGGCAAAGGGGTTCAAATTGGTAACTCTTTCACAATTAGTAGCTAATGGAACTGTCCAGCGGAACGATCCAAGATAAATTAATCAATTGATAATGGACAATTGAGAATTGACAATAAAAAACATTAAAAATAATGTCTTTTATGAAGCAATATTTACGTTGTAAGTGATGATTAAAACGTAAAAGCTTTTGGAAGGCATTTTATTTTTCTTGTCTGCAGGATTTATGTTATAATGGATTTTGAAATCTTTGTCGAAAAATTACGTTTACTGGAGAAAAGAGAGTTTAATTAGAGCGTTTGAAGTATTAATTTACCGGCAGAGTTTCAATTCAAATTGTTCCCACATTAATAATGATTAGAATATTTCATCTATAGAAAGCAGGAGTGAACAGGCTATGGCAAAAAAACAAGCGAAGAAGCAGGATTCTTCAGAGCATTATTCATTGCGCCGTTTCATCAAAGATATTTATGAGGTGGTAGTCCCAGCGGTAATTCTGTTTTTAATTATTCATACTTTTTTTCTGGAAGCGCGGGTTGTGCCATCGCCTTCAATGTATCCGACGATCGAAGTCCACGACCAGTTTCTTTCCAATAAAACCGCTTACTGGTTTCACAAGCCCCAAAGGTATGATATTGTAGTTTTTAAACCCCCAGCGGCTGCCGGGTTTAATGGAGATTTTGTCAAGCGGATTATCGGCTTGCCCGGTGAGAAGATTCGAGTTAACGGCGGTGTAGTTTATATCAATGATCAACCTTTGAAAGAACCTTATATAACACCGGACCGTGCACCGGTTGATACTTTTAATACCTATATAATCCCTGATGACCAGGTATTTGTGATGGGAGACAACCGTAATAACAGTAAAGACAGTCGTTATTGGGGACCGCTTCCAATCAAGAATATTAAAGGGGAAGCTTGGTGGCGTTATTGGCCGGTCTCCCGGATGAGTTTGATGGAGTAAGGAGCAGTTAAAAAACTAAGATGTCATTAATTCAAATTCATAATTTAAATAAATTTTATGGTGCGGTTCCAGTTTTACGGGAAGTCAATTTAATGATCCAACCTGGTGAAAAATGGGGGCTGGTTGGCCGAAACGGTTCCGGAAAAACTACTTTAATGAAAATATTAACGGGAGAAGAAGACTACGACAGTGGGGAGATCCATTGGGCTCAGGATAGTTGTTATGGCTATTTGAAACAAGAACCGGTTTTTCTAGCCGATACAATTTATCAAGAATTACGTAATATTTTTCAGTTTTTGGATGAGTTGGAATCAAAAATCAATCAGTTGCAACACCGGATGTCACAGAGCGGTATCGACCATGAGCAACTGGAATCATTAATAAAAGAACATCATCTACTAACGGAGGAATATGAAAGGCAAGGCGGATATCAAACAGAAGGTAGAATACAGGGAGTTCTTAGAGGGTTGGGATTTCCCGCCGAACGCTGGAATGATCAACCGGCTGTTTTGAGTGGCGGCGAACGTACTAGAGTGGCTCTGGCTAAAATATTATTAACCGCTAACGATATTTTATTTTTAGATGAACCAACCAATTATCTTGATTTATCAGCGATTGAATGGCTGGAGAATTTTTTAGTTGATTATAAGGGTGCGGTTTTACTAATATCACATGATCGTTATTTTTTAGATAGGGTTATTAGCTGTATTTATGAAATCGAATTTAACCGGATTAAACGTTATCGCGGCAATTACTCGGAATACCGTAAACAAAAAGAAGCCGAATATCATTCTACTGTTAAAGCCTACCGGGAGCAGGAAAAAGAAATATCCCGGCTGGAGAAATTTGTCCGGGAATCTCGCGCCACTGAAAAAAGTAAACGTAAAGCCCATAGTATTGAAAAAAGGCTAATGCAATTGGATAGGATCGAAAAGCCATTTGCTAATAATAAATCAATAAAAATGGATTTCAAAGAGGCGCCTCCCAGTTCCAGACAGGTATTAGAACTGGAGGATATTACAAAAAGTTTTGATGGCAAAACTTTGTTTACAGATGTTAATTTTAAAATCGAAGCTGGTGAAAAAATCGGACTCATCGGCCCGAATGGCGCCGGTAAAACTACGCTTATTAAATTGATCTTAGGATTAGAACAACCTGACCACGGAAGAGTCAGACTTGGTTACGAGGTGTATCCCGGCTATTTCTCGCAATTGACCTCCGGTGAAGAGCTTACGGGGACCCCTTTCAGTCAAATTATGGATGCGGCTGATTTGGATAATACTGAAGCTAGAACTATTTTGGGGCGTTTTTTATTCTCCGGAGATGATGTTTTTAAGTTGGTGTCGGATTTGAGTGGAGGCGAACGAAGGCGTCTGGGACTAATTAAATTAATGTTATCGAAGGCGAATTTTCTAATTCTTGACGAACCAACCAATCATCTTGATTTGGATTCGATAGAAGTGATGGAGCAAGCATTATCAGAGTATAATGGTACTATATTGGTGATCTCACATGACCGTTCTTTTTTGAATACGGTAGTTGATCGGTTTGTAGCAATTATTGGAGGAAAATTGCTCTCATTCCCCACTTATTTGGATTATCAAGAATATTGTAAATCTGATTATAATGCTGATGAAGCGGCTAAAACCAAGACTGCCGCTCAGATCCACCGGGAACATACTAAAGAAATGCAACGTGATTTAAAACGAAAACAACGTAATCTAGAAAAAATAGAAGCCGATATAATTAATATAGAAGAGCGAAAAAAAGAACTGTTGGTTATTTTAAATGATCCTGAAGTTCAGACGGATTATATGAAAAGCCGGCAGTATGCTAATGAATTAGAAGAAGTGGATGAAAGGCTGAACGAATTATATAGCCAATGGGAGCAGTACAATTATATAAGTTGAATTAAATTACCTAAATAAATATTACGTCCCTAAAATCGGACGTAATAGAAAACATATGAATTTAATTCAACTTATTACAGCTGTAATAGGATGAAGTAAATACATTTTAAAAGCAATTTGCATTCGGCTTTAAGAATGCAAATTTATACAATGAATTTACTTCATTCTATATAGCGTAAATCATCAATTGGCTATTTCTCCATATATTACAGAGAGGATATCTATTTATAATAACGAATATTGAATTCTGTTTGGTTTTTTGTAATTAATCCATGGGGGTGGTAACGTGTCAAAGTTTGGAGATCAAGAGGCAATTCCTTTTAAAGAGTCACTTCCATTGTTACCTTTACGTGGAATGATTGTTTTTCCATACATGGTCGTTCCGTTGGATGTTGGTAGAGATAAATCCATTAGTGCTCTTGAAGAAGCGATGATCCAGGACCGTTTAATTGTTTTGGCGGCTCAAAGACAAGCCAAGGTCAATGATCCGGATAAGGATGATATTTATGAGATAGGTACCATGGCTGAGATTAAGCAGCTATTAAAGTTACCTGATGGAACAATCAGGGTTTTAGTTGAAGGTTTACGCCGGGTCCGAATTCAAAAATATCTTCAAGTAGAGCCGTATTATCTGGTTAAGTTATCGGAAATTATTGAGATCGAGGAAAAAAGCGTTGAAACCGAAGCTTTAATGAGATCAACTCTATACCAGTTTGAACAGTTTATTAAGATGAGTAAAAAAATACCCCCCGAAGTAATGGTTTCGGTGAACAACATTGAAGACCCGGGTCGCCTGGCTGATATTATTGCCTCTCATCTTAATTTAAAGGTTGAGGATAAACAGCAGATATTGGAGGCGGTTTCCGCCCGAGTCCGTTTGGAAACTCTATGTTCTTTTTTGGTGAAAGAGATCGATATTCTGGAGATGGAACGTAAGATTCATCTACGGGTTCGCAAACAAATGGAGAAGACTCAAAAAGAGTATTATCTTCGCGAACAAATGAAAGCTATTCAAAAAGAACTTGGTGAAGCTGATGAACGGGCTGCGGAAGTTGAGGAACTCCGTTCCCGACTGGCTAAAATAACCGTTCCCCAAGAGGTAGAGGAGAAGGTATTAAAAGAGATTGATCGTTTGGCCAAGATGCCGCCATTATCCGCCGAAGCTGTGGTGGTCAGGAATTATATTGATTGGGTTTTGGCTATGCCCTGGAATACTCTTACCGAAGACCGGCTGGATGTTAACTCCGCTGAACAGATTTTGAATGAGGATCATTACGGGCTGGAGAAGGTAAAGGAGAGAATCCTGGAATATCTTTCGGTTTGCCAATTAACCAAACAACTCAAGGGGCCAATCCTTTGTCTAATCGGACCTCCCGGGGTTGGAAAGACTTCTTTAGCGAAGTCGGTAGCTAGAGCTTTAAATAGAAAGTTTGTTCGTTTCTCATTGGGTGGAGTCCGCGACGAAGCAGAGATTAGGGGACACCGGCGGACCTACGTGGGAGCTATGCCCGGGAAAATAATTCAAATCATGAAACAGGCTGGTTCCAAAAATCCAGTAATTTTGTTGGACGAGATCGATAAGATGACCACCGATTTCCGGGGCGATCCTTCTTCAGCTTTATTGGAAGTTTTAGATCCGGAGCAGAATTGCGCCTTTGGCGATCATTATTTAGAGGTTACCTTTGATCTCTCGAAAGTCCTTTTCATTACTACAGCTAATACTGCTCATGGTATTCCCCGACCGCTCTTGGATCGGATGGAAGTAATTACAATAGCGGGTTATACTGAAGAAGAAAAACTTGAGATCGCTAAACGGCATTTGTTGCCGAAACAAGCCCAAGAACATGGTTTGAGTGAAAATTTGGTTATCCCTGATACCGTACTGCGTCAGATTATCAATGGTTATACCCGGGAGTCCGGCGTTCGTAATTTGGAGCGTCAGTTGGCTACCGTTTGCCGGAAAGCTGCCCGGGATATAGTTCAAACTGATAAACAGACGGTTCGGGTTAATAAAAATACTTTACAGCGGTATTTAGGAGCTCCCAAATATCGACATGGCGCTGCTGAGGAGAGTGACCAGGTTGGTATTGCCACTGGTTTAGCCTGGACTGAAGTTGGCGGCGAGATTCTCTCCATTGAGGTTACCTTAGTGAAAGGGAAAGGCCAACTTATTTTAACCGGGAAACTCGGTGAAGTTATGCGGGAATCAGCCCAGGCAGCCTATAGTTATATCCGTTCCCGGGCTAAGGAACTGGGGATTGAAGAAGATTTTAATGAACGATATGACCTTCATATTCACATTCCTGAAGGCGCCATTCCTAAAGATGGTCCTTCAGCCGGAATAACAATTGCTACCGCAATAACGTCGGCCTTGACCGGCCGACCAGTAAGAAAAGACGTAGCAATGACCGGTGAAATCACATTACGAGGCCGGGTATTACCGATTGGCGGATTGAAAGAAAAGATCTTAGCGGCCCATCGTAGTGGAATTAAGCGGATCATTATTCCAAAGGAAAACAAGAAGGATTTGGAAGAGATTCCGGATAATATCGCTCGAAAAATAACTGTTTTAACAGTTGAATCAATGGATGAAGTCTGGCGTGAAGCCCTAATCCCTAAAATGCAGATTGTGTCGGCGGGCTAAAATATTAAAATTAAGGCCGGTAAATATCATAGTTTACCGGTTTTTTTATTGACTCAAAAAGAAAAAAAGAACACTGAGACACGGATAAACACTGAGAAAATTTATTCTCTGCGCCCTCTATGTCTCAGTGTTTATATAGTTGGTTTTCGGTTTTTATGATTTAACTTCTTGAGAAACGATAATATATCATGTAGAATAAAGAGGTTGGAAATATTTAAAGAGAGAAGGACTTTGCTTGTTGGAACGTACCTTACGGGTTTTGGAGTATCATAAAATTATTGAAAAAGTGGAATCATTCGCTACTTCAAGTATGGGTAAAGAATTGGTTCAAGAGCTGCAGCCGGTTACCGATCCGGTTCAGATCCGGGAGGGTTTGCAAGTTACTTCGGAAGCAGTCGATATTTTAGTGCAAGGGGATCGTCCTCCTTTGGGAGGATTCTTTGATATTAGGAGTGCTATTAAAAAGGCCTCCATAAACGGGATTCTTTCTCCCAGCGAGTTACTGGAGGTTGCATCTACTTTGCGGGCATCCAGATTAATGCGGGAATATTTACTTGAAAAGGGTGAGAAACTTAGCCTTCTTCCCGAATGGGGTGGATATCTGGGCAGTTTTCCAAGTATTGAGCGGGATTTTGAACGTTGCATCGGACCCAATGGAGAAATACTTGATAGCGCAAGCGCCAAACTTCACAGCTTACGGTCGCAAAAGAAAATATTTCAAAACCGGATCCGGGATAAACTGGAGGCGATAGTTCACTCCGGCGACAATGCTAAATATCTTCAGGAATCTTTAGTTACAGTGAGAAACGACCGTTATGTTATACCGGTTAAACAAGAGTATCGTTCGATGTTTCCGGGAATCGTCCACGATCAATCTTCCAGTGGGGCAACTCTTTTTATTGAACCAATGGCGGTAGTCGAGATTAATAATCAATTCAGGATTGTGGAGGCTGAAGAAACCGAAGAGGTAAACCGGATTTTAAGTGAGTTGTCGGGCCGGGTCAAAGATATTGGTGATACATTACTGGGGACTATTAAAATTTTAGCCCGTCTGGACCTGGCTTTTGCTAAAGGAAATTACAGCCTGACTATTGGTGGAATTGAACCGGATCTGAATCAAACCGGAGAGCTTGATCTTCATAATGCCAGGCATCCTTTATTAAGTGGGAAGGTCGTACCGATAAGTGTTTCTTTGGGGCGTAACTTTGATACTTTAGTAATTACCGGTCCTAATACCGGTGGAAAGACAGTAACTCTTAAGACTATTGGCCTGCTAACCTTGATGACTCAGTCGGGTTTGCATATTCCAGCTTCTTCAGGTTCGGAGATAGCTCTCTTTAAGGAGATATTTTGCGATATTGGAGATGAGCAGAGTATTGAGCAGAGTCTGTCGACTTTCTCGTCGCATCTGACCCAAATTGTAAAAATTATTGACCGAGTAAAAGGGGGAGAATGTCTGGTTCTACTTGATGAGTTAGGAGCAGGTACCGACCCTACCGAAGGCGCGGCATTGGCAATGAGTATTTTAACCCATCTACATCAGTTGGAAGTAAGAACAGTGGCTACTACTCATTATAGTGAGCTAAAGGCTTTTGCTTACCAGACACCGGGAATAGAAAACGCCTCGGTAGAATTTGATATCAATACTTTAAAACCCACTTATCATTTGCTGATAGGGGTTCCCGGAAGCAGTCAGGCTTTTGAGATCGCCTCTAAGCTTGGTCTGTCAGATTTTATTATTGATAATGCCCGTAGTTATATCTCCTCAACAACCGCTAAGGTGGAAGAGATGTTGCGCCAGATCGAAGTCGATCGGATTAAGGCGCGTGAAGATCGGGAAATAAGTTCGGAAGCCCGTCTGAAGGGTGAAACTTTTAAAGAGCAATACCAGAATGAACTGGAAAAATTAAGGCAGGAGAAGGCGGAGTTACTACGTCAGGCTAAAAATGAGGCCAGGGAGGTCCTGCTTGAAGCCAGGCGGGAAAGTGAGAACCTCCTCCGGAGATTACGGGAGGGACGGCATGAAGACCTTCCAGGGATTGTCAATGAAGCTAGAGAGAAAATTACCAAAGAGCTCGATAGGTTGGAAGAAAAACCCACAGTGGCTGTTAATAATAAAGTAAATCCGGCTCTGTTTCAAGTGGGGGGGAAAGTTCGTGCTACTTCCCTTAATCAGACGGGAACAATCCTTGAAATTAATGAGGGTACGGCCCAGGTTCAATTAGGGATTATTAAAGTTAATCTTCCATTGACAGACTTGGAAAAGGTTGTTGAAGAAACGGTGAAGGTTAAGTCTGTTCCGCGGCGTACCGGTGAAACCGGATTTGAGGCTGCGAAAAGTATTACTCCGGAGATTAGTTTACGGGGAATGACCGTGGATGAAGCTTTATATGAACTTGAGAAGTATCTTGACCAGGCTATCCTGGCCGGTTTAAACCGTTTCCGGGTTATTCACGGTAAAGGAACCGGCACTTTACGCCAGGCTGTTCAACAATTTCTTAAGGGAAACCCAGTGGTAAAGGCCGTATACATTGCCGAACAGAACGAAGGCGGGATGGGCGCTTCGGTAGTGGAGCTTAAAAAGAATTGAGAATTGAGAGTTGAGAATTTGGAAAGTTGGTTCAAGAGGTTTTTTACAACTCATCCCTCGCTGTATTAACTTATTTTGTAAATATAAAATAGCCCTTCTCTCGCGAGAGAAGGGCGCGTATTTTTTGAATTAGATACAACCTATAAAACTAAAAACATAAACAAATCCTGACAGGACTTTTAAATTGGCTAAGCCCCTCTCTTTTAAGAGAGGGGCTTGGGTGAGTTAACTATTTACGGCTTTTTATGAATATTACATGGTTCCTTGGGCTCTTCGCCTTCCGGATATATTTCCGTAGATAATTTATCTTCCGGACAATATTGAGTGGCCAGTAAACCACTTTCGGTGCAAATTTTAACGATTACCATTTTCTTCTTTTGAGTCGGAGGAGAGCTTTTAGTGTCTGGTGATTGCTCCATCGTTACTCCAGGGTTGGAAATATCGGTAGTGATTGGATCATCCTGATAACTTTGATGCAAATGACAGGGAATAGTCGGTTCAGTCCCAGCCAGATATGTTTCAAATTTGGTTTCCGGACAAAAACCGGTGGCCAGTTCACCGCTTTGAGTACAGACTTCAATTCCGGTAACAACTCCGGGCGGTGGAGTAAAATCAGAGGGTGGAGTTTTTTCCAGCGCTTTACGCATGAAAGTCCCCCATAATCTGGCTGCTGTACCGCTCCCTATGGTAATACCGTCAATAGTAACAGGAATTCGTTGCGAATCATTACCAATCCATACTGAAGCCAATAAATCAGGGGTATAACCCACAAACCAGGCATTGGTATTATCACTGGAAGTTCCTGTTTTTCCGGCGGCCGGCCGGTCCATCATCGCCCCACGTCCGGTTCCCCGCATTATTACTCCTCGTAACATATCGGTAACCACATAAGCTGTTGATTCAGGTATTGCTACTTGTTTATGAGGGCGGTCCTCGTATATCGTATTACCGTCAGCATCCTTTACTTCTAAGACTCCAATAGGGTCAACATAAATACCTTTATTGGCAAGTGGAGTATAGGCTCCGGCAATTTCCAGCGGAGTAACTCCCTTTGTCAGTCCACCAAGGGCTAAGGAAGAGAAATTAAGATCACTTTTTGCTCCTGTTACCACCAAATTCCGCAATCCCATCTTTTTAGCATAATTTAATACTCTACTTGGACCCAAGCTTTCAACTAATTTGATGGCTATAATATTGACTGATTGTTCCAAGGCTTGGCGTAAAGCCACCTCACCCCGGAAAATTTTATCATAATTATTTGGTTTATAAGGACCTTGCGGTGTCTGATACTCTACTTCTTCATCAACCAAAATTGAGCTGGGAGTATACTGGCGGCTATCAATAGCTGCAGTATAGACAAAAGGTTTCATGGCTGAACCTGGTTGCCGGTGAGCGAAAACTGATCGATTCAATTGAGTATTGCCATAATCTCTACCACCAATCATTGCTTTGATATAGCCGTTACGAGGATCGATAGCTACTAAAGCTACTTGCGGCTGAAATACCCCTAGTGAATCAGGTTTACCTCCTGATATGGCTTTCATTGCTTCTTCAGCAGCACCTTGAATCATGGGGTCTAAAGTGGTGTAGATTTGGTAACCACCAACATACAGAGCTTCTTCACTAATTTTACCTTTTAAGCGTTGAACCACATAATCAATAAAATATGCCGCTCTTCTCCTATTAACAGATAAGGGTACGATATCTAAGGGTTTTTGATTATAAAACTCTTTATCAGCTTCAGTAATTGTTCCATATTTGGCCATTTGTTCCAATACCACCGCCCGGCGATTTTTGGTCGCTTTGGGGTGATTATATGGAGAGTAACCGGTGGGGTTTTTCGGTAAACCGGCTAATAAAGCAATTTGATGTACTTGGAGTTCGGAAACACTTTTACCAAAAAATAATCTAGAGGCGGCTTCAACACCATATGCTCCGTGACCAAAGCAAATTTGATTTAAATATCGTTCTAGAATCTCTTCTTTAGTGTAATTTCGTTCAATACTCATAGCCAAAAAGGCTTCTTGAATTTTACGGGACACGGTACGGTTCTGAGTCAAGAGGACGTTTCTAGCTAATTGCTGGGTTATAGTGCTGGCGCCTTGAATAATATCTCCACCGCGGATATCAACCCATAAAGCTCTAAGAATCGCTTTAAGATCAATACCGGAGTGTTCATAAAAACGATTGTCTTCAACGTTAATTATCGCTTTTTTCATCATATCCGGGATGATTTTTAACGGCATTTCAATGCGGTTTTCAATATAAATTCTAGTAAACTCTTTATTGTTTAAATCGTAAAAAATGGTAGCTTGTTTGGGGGGGGGTAAGTTTAAAATATTTCTATTTGTTCCAATAACAAGTACAAAGGTAAATCCTAAGATAATTCCAATAATAACCGTAACTAGGATAATTATTTTATTTAAATTTTCGGAACGGCCACTATCATTAGTTGATTTTCTTTGAAAAAACATCAAGTATCCTCCTCGGAGCATGTTTCCATTCTTGAAACAATTATACCATATATTTTCCCAGATTAATAATATACCAAATTTTCTCTTCATAAAATTATAAGGGTGATATAATGAGATTTAAACTAAAAAAGCGTTTTATTTTTTTTCAGGTTCCCCCATATCGGAGACGATGGATGAATTCGATGATAGCTGTGGGTATTTTCTGTCTTGTAATGGTTATCAGTTTCTATTTAGTTGACTTTAAAATGAGACCTGGTCTAAGACATTTGGCTGAAGTTAAATCAAGGTTAATTGCTACCCGAGCTATAAATGAGGTAATCAAATCCAAAATTACACCTGGTATTCAATATCGGAATCTAATGGCAATTCAATTAAATAATGAAGGAAAAGTGGCTTTACTACATCCTAATACCGGTGAAATTAATCGAATCTCTGCTGAAGTAACCTTAGCAATCCAAAATCGTTTGCAGGATTTACCTAAAGAAATCATTAAAATCCCAATTGGACAAATATCCGGTTCGAGAATGTTGGCCGGTTTTGGTCCTGATATCCCGGTCAGAGTGTACCCGGTAGGTTTTGTTGAGAGTTCAATTAATGATAATTTTGATTCAGCAGGTATAAACCAGGTTAGGCACCGGATAAATGTAAATGTCAAAGCAATTGTAAAAATAGTAATCCCTTTGGTCAATCAGGAAATCCAGGTTGATACCACTATTCCGTTGGTAGAAACAATTATTATGGGAGAAGTTCCTGATGTGTATGTGGGTAGAGGTGGGGTTATTATTCCGGGAGGGAATGGAAACCAATAATAATTGACAATTAGCAATTGAGAATTGACAGTTAAAGACCAACAGAGCGGTAAACTTGAAGGAAAATTTAGATAATTGGTGGAATACTAGCTATATTAATCTTATTTGTAATAAACTACTGAAAATATGAGGCTAATATGAATCTGGATATTGAATTAAATAATTACCTGCAAGTGGCCCGGGGGTTATACCAGACCGGGCCTTCTCATGATTTTTCACATGTTGAAAGAGTATACAAATTAGCTTTAATGATTGGTCGCAAAGAAAAAGCCAATCTAAGAATAATTGGTGTAGCAGCTCTGTTTCACGATTTGGGTCGGGCAGAAGAAGCGGAAAGTGAAGGAGAGATTTGTCATGCAATTGCCGGTGCTGAAATAACTGCTAGAATTCTTAAAGACCATAATGAAGATCCGGAATTTATAAGGAGAGTTTGTGAATGTATTTCAACTCATCGTTTTCGCAAGGAGAATAAACCTCGAACTCTGGAAGCCAAATGTTTATTTGATGCGGACAAGCTTGATTCACTGGGCGCTGTAGGAGTTGCCAGGGCTTATTTGTGGCTGGGAGAGCGCGGTGGTACTGTATACGTCAGCCGAGAAGTATGGGAAAAAACCGACTTTAAAAGTAATCGCCCTGAGGACGATTCCCTACAGAGGGAATGGTTTATTAAACTTAGGCTTATTCCTAAACAACTTTTTACAGCTACGGCTATTAAAATTGCCGCCAAAAGAGTTCGTACTTTAAAAAATTTTTTAAAAACGTTGGAACGAGAAGTAAATGGGGAAGAATAAATTCAATTGAGAATTGAGAATTGAGATTTGAGAATTGACAGTCTTATCTAGTTTAGAGTTGTCAGTTGATAATTTAGAGTTTAAACAATTTAATAATGTTTAACTACCAACTATACTCTATAAACTGTAAACTACATAACCTTCTGAACTCGGAAAATGAAACTCTTATTCTAATATAAAGGATAATTACGGATGGAGATTAACTGGAATAAAGTACGGGAAGATGTAACTGATATAGTTCGGAACCTAATTCGGATCAATACTAGTAATCCGCCGGGAAATGAAACTGAGGCTGCTGTTTACCTTCAAAAAGTTTTAGGGCAGGCAGGGATTAACTCTACAATCTATGAAGCAGCACCACAAAGGGGCAATCTGGTAGCATGTCTTGAAGGAAATGGAAAGAACAGACCATTAATCCTTTTAGCTCACTTGGATGTAGTAGACGCAAATCCGACTCAATGGACCTATGACCCTTTTACCGGGATTATAGCCGAAAACCATATCTGGGGAAGGGGAACTCTAGATATGAAAGGAATGTTGGCAATGGAGGTAATGGCTTTATTGCTTTATAAAAGAAGTGGCGAAATTCCCGGACGTGACTTGATTTTAGTAGCGGCTGCCGATGAAGAGAGTGGCGGAGTTTATGGGATGGACTGGTTGATTAAGCAGGGGATTCCCGGATTGGAAGAAGCTGAGTATGTAATTAACGAAGGTGGTGAAGGTAAAATTAAGGATGGAGTTCCCGTCTATGCTTGCCAAAATGGTGAAAAAGGGGTTCTCTGGGTTAAAATCTCGGTACCCGGGATACCGGGACACGCTTCTATTCCTTCCAAGAATAATGCCATTGTTAAGATGACCAAAATTTTATCCAGAATCAGTCGTTATAAACAACCCTTGACTCTTTGTAATACTACCAGAGGTTATCTGGCACAAATGGCAACCCAAAAGGGGGCTAAACTTCCAACTAATCATTCAACCTTGGATTACAGTTTAAAGATTTTTGCCAATCGCCATTTTTCTAAAGAAAAATCGGTGCAAGCTATGTTATACAATACGATTTCACCTACTGTTTTGCAGGCTGGTAAAAAAACCAACGTCCTACCTGATAAATGTGAACTAACTTTAGATTGCCGTTTACTGCCCGGAGAAACTCCGGAAAACTTTTATGAACGCTTAAAAGATTTTATCAATGATTCCGATGTTTCTTTAGAGATTATACAAGCAGCTAATCCAACCGAATCTTCCACTGATACCAGGCTATACCAAGTAATTGAGCAAGCTGTCAGAGAAGAAAATCCTAAGGCATTTACGGTTCCTTATCTTTCTCCGGGAGGGACCGACTCCAGGTTTTTTAGGATTAGAGGTATTACCAGTTATGGATTCGTGCCGATTTTAATAACGGAAGCGGAATTTCAACGGATGCATGGAATAGATGAGCGGATTTCCCTAACTAATTTAGAGCAAGGCGCCAGGATTCTATATCGGATTTTGAGGGAGATTAGTACTTAATATGGGTTTATTTTAAGTAGGCATACGACACAGAGTGGTGGATAGATTGAATTGAGGGATTTTCATAATATAAATTGAACATTTTGACACAATATATTGATAGATATATCTGGGTTATTCACTATATATTGTATCAAAAAAATAATTATGGAAATTATGAAACTCCCTTAATTAACAATTTAACATAAAATTATAGAAAATTTTCTAAAGATAACTATAATTTAACCGAAATTAATTTTGGAAGGAACTGATGGGTCAAGTATTAGCCAGAAAAGAATTAACATTATGGACTGAAAAATGGCGGAAACAAAACCTGCGGATTGTTTTAACCAATGGTTGTTTTGATATTCTTCATGTCGGGCATGTAAGGTCACTCAAGGAAGCAAAATCATTTGGAGATATCTTGGTAGTTGGTTTAAACAGCGATAAATCAGTGCGAAATCTGAAGGGGGAAACTCGTCCAATTATCTCGGAAATTGACCGGGCGGAGTTGATCGCCGCATTAAACCCGGTTGATTTTGTAACTGTTTTTAATGAAAAAACAGCGACTGAATTGATTAAAATTATTAAACCCCGTTTTTATGTTAAAGGTGGAGACTATACCATTGATAACCTTCCTGAACGGGATATATTACTTCAATACCAAGTAGAAGTCAAATTCATCCCTTTGGTTTTCGGAGTTTCTACAACGGAGTTAGTTAATAAAATTAAGAAAGCAAATATATAAAATTCAGTAATCAGGAGCCAGGAGTCAGCATATTTTCGCTTATGCTCTGAACCCAATAATTACTTTGGTACCAAAGCTTTATTTTTACTACTGACTCCTGACCTCTAAACTACTGATTATAGTGGAGGGAACCGTGGAACGTTTATCATTGATGCGGTCAACTATCGATGGTTTTATTGAAAGATTAAAGTCGAACCAAACTCAAGACCCTGCTTTACTAAAACGAAAAGAGTTTATTAACTCTTATAATATTGCCTTATTAGCGCATTTATTGGCTTTAAAAAGAGGTTTAAATCCGGAGTTAGCTGTTATAGCGGGGCATTTACATGCCATTGGTAGAGTTGTTCATGGTATTAGCGATTTATCTCATAGTACTCTCGGTGCTTTGGAAGCGGAACGAGCGCTAAGGAAAGCCGGCTTGTTTTCGGAATCGGAGATATTTTCTATATGCAGTGCGATAAGGTCTCAATTTACTGTTGGCACTAAAGGCGGTCCTTATGAAGAATTGTTAAAGGATGCTATTTTACTTGGCGATTATCTAGGTAAAGTTGATTATGAAATTGCCGGAGATAATCAGACTCGGTTAATGCATATTTTAACGGAATTTGGGATGGCCTAGGTTAAGTTCAATTGAGAATTGACAATTGATAATTTAAGACATAAATAATGTCGCAAAGCTTCTTCCTTATTGGGTGAAGATTTTTGCGACATTTTAATTATTTTACTTGATTAAGAATCATAAACTTAGCTTAATCCCCAAACTCTACACCGATGCTTTTGGCGATCCGGATTAATTCTCCATCGGGAGGAACGGTTTTTAACTTGCCAACTGCTTCCTCCAATGAGACCGAAGTTATCTTACTCCCTTGTAAACTAACCATCATTCCAAACTTTTCTTCTTTAATAAATTCAACGGCAGCTACCCCAAAACGAGTAGATAGGATACGATCAAAAGGATTAGGACGGCCTCCCCGTTGAAGATGCCCAAGTACGGTAACCCGTGATTCGATTCCGGTGAGTTCACTTAATTTATTAGCTACAACATGGCCAATTCCACCAAGTCTTACCGGATCAGGACTATCTTTGACAACTTGACTAACAACCATTTCTCCGCCATTTGGTTTAGCCCCTTCGGCGACTACCACAATACTAAAGTTTTTACCGGCTTGCCTCCGTTCAAGCGCTTTGTTGGCGATTTTTTTAATATCATAAGAGATCTCCGGGATCATTATCATATCGGCTCCACCGGCGATACCTGATTCTAAAGCAATCCATCCGGCATATCTGCCCATAACTTCCAGCACCATTATTCGATGGTGGGATTCAGCAGTTGTATGCAATTTATCAAGGGCTTCGGTTGCGGTATCAACCGCGGTCATATAGCCAAAAGTTTTATCGGTACCGGATAAGTCGTTATCAATAGTTTTAGGGACTCCGACCACCTTTAAACCTTTACGGGCAAAATCCCGGGCACTGGTCAAAGTGCCGTCGCCACCTATTAAAACCATGGCTTCAATTCCGTGAGATTTAATATTTTCGATTACTTGATCGGATTTATCAACGTATTTAACCTCGCCGTTTTCTTCTACTCTAAATTTAAAAGGGTTGTCCCGGTTGGAAGATCCCAAAATTGTTCCACCCCGGTCTAAAATTCCTGAAGCAGTTGAAAAGTCAAGCTTAACCCAGTCATTAAGCACTAAACCATGATAACCATCTTTAAAACCGATAACTTCACAACCATATTCACCAACCGCTGTTTTAACCACGGCCCTCAAAACAGCATTCAATCCGGGACAATCACCGCCGCCGGTTATAACTCCGATTTTTTTTACCAATTAAAACACTCCCTTTTGTAATAAGCCATTCTCTCTTAGGTTTTGACAATATCATTGAAGCCATTTTAATGTATTGCCTCTAATGTTTGACTAATTAATAGATTAGCCGGGACTACTTCCGGCTTATCATTCTCAATATGACCCAGGTAATTTATTTCATAATATTAGTATTTGCTTTATTCCTCGAAATCCCTCCTGATTTATTGCTTTTTACCATTTATATGTTGTAAAATTAAGGTAATTGGCAGGGTAGATTAGGAATCAGGAAGAAAAAATAAAAAATAATTAATTATTCATACAACTTTCGCACTTAAATTTTAATGCACTATACCTCTTTACAAATATTTTCGTAATTCAAGAGGTCAATAATTAGCTTCAGTTGAATTTATATAAGGTGTTTTAATTTTGATATTGTCATTTATTATACCATATACCAAGAGCAAGACATAAAAAATGTAGGTGTATACTATGAAAATAATTGAAGAATTTTTAAAACAAGAACAAATTAGTATTTCCCTTACTAAAATGTGGCAGGATCCAAAACGGCAAAGGTTAAGTTGTCTTTGCTATTTGGAGGATAAAAGTAAACTTTTGTTATTATTACGAAATAAAGAGCCATTTGCAGACTTTTGGACCGCTCCCGGCGGGAAGATTGAGCCTGGTGAGGAACCCAGAGAAGCCATTATCCGCGAGATGATGGAAGAAAGCGGGTTGACAATTATTAATCCTTATTTGAAAGTAATAACTTCTGAAACCGGAAACGATTCAAATTACAATTGGTTACTGTTTATATTCCGCTGCCAAGAGTATCAGGGGAGTTTAAAAGAATGTAATGAAGGTATTTTAGACTGGATACCGCGGGAACAGTTAGCAGATATTAAACTTCCTGATGTTGACCGCCGTTTGTCACCCTTTATCTTCGATGATAATAAGCGGTATTTTATTCGCCTGAATTATAATGATCAGCACCGGGTTGATTTTTTACGGGAAACAGTAATACCACCGCTCACCGGTAAATCCAAATAACAAATTGGCATTATATAGGTCTCCCTAAAATAAATATAACATCATAAGTATTTATCTTAAGGGAGTATACATGTACTGGTTTTTAGAACATCCGGTAATCAGCCGGAACAATGAGGAATTATACCTTACCAGACTTGAAAAATGTAGCGATGGTTGTTTTCAAGCCGGCAAAGATGGAGTTATCTCTATTTCTACCACTAGAGACCAAAAAGTCGAATTTATCACCTTTTCCAATTATACTATAGCATATGTAAAGTCAGCTATGGGTTATCCGGCGTATTATCCGGTTTTGCCGGTGGAGTTTAAAAAACCGGTTAAAGCAGTGTTGATGGATTTAGATGGTACAAGTGTCCGCAGTGAAGGATTTTGGATATGGATTATTGAGATGACTACCGCCAGTCTTTTAAAAAATCCGCGATTCCAATTAGAAGAAGCAGATATGCCATATGTTTCCGGCCACAGTGTCTCTGAACACTTGCAATATTGTATTAATAAATATTGTCCGGGTAAAACGGTGGAGGAAGCCAGGAAATATTATTTTAGGCATACTAAACGCGAAATGAAAGAGATCATGGAAGGCCGGGGCCGGGAAGATGCTTTTATGCCTGCTCCCGGTATTAAAGATTTTTTATTAGAGCTAAAAGTGATGGGAGTTAAAATTGCCTTAGTGACCTCCGGATTGTACGAGAAAGCCTGGCCGGAGATTTTAGCCGTTTTTAAAACTCTAAAAATGGGCGACCCTAAAGAGTTTTATGACGCTATTATTTCAGCGGGATTTCCTTTACGAAAGGGTGAAGTCGGAACTATGGGAGAACTTTCGCCCAAACCCCATCCTTGGCTGTATGCCGAGGCTTGTCGGGTTGGACTGGGTATTCCTTTTGAAGAACGAAATTCGGTATTGGGGATCGAAGACAGTGGAGCCGGAGTTTGTTCAATACGTTTAGCTGGTTTTCCAGTGATAGGGATTAGTGGTGGAAATATAAAAAGTAGTGGGACCAAAGGATTATGTTTGAATTATTGTGAAACATTTGAGGAGATTTTACAATTTGTCAAGTGAAAGGAAATTTTATCGATAAAATGAATATATAAATCTTCGTTAATTGATTGCAGCTGAACTGACATCGGTTTCACCTCCAAATACCTTTTTATCAGGTAAAGATTTAGACCATAAATTTGAAGATGTAATAAGTTGCCGGAATTGGATTCTTGTATTCTCATATATGTGACACATTAAAACTTGGAAAAAGTTACTTTTACTGAAACAAACTTTAAAATCCCCGGTTACAATCTTTTGGAGTAAATCGGTGACAGTTGGTGTGTTGTCGGGAAATTCCATGTAACTCCGGCCGACCTCTTGTACTTGATGGGCATCGCTACCGGCAATATTGGGGATTTTTAAATAGCAGGCAGCTAAGAATGTTTTTAGGTTGGCATATGCTGAAGCAGTAGCGTTATAACCTTCCAAAGCATCCAATTCCAACTGGTACACCTTATTTTTAATTGAGTTGAAACTAAAGGGATGAGCCGCAACAGCGATACCGTTTTGTTCATGAATAGCCTCAATGGTTTCTTGTGCGGACATCCCTTGTTTGATTTCTTTATAGATATTATAGGCTAAAATATGACCGTCATGGGAAGAAACTTCACAGCCCGGAAGGAGCATTAATTCTAAATTACTTTTATCGATTATGTTTTGAGCTTCATAAAACCCGGCTAAGGAGTCATGGTCGGTTATAGATATTATTTTAATATTTGAAATTAAAGCCCGACTTATTATTTGTTCCACAGTCTGTACGGAATCATAAAATAAGGGAAAATAGCCCAAACGTTTGTTAATATTGCTATGTATGTGCAAATCAGCTTTAATCATAACAATTCCCCTTTTTTAAGTGTTCATTTATATATTACAAGATGACTATTAAATATCATCCATTATTCCTTTAAGTTTATTTTAACCGGATGTTTTAAGAGTGATATAAACCAAAGTATTTTGAATCAATACTTTAGATTCTAAATTACAAATTACAAAAACTCTTTGATAAGATAATTATTGCCTTAAGTTATGACGATTAATACCGAAAAAGATGTTAGGAGTGTGATTTAACTTTCCGGGGGTGTTGTCATGAAACTGAAAAGAATATTGATTTGTCTAATTGTTCTTGGAGTAATTATGTTTCCGGGATGTACTGATAAACTTGGAACAGTTGATTTTTCGGGCCATATTGACTTGATAAGGAGTTCCGATGGTTGGGCTTATAAGAATATTGCATCCTCCAAAGTTAATCCACTTAATGTTGACCCGGAGGATAGACTTGGTAATTACCAAAAAGATTTGGAGCTTCAAAAAGCTTTAACCATTGGTAAGGGTGAGTATATGATTGCCACTAAATTTAAAACGGACCGGCCTTCAACCGGCTTTGACTTTTTAGATATCCTTTTGAAGACTGATCGTTTTACTGTTTTTGGGGATTATCAGATTGTAATTTACAATTTTGATATAAAAGAAAGAGTGGAAACAGTAGCTGCTAAGGACTCAGAAAGTGGAGACCCTTGGGACAGTAAAATTGATGATCTAAAAAGAAATCATAAAAACCGGAGTTTGGAGCGGCAAGGTGAGTTTGTCCATTATTTTCGCGAACCTAGCGTTCAAAAGGATTGTGTGATTGAAGTATTCTACGAGATTAAATCGGATTTGACCAGAAAAGTTGATGAAGAAGGTAATTTTCTTTATGAAGAGGATTATAAAAAAAGTTATCAATATGATAATCTTTCAGTAAATGGATCAGCCCGGATTAATGTGGGTTTCAGACAATGCTTGGCCGGGGAAAGGACTATCGGTAAGCAGACTATAAAATTCTATGTGCTTGACTGGAATCTGGACGGAGATTTTACTGAAGATGATGTAGTTTGGAGCGATCATACCAACAAAACCTATCCGTTTAGCGAAAAAATCAGGTTGACCAATTCCTGGTCGGCCAAGAAGGATAATACATACTTGTTGAAATTAATAAAGCCGAAATTCGATGGAGAAAAATATGAGCTCCGAATTGAGTTGGTAAAGAAAGGGAAGAGATAGTTCCAAACAAAAACGAGGAGTCAGGAGACAGTAGTCAGGAGCCAGTAATGTAAGTAGATCAATATAGATATTAAAGATTTTGGAGTTCGAAGCGTTTGCTTATATTCTCCTGACTCCTGGGTACTGAATACTGTTGACTACACGATTTTCTTCTTGTGTATATGGCCCTGGATATTAAATACTTTCTGAATCTGATAGCAACATCCCTGAAAATACCTCGGCCGCTTTGGATAGCGGTACTTGAGAAATAGTAATCAGCCCCAGCTTTCGCTGGGGTAACTTTTCGGCTACTTTTAATTCAAATAAATCCCCTGCTTTAATCGCCGTTAACGCGCTTTCTTTTAGCACATGGGCGATTCCTAAACCAATCCGGGCAAACTCCACCAGCAGATCCATACTTTCCAATTCTATTTCCGGAACTAAGGTCAGGTCATTCCGTTTTAAGTAATCATCAAAATTACGCCTGGTAGTGCTGGCTTTTTCCAGTAATAATACCGGGTAGTTATTTAATTCTATCAGACTGAGCTGTTTTTGCTTGAGTTCCGCAAATTTTGGGGCGGCTACAAAAATATCCTCAACTGCAGTTAACTCTTGGACTATTATATTTTTATCTTCCAAGGGTATGGTGACGATACCGAAGTCGATAAGGCCATTCTTTAAGGTTTCTATGATCTTTGGTGAAGTCCGGTTGATGAATTGAATTTTCACTTTAGGATATAACCGGTTGAAACTTTGCAGGTAAGGTAGGAGCAGATACTTACAGACGGTATCACTGGCGCCAATACGGATCTCTCCGGATTCCAGATTATTAATCTCCGAAAGCTTAAGTTCCCCGGATTTAATAAAATTATACGCCTGTTCAATGTGGGTAAAGAGCATTTCACCTTCGGGAGTCAATTGTAAGTCACGTGACCTACGAAAAAAGAGAGTAACCCCCAGCTTAGTTTCGAGACTTTTAATTGATTGACTTACAGCTGATTGGGTGATAAAAAGTTTCTCCGCAGCGCCGGAAAAGCTACCGCAAGTAATCACTAAATAAAAAGTTTTATATAATTCGAAATTGATGTCCATGAGTCCTCCGAAAAACAATTGAGAATTGACAATTGAATAATTAAGGGATAGGTTCATAAACACTAATTTTAACAATCAATTACTTGGTACCAAAGTATGATTAGTAGTACTTATTTTTATTATTAGATTTATTAATTTTACTTATGATTATATTGATATTATAATGGAATCAAATTTATTTTAAAAGAGGGATATCATGAGTACTAATGTGAAACGGATTTTTGTAGAGAAAAAGCCTGGGTTTGATGTGGAAGCCCAGGGGCTGTATCATGATTTAAAATATAATTTGGGAATTAAGGGATTGCAGAATGTCCGGTTAATTAATAGGTATGACTTAGAAGGAATCTCAGAAACGGAATTTCAACGTTCTAAACAGGTTGTTTTTGCGGAAGCACCGGTTGATGTAATATATGATGAAGATTTCACTATAGATCCGGCTGCTAAATTTATTGCTATGGAATATTTACCCGGCCAATACGATCAGCGGGCGGATTCCGCCGCTCAATGTATTCAAATTCTTACCAAACATGAAAGACCAACCGTAAGAGCGGCCAAACTTTTAATATTTGAAGGGGAAATTGCTCAATCTGATTATTCAAAAATAAAGGATTATTGTCTGAATCCGCTGGAGTCCCAGGAAGCATCTTTAGATAAACCGGAAACTTTGGCGATGGAGTTAACCTATCCTGAAGATGTTAAGGTTTTGAATGGTTTTAGGAACTATTCGCCTGACAAGTTAAAAGATTTGCATTCCGAACTTGGTTTAGCGATGTCTGTAGAAGATTTGGATTTTTGCCGTGAGTATTTTCAAAATACTGAACAACGCGATCCTTCGTTGACGGAGATCCGGGTCTTGGATACTTATTGGTCCGATCATTGCCGCCACACTACTTTTTTAACCAGGATTGAAGAGCTCCGGATTGATGATGGTTTTTATTCCGGCGTTATTAAAGAGGCTTATCAGGATTATCTTCGTTCCCGGGAAACACTTTATGGAAGTAAAAATAAAGAAATTTGTTTAATGGATCTGGCGACTATTGCAATGAAGGAACTTCGGAGACAAGGACGTTTGGATGATCTGGACGTCTCAGATGAGATAAATGCCTGTAGCATTGTGGTAAATGTGGATGTTAACGGAGCTAATCAGGAATGGTTGGTTATGTTTAAAAATGAAACTCATAACCATCCGACGGAGATTGAACCATTCGGAGGCGCTGCCACTTGTTTGGGAGGGGCCATCAGAGATCCGTTATCAGGAAGGGCTTATGTTTATCAGGCGTTACGGGTTACCGGCAGCGGTGATCCCCGTACTAAAATAGAAAATACCATCCCCGGGAAACTGCCGCAAAGAAAGATTTCCCGTGGAGCAGCTGCCGGTTTTAGCTCTTACGGTAATCAGATTGGCTTGGCTACCGGTCAAGTGGCTGAAGTGTATGATGAAGGTTTTATCGCTAAAAGGATGGAGATCGGCGCTGTTATCGGCGCTGCTCCCCGGGCTAATGTTATCCGAGAAAAACCACAAGCCGGTGATATTATCATTTTGTTGGGAGGGCGAACCGGCAGGGACGGTTGCGGCGGCGCTACCGGTTCCTCAAAAGAACATACCGAGGATTCTTTAGCTACCTGCGGCGCGGAAGTTCAAAAAGGTAATCCGCCTACCGAGCGTAAAATCCAACGCTTGTTTCGAAATCCGGAAGTCAGCCGGATGATTAAAAAATGTAATGATTTTGGAGCCGGCGGAGTGGCGGTAGCCATCGGTGAGCTGGCAGATGGTTTGGAAATCAATTTGGATGCGGTTCCAAAAAAATACGAAGGGCTGGACGGCACCGAGTTGGCCATTTCGGAGTCGCAGGAACGGATGGCGGTAGTGGTTATAAAAGATCATGCAGCATCTTTTTGCAACGCCGCCGCTCTGGAAAACCTGGAAGCTACTCCGGTAGCGGTAGTAACTGCCGAACCACGGTTGAAGATGTTTTGGCGAAGCAAAACCATCGTCGATATCAGCCGGGCTTTTTTGAATACCAATGGAGTACAACAACAAGCCAATGTTTTTGTTACTTCTCCTAATGCCGGTAAAGATGTTTTTAAGGATTTACCGGCGGAAACGACAGCCTTTTTAAACAAAAAAGACCTTACTCAAGCATGGTTAAGCAATTTGCAACGATTGAACATATGTAGTCAAAAGGGTCTGGTAGAAAGGTTCGATAGTACCATCGGCGCCGGGAGTGTATTATTGCCTTTTGGAGGAGTTTATCAGTTAACCCCGGCTGAGTGTATGGCTGCTAAATTGCCGGTCCTTGAGGGGGATACCAGTAGCGGGAGTTTGATGTCATATGGTTATAACCCGGTAATCGGTAAATGGAGTCCTTTTCACGGAGCGGTTTATGCAATTATTGAAGCGGTGGCTAGGATAGCAGCTACCGGTGGAGATTACCGGAAAATACGCTTAACTCTACAGGAATACTTTGAAAAGTTAGGTCATAACCCTCAAGCTTGGGGGAAACCGATAGCTGCTCTTTTGGGAGCTTATTACACCCAACTTAAGCTGGGGATTCCGGCTATTGGGGGTAAAGACAGTATGTCGGGTACTTTTAAAGATTTGAATGTTCCGCCGACATTGGTTGCTTTTGCGGTAGCTGTAACTGATGTAAACCAAATAATATCACCGGAGTTCAAAAAAGCTGGCAACCGGGTGGTTTTATTGCCTTTGCCGCGTAATAATGAAGAATTGCCGGATTTTGCAGTGTTGAAAAAGAATTATACCCGGGTTTATGAACTGATTTCTACCGGAAGAGTATTAGCCGCCCATTCGGTACGCAGCGGCGGAATAGCCGAAGCTATTAGCAAAATGTGTTTCGGTAATAATATTGGCTTCACATTTGAAAAACAAATAGCACCGGCTAAACTCTTTACTCCTGATTATGGTTCAATTATTTTGGAGATACCGGATAAGGAAGAATCGGAGAAACTATTTAACGGCTTAGAATACCAAATACTTGGTCATACTATTTCCGAAAGTCGGATTGACGTAAATGGAATATCAATTGATATTGAACAAGCTTTAAATAAATGGGAAGAACCATTGGAATCGATTTTCCCGACCAAAGCGGATGGAATTGCCGGTATCCCTACCAATTATAAATTTAAAGCTTCCAGCCAAGGGAAATTAGGTATCTCTATAGCTAAACCACGAGTTTTTATCCCGGTTTTTCCGGGTACCAACTGTGAGTATGATACGGCCAAGGCTTTTCAAAATGCCGGAGGAGTGGTGGAGACTTTAGTTGTTAGAAATCTCATCGCTGACGATATTGAAATGACTATAGAACATATGGTTAAAGCGATTAATAAAGCTCAAATCATTATGTTGCCTGGAGGATTCAGCGCCGGAGACGAACCGGACGGGTCGGGGAAATTTATTGCCACCGCTTTCCGTAATCCATTTATCGCTGAAGCAGTAATGAAGTTGTTAAAAGAACGTGATGGCTTGATGTTGGGGATCTGCAACGGCTTTCAAGCCTTAATAAAACTGGGATTAGTCCCTCATGGGGAGATCCGGGAGATTGGGCCGGATGATCCAACTTTAACCTATAATAAAATCGGCCGGCATGTATCTTGCACGGTCCGTACTAAAATCGCCTCCAATCTTTCTCCATGGTTGAGCAAAGTATCATTAGGCGATATTCATACTATCGCGGTTTCCCATGGTGAAGGAAGGTTTGTGGCAAATACGGAAGTAGTAGCTAATCTGGCCAAACGGGGACAGATTGCTACTCAATATGTCGATTTAAAAGGGGAACCCACCTATGATATTCGTTTTAATCCCAACGGATCAATAGAAGCAATCGAGGGAATTACCAGTCCGGATGGACGGGTTTTTGGGAAGATGGGACATTCGGAACGGATCGGCAGTAATGTTGCTAAAAACGTGCCGGGAGAGAAGGACCAGCGGATCTTTGAAGCCGGAGTGGAATACTTCAGTTGATTTATAACTTACAATCGACAGGACATTTAAAAATATTTGGGAAATTTAATTTTACTCCACCCACTTGATTAGGTTGGGTGGTTTTTTATTATTTCCCAACAAAGATATTATCGAAAAAATTTCAATGGAGAACCGGCAAGGAAAGATTTGAGGTAAATAGAAGATGTATATAAAATATTGCAGCAAGTGTTGCGTTGCTGTAATATAGAATTTATTAAGCGGGTAATTGCGAAGATAATCAGAAATGTGTTCATAGTCGGCTGTTGTCAAACCGGTCTCGCCCATTGTCAAAACTGGACGGAACCGGTATTTCTTTAATTTTAATATAGTGATTTATCATTAGGTTGGGACAATATTTGAATCGGGCTTCTTGAAGTAACAATACGTTGACCGTTAGAATATTCCCGATATAAATATATTTGATTTTGATGATGCACTTTACTTTCAAATCTTTTAAAAATTTCTTTATTGTTGTTGTTCATTTTTTATCACTTCCTCCACTGGTAATTGAGTTTTGCGTTATAATTAATAATTTATTTAGTTTGATTTAGCAATATATAGTATTGTAAATCTTAAGGCAACTTATTCGTAACAATCTAATTATATGACAACAGCCTTTTAATACTATTAAGATATCATAAAATGTTATAAAAACTATTAACTACAGGTAAAAATTTGGTAAAATCAGCTGCAAATTTGCGAGTAACAAAAATAGTTATATCATAGATTACAGGATTGTAGGAAAGAACCGCGAATAAAAATACGTGGTTTTAGGGGAATACTATTCTTCACAATAATTTATTATTTGATAAACTATTGTAAGATATAGTTCTTGATTCAGATGCAATATATTGGCATTCGTATCCGGGTTACTCTCTATATATTGTATCCGAAATTTGATTTAGGTCCCCTTGGATAAGAAAATTAATTCAACTTATATAGTCAGGCAGCCGATAATAGATTTAAAAGATTTCGATGTTTGTATATTGTTGTTATAAGTTTTTTTATACTTGGATAAGTTACAACATATTTCTTTAAACTTTTTTCTTCTTATATAGGAATATTTTAGAATTTTGGTAGTATCTTTTTAGAGAATAGAATTGTCCATTATATTTAGGGGGTGTTCTTATGGAACAAAAGGGCAGAGGGGTAAAATCATTGACAAATTTATTATCTAAAACTGCCGGTTTAGTATTTTTCTCTTTTTTGGCAATTTCACTGGGAGTAGTTTTTGGGTTACTTTTTGAAGGGTGGGTAAAAGATCAACCAGGAACTCCGGTCGGCGCCGACAATACATTGCAAACGGTTGATTTGTCTGATCAGACATCCGATATTAATACTGAAGATGTCAAAATAATCGATGATACAACAACCAGCAAACCGACGGATTCCGTAACTACTAAACAACCAATCGAATCCACCACCATTAAAAAACCAGTGGAACAAACGCCTACAGTTGTTAAACCAACCGTTCAGGTTAGATTTAAAGTAAGAGTCGGGCCATACTCGAGTTATAATGAAGCGATGGCGGCATCACAACAGCTTCATTCCTTAGGCTATCCCGTTTATGTTCCTAATAAGCCGCCTTTTGGAGTCCAAGTGGGAGCTTTTTCAACTAAAGGAAATGCCGACCGGCTTAAAACTGAACTTATTGGTAAGGGATATAAGGTTACTGTTGATCAAAACCAGTAAAAAAAATAGTATTAAGGAGTCAAACGATAGAGAATATCAGAAACTTTTTGGTCTGATAATCATTTATTAACTTGCATAAATCACTTACACTCCTGGCTCCTGACTACTGTCTCCTGAATTCTGACAATGCCAGCCAAAAAGAGGAAAAGAATATAAAATGTCGTATATATTAAATAGTTGGATTTACTCACTTAGGCCTTTAAAAGGCCTTTCGTTTTTTTAGAGAATAACTTAATTGCTGTTGTCTAATCCGGGAGGGTTGTAGATTGGACTTGCTTACTATCCAAGAAATATTAAAAGCAGAGGTATTAAACGGGGCTGATTTATTAGCAACAACAGATGTGCTTTCAGCTTGCGGTTCGGATTTAATAAGTGATGTATTGGCTTTTCCCAAAGAAAAGACTCTTTTATTAACCGGGCTAATAAATGATCATGTCATTAGAACGGCAGAAATTATTGATTTGGTAGGTGTTGTTTTTGTAAGAGGCAAACGGCCTTCGGATAATATCATTGCTTTGGCTGAAGAAAAAAATTTACCGGTATTGTTGACTAACTATCTTTTATTTGAAGCATGCGGATTATTATACTCCTCCGGCTTAACCGGAAAAATAAAGAAATAAAGTTACTAAAATGGTGGTGAATGGATTGCAGGAGCCTGCCCATAAATTTGAACGGAGTTTCAAAGTAACCGGAGGCGACTATGCAACAGCAGGAGAAGCAGCAAGTAAAATAAAAAAAATATTGATCCAATTGGGAATAAACTCCGAAATAGTCCGTAAAATAGCTATAGCCACTTATGAAGCGGAATTAAATATTATAATTCACGCTTATGAAGGTGAAATTATAATAAATATTGATAATACAATGGTTGAAGTTAGCGCTGTTGATCGAGGACCCGGTATTCCAGATATAGATTTAGCGATGCAGGAGGGTTACTCTACCGCATCCATGCAAGCCCGTCAAATGGGATTTGGAGCCGGAATGGGGCTGCCGAATATGAAACGTTGTTCCAATCAATTTAAGATCAGTTCGGAAATAAATATTGGTACTACTGTTAAAATGGGATTCCTAATTTAAAGTCTGAAGTCCAAAGCCCAAAGTTAGATGTTTAAGAACTAAATTTAGGCTTTCAAAGTATAAAGGGCTCAAAAACTAATGTTTTTTGACGTTTTGACCTTCGACTATTATTCAGGTTGCAAACGACGAATGACTAAATGATAAAGAGGTGTTCGCCGGTGGAACCAAGGTTTCATTCCGTTTCGTTAGTAAGTGAGAAATGTAAGGGATGTACTAATTGTATTAAACGGTGTCCAACTGAAGCGATCAGGGTTCGAGACGGTAAAGCGTCCATTGACGCCGAGCGTTGTGTTGATTGTGGCGAATGCATCAGAATCTGTGAGAATCATGCCAAACAAGCAGTTGGCGATGGGTTGGAATATATATTATCATTCAAATACCGGATAGCTTTGTTGGCCCCGGCTTTATTAGGTCAATTTAAAAGAGAAATCACTCCGGATCAAATCTTGGGCTCATTTTTAAGTATCGGTTTTAACCAAGTGGCGGAAGCCGGTTACGGCGCTGATTTTACTACTATTGCTTTACGGGAATATTTAAAATCAGCCCGGATCAAAAAACCGTTAATCTCATCTGCCTGTCCGGCGATAGTTAAATTGATACAGGTTCGTTTTCCGGGTTTGATTGATAATTTGGCGCCGATTGAAGCTCCAATGGTTACCGCAGCCAAGTTATCCAGGAGAGAGGTAGTCAAAAAGCTTGGTTATAAACAAGAAGATATCGGGGTTTTCTTCATCACTCCTTGTCCGGCAAAGATTACGGTTATAAAAGGCGGTTATGGTATTGAAGATGGGATTATCAACGGTGCTATTCCAATCAGTCAAATCTTCGGTGAATTGTTAAGTATTATTTTAAGCGGGAAGTCAAAACCTTTGACACCGCAACTGAGTAAGATCGGAGCGGCCTGGTCCAAAGCCGGCGGCGAAACCAACGCCCTGGGGTTGGATAATCATTTATCGGTAGATGGAATTCACAATGTAGTCAGTGTCTTGGAAGAAGTAGAAATGGATAAACTCTCCGAAGTAGAGTTTATTGAAGCCCAAGCTTGTACCGGAGGTTGTATCGGAGGAGCGTTGAATGTTGAAAATCCATTCACTGCCCGGATGAAGATTCAAAAGTTGATTGAAGGAGATACTTTCCCGCCCTTATCGCCGGAGTTTAAAGAAGAAGCCGCCCAATTTTATTTTGAAGGTTTTTTCAACTGGGATTACCGGGTTATTCCAAAACCAATCTTACCGTTAGACCGGGATGTAGCTCAAGCTATTGAGAAAATGGAAAAAATTGAAGAAGTTTTGCAAGCATTGCCGGGGTTGGATTGTGGCTCTTGCGGCTCCCCAAATTGTCATGCATTAGCGGAAGATATTGTATTAGGTAAGGCCCAAATGTTGGATTGTGTTTTTAAATTGCGGGAAGAGGTATCAAAATTAGCGCAGGATTTACTAAAACTTTCACAGCGGCTTCCTCCGGCAATGGGGATAAATCATCAGGAATCGGAGTGAGGGTATGATTTTAAAAGAAGTAGTCGAGCTTTTAAAAGCGGAGGTTCATTCCGGAGCGGACAAGCTTTCCCGGGAGGTTAAATCAGGATATGCCTCTGATTTATTAAGCGAAGTTATGGCCGGCGCCAAGGTTGGTCAGCTTTGGTTTACGGTTCAAACACATCCGAATGTAGCAGCAGTGGCTCTATTGACGGATTTAGGCGCTGTTATTATTACTGGCGGTCACAAACCGGAACCGGATACCGTTACTAAGGCTGATGCTGAAGGAATGGTAATGTTGTCAACGGGTTTTTCCACTTTTGAAGCGATTAATATTCTTTCCCAAGCAGGTTTATAAATGGGTGACGCTAATTTTTATTGGGCGGATCTCCATATTCATAGCGCTCTATCTCCTTGTGCCGATAATTTGATGACTCCCAAGGCAATAGTGGATCAAGCCCGCCGGGAAGGTTTATCAATCATTGCTCTAACCGACCATAATACTGTTTTAAATTGCCCGGCAATATTATCATATTCATCGGAAAATTTATTAATTATTCCGGGGATGGAATTACAGACTCGGGAAGAAGTACATATACTTTGTCTATTTGAGAAATTAGATGATGCCTTGAACTGGCATCATTTTATTTGGAACTTCACCGAACAAAAGCCTAACCAAGTAGGTTATTTTGGTAGTCAACTGATCTTTGACAGTCAGGGTGGAATTGTTGACGAAGAACCAAATCTATTGTTAACTTCAACTAATTTAAGGTTTGAAGAGATATTTAGGGAGATAAACAACTATCATGGGATTGCGATTCCGGCGCATATTGACCGCCCCAGTTTTTCCGTATTGAGCAATTTAGGTTTCCTGCCTTTAGGGCTTGATATTAAGACAATTGAAATTTCCGCATATGACAATGAAGCGGATTTTCGGGAGAAATACCCGGAATATCGTAACAATTACATTATACAGTCATCCGACGCCCATCGGATTACCGAAATCGGACGGGGACGCACCGGATTTCATCTTTCCAAATTATGTTGGAGTGAGTTGAAGGATTTACTAAAATAAACTTTATTTCATATCTATTGTTTCAAAATTCTTAAATTGTTGTTTAGTTTTTAAACCCAGCTTGCCAAAGAGGAGAAATAATGATATCTTTAACATTGGGTTTTTCTTAAAAGTGTAACTTAAATTTTGTTTTAAATTAACATTTTACGCAAATTTGAGGGATTTTCATAATAAGAAATTTGACATTTTGATGCAATTAGGTTGATATTTTTATTTGGACTGCTCACTATATGTTGTATCAAAAACTTAACAATGGTAATTATGAACTCCCTTATTTGCTAAACCTTAATACTAGGGGGATTAAACATGGTCGAGGATTGCACACAATGTTCCTGCAATTGTTCCAAAGAGTCCGATCCGCGTTATCAACAACTTGAAAAAATTATTACCGAGAGTAAAGAAAAACCCGGAGCTTTAATTCCTGTATTGCATCAAGCACAGGAATTATTCGGTTATTTACCGGAAGATGTCCAGATTACTGTAGCGGAAGGGCTTGGGATTCCATTATCTGAAGTCTATGGAGTCATAACTTTTTATTCGCTTTTTTCCACAAAACCCCGCGGAAAGCATACTATCGGAGTTTGCATGGGAACTGCGTGCTACGTAAAAGGGGCCGCTGATATTCTTCAAGCGCTACAGAATGAACTTGGAGTAGAAATCGATAATACTACCGATGATGGAATATTTTCATTAACCGTCACCAGATGTTTGGGCGCTTGTGGTTTGGCTCCGGTTATGACTATTGGGGAAGATGTTTATGGACGATTAACTCCGGATAAAATACCGGATATTTTAAATAAATACCGCCAAGATGGTAAAAAATAATAATTATATTTGTGATATAATGCACAAAGTTTATTTAAATTTGTGAAAAAATGAACGAATGAACAAATGTTTCAAATATTTGTTTCTTTTAAAGACTATAGTTAAAAATTTATCGCAACATTAGGTAGTATAGATGAGAGAATTGTCATTGCATATTTTAGACTTGGCTCAAAACTCTTTAGCGGCTGGAGCCACTTTGATTACGATTAAAATCTCCGAATCTCCGTCTAACAACCTATTATCGATTGAAATCAGCGATAATGGTAAGGGAATTGAACCGGAAAGGCTTCAGGATGTGGTTAACCCTTTCTATACTACCCGTTATTCAAGGAAAGTCGGTTTAGGTTTGTCATTATTCAGAGCGGCTGCAGAACGCAGTGGAGGGAGTTTTAATTTAAACTCTCGGATTGGAGTTGGGACGGAAGTAGTTGCCGATTTTAAGTATGATGACATTGACCGGGCTCCGTTAGGCAATATTGCCGATACAATTATCACATTAGTTATCGCCAATCCGGAAACGGAATTTTATTATTATCATCAATATGAAGACCGGATTTTCACCTTTGACACCAGAGAGTTAAGCCGAAACATTCTCCGTTCCGAACTAGGAATTCCTATTATTGCGAATCAATTAGGTCAGTATCTTAAGGATGCTGTTGCTGAATTAAGGCAGGCAAATTAAGTCGAAAGTCAAAAGTCGAATGTCAAAAAAATTTAGGTTTTAATTCTTAGACCTTAGACCTTAGACCTTGGACTTTGGACTTCAGGTTGATTATAGTTTTAAATAGTTACATGCATATTGGGAGGGTAAGAAGATGGAATTATATCGAGCTCATGTACTTGTGTGCGCCGGCGCCGGTTGTATTTCTTCCGGTTGTAAAGAAGTCGAACGAACTTTGCTCACCGAATTACAAAACCATCATCTTGATAAGGAGATTAAGGTGGTTGAGACCGGATGTATCGGAAGTTGCGACCTCGGTCCGGTGATTGTGGTATATCCCGAAGGAGTATTTTATCAAAAAATAACACCTGATGATGTCAAACTAATCGTAGCAGAACATTTACTCAAGGGAAGACCGGTTGAGAAATTACTCTATCGGGAAGACGGTTCCAATAAAGCGCTGATTAATTATGATGAAATCACTTTCTTCAATAAGCAGCTCCGGATCGCCTTACGTAACGTGGGCATAATTAACCCGGAGATCCTGGAAGAGTATATTGCCAGAGATGGGTACACTGCTTTAGGTAAGGTTTTAACCGAGTATAAACCGGAGACGGTGATTGAGCTCTTAAAACGTTCCGGATTAAGGGGACGTGGTGGAGCCGGTTTCCCAACCGGATTAAAATGGGAACTGACCATGAAAGCTCCCGGTGACGAAAAATATGTTGTTTGTAATGCTGACGAAGGCGATCCCGGAGCCTTTATGGACCGAAGTATTTTGGAAGGCGACCCTCATTCGGTTATTGAAGCGATGGCGATTGCCGGGTATACTATTGGTTCAAACCAAGGATATATATATGTAAGAGCGGAGTACCCATTAGCCGTGGAAAGACTGGGTCATGCAATTAAAAAAGCCCGGGAATACGGTTTGTTGGGGCAGAATATTTTTGGGACCGGTTTTAATTTTGACCTGGAGATCCGGGTGGGGGCCGGCGCTTTCGTATGTGGGGAAGAAACTGCTTTAATTGCTTCTATTGAAGGCAAACGCGGTGAACCAAATCCGAAACCACCTTTTCCGGCTGCCAAAGGTGTCTGGGGCAAACCAACTCTTATCAATAATGTTGAATCTTATGCCAATATTGTTCCGATAATCCTGAAAGGGGCAGACTGGTTCGCCGGTATCGGTACTGAAAAAAGCAAAGGAACCAAGGTTTTTGCCATCGCCGGAAAGATTACCAACACTGGATTGGTTGAAGTTCCAATGGGAACAACACTGCGGGAACTTATTTTCGATTTGGGCGGCGGGATTCCCAACGGAAAGAAATTTAAAGCAGCTCAGACCGGTGGCCCTTCCGGAGGATGCTTAACTACCGAACATTTGGAACTGCCGATGGAATATGAGTCCCTAAAAGCGGTAGGTTCCATGATGGGATCCGGCGGTTTGATCGTAATGGATGAAGATACTTGTATGGTTGACGTAGCCAGGTATTTTCTTGATTTTACTCAGGATGAATCCTGCGGTAAATGTACCCCTTGCCGGATTGGTACCAAAAGAATGCTGGAGATCTTAACCCGGATAACCGAGGGTAAAGGTGTGCCCAGTGATTTGGAAACATTGGAAGTACTGGCAAATCATATTAAAAACAGCGCTTTATGCGGCCTGGGTCAATCAGCTCCGCAGCCGGTATTGTCAACTTTAAAATATTTCCGGGATGAGTATGAAGCCCATATATATGATAAGAAATGTCCGGCCGGTGTCTGTAAGGCGTTATTATCCTATAAGGTGAAGCCGGATCTTTGCCGTGGTTGTTCCTTATGTTCCAAAAACTGTCCGGTGAGCGCCATTAAGGGAGAACCGAAGAAAATATACGAGATCGATCAAGAAAAATGCATCAAATGCGGTGTCTGTATGCAAAAATGCCCGTTTAAGGCGATTGAATTTAGGTAAGGCAGGCATAAGGCAATAGGCAACAGGCATTAGTATTGAAAGCGTGTTAGTATGTTTATAATAGTTAATATTATGGAAAATAAAAAAAGCATTAATCTACGAATGCTTTTTTTATTTTATATGTTCTTATTGTATTTATTTACTTCGATAAGCACATTTTATCATTATAGTCTCTATAAATGCCTAATGCCTATTACAGAGTTCTAATAAAATAATACCTTCGACTGCCGGGTTGGATCTTGGTGTATTTTTCGTTAGGATCCCCGAATATCAGGAATTTATTCTCCACTTGCCAGGTTTCCGTATTGATAACCGCTAATTCTTTATCGGATATCAAGATAAGGCGGTTTCCATCTTGATAAAAATAGGTTTCTTTAGTTGGCTGTGAAAATTCATCAACAACTTCAAATTGCATACTATCTTCGTCTAAATGATAAACTTTAGTCCCGGAAGTCACAATAGTTTGTAAAACCGGTTTTTTTATTTGGCACATCCCAATAGGTGGTTCCGGTGGAGCAATAAAGTCCAAATTATTTAACTCTCGATCTAGAACGGTGATATCTTTAGTAGCCCTGTTTAAAATATATAGCCTGGATTTTTCTTCATTAGTAGTAATAACCGTTTCAGAGAGGATGCTAAATAATGAAGCCAGTAACTTTTTACCACCCGACTTGCCGCAATTGACCTTCTTTAATAACATGTTTCCATCTAAATCGATAAATTTCACCATACTATCCTCATATGAATAAATAGTCAGCAAACTAGAGTCCGGGATATGGTATAACTGGTAATAATAGTGGCTGCTGAGATTATTTCCGGTCTCGATTAGCTCCTGAGTTGAATTTTTAAAATCAACTACTTCCAGCGCATATCTGGAAAGTAAGTACAGACAATCTCTTTCCGGAATGTACTCATATCCAAACCAAGGTTTAGCCGGGTTGATTGCTTTTATTCCGTCGGCAGTAACCTTACATAGTTGCCCTCGATAGGATTTTTGAAATTCGAAATCTCCGACTATTAAAACCCGTTCATCTTTATGCCAGCTATAATAAGTCTGAACCAATTTTAATTTTTGCTCGGCAATTGTTTCATTGTTTTCAGGGTTAATAAGCATTAAGGACTTCTCTTTTCGTTTCCGGTCCAGGTTCAACAAGACAAGGCGATCATTGCTTAAAATATGCATATTTAAGATTTCCTTATCCAAAGATAAGGTGTTTATAACAGCCAGAGGTGAACAGGAGAGGGTTAGCAGATCGGAGAACTTTTTAACCTTAGAGATTTTAACGGTGCGATCGGTCAGTACATATAGTTTGCTCTCGTCATTAGAAAGCGCTAGATCAAATATATTGGAGGCAAAATCGCTTAGTTTTTCAGTTTTTTGTTCGGATACGTAGTAGTGGAGCAGTTCCATAGAGTTGGAACCAGGGGTTGCTTTATAGGAAATATAAAAATGTTGAAAGTCTTTGCTATAAGTCCATTGAAATGGGGCAAAGCCTAATTCAACCAAATCTTCCGTCCGCCCGGTTTCAATATTAAAAATGATTAATTGTCCGGGGATACTTTCCTTGGCTTTTTTACCTTTGATTTCCGAATTATCCTCGGGAGCGTAAATAGCCAAAAATTTATTCGGGTCACCAGTTTGCATGATCCGATCGGGATTTTTTTCAAAATCTATTTTTTCAGTAAAAGCGGTTTCGTTTTCCCCCATATAAAGAATTTTGCTTTTCTCGGCATCATATAAAAAGTACACATGAGCATCGGCTAAAGTTGAAAGAAGTATAACTGATAATAGTGCCAAAACCATCAATAATTTAATTTTTTTCATCTATCCCCCACCTAAACTAAGGTTAATTATGAAAATCCTTATCTAAGGAAGCGCTGATTAATCCGATTTTGTGCGAGCAAATATGCGGTATTAGGCATTTTGCGAAGCGCAAAATTGTCACTTATTCAATTAATCAGCGCTTCCCTAAACTATTATGTAACATTCAAGAGAAGTTTCGGTAAAAAGCGCTGAAATCCTGCAGGATATTTCCAATTTTTATTTAATATTACAATACAATTATTTATGCCAAGTTATATTAAAAATGCAACTATAAATTGCGTTCTCTCTACAGTTTACAACACTCTACGAAAAAGTTGCGCTATAATTAAATGTAACTAGGTATTAGGGGTGGTAGCATTGAGGCATAGAAGTACTTGGATGTTGTTTTTGTGTATAGGTTTTTTGTTAAGCCCGGTTTTAGCCGAAGATACTTTTCAGGATATACAAGAGTTGGACCTCCAGGCAGTTCATAAGGATACCCCCAACATTGAACGAACGAAAGACAGTGAGTGGGGGAGTCGACATAATTTAAAAATGGTAAAGGTTCAAAATCAACCGCAAATTAAAACCCCACCCGTTACGGAAGCGGCGGTGCTTTATTACGGAGAAATACAACTGGGAATCCCGGCCAAAAGTTATGGGATTTTAGTTGATTTTGAGGGCAACGATAAAGTGTTATGGGTTGATTCCAATGCCGATGGAGATTTCTCGCAGGAACCGGCTTATCAGATATTCAAGAGTGACCGTTTCCCGGGCGCTAATATTTATTATTCACCGGAACCCTTAGTATTTCAGACAAGTTATTCCTTTAACAACCAATTATTTGATATTCCAATTCAATTCGACCTAACGTACCTGGTGGTATCCAGAGTCGGGCATGCCGATTTCTTTCACTTGAAGACTCGTACCTGGTTAATTGGCGCTTTGGAGGATAATGGGGAAGAAACAAGGTTAGCTGTTGTTGATACTAATGATAATGGATATTTTATTGATCCCGAGGACTTATTCTTTGTTGATGAAAATTATGATCTGAATTTTTCCGATAAAGAAGGTAAACCGTTGAAGAAGATTAAAAAAATCAAGCTTAAATCCGGTATGCGTCTCACTCCGCAATTTGAGTCAATTCCGGGAAAACTAATTTTATCCAGAAGGTAATAACAAATGAAAAGACAGCTTATTTTAACAGTTTGTTTATTCGGTTTTTTATTATTTAGTCTTAATGCGCAAGCCGACGGTCCGGACTATTCCGTGAAAAATTTAGCTAATGGGACCAGAATTGTCTACAAAGTAATACCGCAAGCTAAAACGGTTAATATCCGGATTGTTCTCCCGGTCGGTTTTGTAAATGAATCTCATCAGCTCCGTGGGATATCACACTTATTGGAGCACTTAATTTACCGGGGTAGTGAGCGGATTTCCCGGGAGCAGTTTCACAGTTTAATCACTTACCGGGGAGGTAGTTACAATGGTTTTACCATGATGAACCGGACCGAATATATATTGGAGGTTACTCCGGAAAACCTGGAGTCTTCACTTCAAGCTTATTTAGAATTAATACTTTTTCCTGGTTTGGCTGAAACTAACATCGTTTTGGAAAAAAGGGTTGTTACGGTAGAAAAGGCGATGCGAACCATACCCGGAAACACTTTTTTTCTTTATCTAAATGAATTAACCGAGAAACAATTTGATGATTCAGTTAAAAATATCAGCCGGGATGATTTACTCAAATATCATCAACAGTTTTACCAGCCGGAAAATATGATCGTCATTGTTACCGGCGCTTTCAAAGCAAAGGAACTGGCTGAATTAATAAGTAAATATCCTGATTCCGGATTAAAAGAAACATCAGAACAATTAAATGAATTAAGAATAAAGGGACCCGGCTCGGAAGTGGTTTTGGAAGATTATTTATTAGGCGAACAATACCAATTACTCTATGGTTTCAATCTTCAGGAGTTATCCGGTAAAGATTTGGCAATCGCCAAAGTTTTACCGTTAATTTTAAATTATGAAAGCCGGCAGTATGATTATATAAACAATCGACCTTTGGATTATCAGATTTTCTTATATAATCTGGCCGGGGATAATATGTTGATTTTTCAATACCGGGATTGCCTGGCTCCCTATTCGTCGGAGATAGAAAACTGGCATCAAAAAAATCTGGCCCGCTTTTTCAAATATTTAGGGGCGAAGAAGTTTGATAAATTTTTGAATTACATTGTCAAATATTTCGATAAATACTTTGAAGCCGTGGAGTTGGATTCCGGCGCCTTGAACGATTATTTGGACCAGTATTTATTTGAACCAACCGCAATCACCGAGAAGGATCTATCAGCAATCAAAAATCTTTCATCGAGCGATTTTAAGAAATTCGTCGAGAAATATCTGGATGGTAAGAAGTATCAAAAGATTATAGTGAAGGCATTATGAATAATAAAAAATCCCGTAAATCCAGTTAATCATGCCTATATAATTTTTTTAGACGGGATTTACACGAATTAAAAACTATGATGAATTTATTTAGGAGATTATCATGATAATTAGTCTTAAAAGATATCTCTGGCTATGGTTGGCGCTTATTTGTTTATTATTCGGCCAGACGTTATTTGCCGCGGAGGGCGAGGCTAACCAGGAGCGCCCTGCCGGATTGACTGTTGTTGAAATTAACTCTGATTCCCCCCAAGAAACAGAGCTTTGTTATTTGACAATGATTATTAAGACCGGCTATGCCAATGATCCGGAAGGTAAAGCCGGTTTAACCAGATTAACTAATGAACTTTTTTATTACCTTACTCGAAATGGTTCGGCCTTTAATATTAGTTATAATACTTTAGCTGATTTTTCTATTTTTAACTTCACGGTGACCACCAAAAATTACGAAGATTTTTGTAAGGAGTTGGATTATCTTATTCATCAAGATGCTTTATTAATGTATGACCTTTGTAATGAATTAATCCGGTATCATTTAAGCGAACCCCATCCACATAGCCGGATTGCTCTGATAAATTATGAAGAATTGATTTACGGGAATACTCATCCTTATTTCACCCGGTTTAATCCTAATTATAAAAAATTATCGATTAACGATGCCAATACTTGGTTCCGTTTAATATACCGGCCGAATAATATCATTATCGCCTCTTCCAGGAAATTGCCGGAAGATTTTTTAAGGAGGCCTTTTGGACGGGATATTGCCAAGCCGGTTGAAAAAAATGAGACCCCTAAAGCGCTTTTTGAGAATATTCCAAGCGAGAAGTTTGCTGCCATCCATGACAATTTGAGCACTGTTATTGTTGGATTTCCGGCTCCACGGTTTGATACCGAAGAGTGTATTCCCACAATTTTGATTCAAGAATACCTTCAGGAGAAGCTATGGAATGAAATCAGAGAGAATTCCGGTTTATGTTACGACTTGCAAGTAAATTATTCGTGCTTTTACCAACCGGCAGCTCCTAATCTGATGGTTGTTTGTCAAACTTTGCCTGAAGATACTGAAACCGTAGTTGCTAAAATAGTTAATGAGTTAAAAAATCTGGTGGCTGACGGGATAGCTGATACTGAAAAAAACCGGATAATTGAGCGGGGGAGAAATAACCGGTCTGTTGATGATGATTTAGCAGCTGTTGTTATGGATAATGCTTTGAAAGTATATTTTAATCAACCTTGGATAGCCGATCAAAATACCTTTTATGATAAATTGGAACAGGTTTCTCCTGACCAGGTAAAAACAATTATGGCGGAACGTTTAAACTGGCTAAAAATATCAGTAGCCGGTCCGATGGAAGTTAATGAGTTATTGAAAGAGCTAAAACCGTTGGAAAGTCAGGAAGAAGCGGAATAAGATTTCCAGGAAAGAATGTCTAAAAGAAACCCTATCCCTTAAAGGGAAATCGCTAAGTCTATGTAGGCCCTTTATTTATGTTATTAGTCGGTCTACTTGGATCTAGTTGATTCTTTTAAGAGATAGGGTTTGTTATTTATATTCGTGGCCATTAGTGTTCATTAGTGGTTTATCATATGTTTTTATTGTAAAAATTTTTTATCTTTTCTTTGAGCGAGATAATCTGTGAATTTTAGTACTAGACCGTAAAAACTTGCCAATAAATGCTTATTTCCGACTAGACAAACAATATATAGTGTAATAAAATATTGGTGGTAACAATATGTAGTGTGCGAAGATAGGTAAAAATGGAGGGGATTAACGGTGGATTTATCCGCAAATGCCAAAGCTGTATTAGAACGTCGTTATCTTCGGAAGGAGGCCGGAAAGCCGGTTGAAACTCCGGAAGAGATGTTACAAAGGGTGGCGCAACATATCGCTGCAATTGAGGGTACAGCTTTTAACACCCCGGAGTCCGAAATTTCAGAAATAACTACTGCTTTTTTTGAAATAATGGACCGGAAGAAATTCATGCCGAATTCACCGACTTTGATGAATGCCGGGAGGGATCTCGGGCAACTTTCGGCCTGTTTTGTGCTGCCTATCGATGACTCTATGGAAAGCATCTTTGAATCGCTGAAGATAGCGGCTTTAATACATAAAAGCGGCGGTGGAACCGGCTTCAGTTTTTCGCAGATCCGTCCCAAGAACGACCAAGTGGGCAGTACCGGCGGAGTGGCCAGTGGACCCCTCTCATTTTTAAGAGTATTTAATGCCAGCACTGAGGCCGTCAAACAAGGCGGCACTAGACGGGGCGCCAATATGGGTATTTTACGGGTGGACCACCCGGATATTATTGAATTTATCGAAGCCAAAAAAATAAAAGGCGAGATCGCCAATTTTAACTTATCAGTGGCTTTGACCGACAGTTTTATGGAAGCCTTGGAGAAGGGTGAGGATTACTATCTGGTGAACCCCCGGACCAAACAACCGATGGGTAAATTATCAGCCCGGGAAGTATTCGAGAAGATAGTCCTCTCGGCCTGGGCCGGCGGCGAGCCGGGGATCATCTTTATCGACCGGATGAACGAGGCTAATCCCACTCCGAATATTGCTGCTATTGAGAGTACCAATCCTTGTTTGACAGGTGATACCTGGGTTCTGACCGGCGACGGGCCTGCACAAATAAGGGATATTTTGGGAAGGCATACTTATTTGGCTTTGAATGGCGCATTCCATCAGTCGGATAAAAAAGGTTTCTTTAAAACCGGAACCAAAAAAGTCATTAAATTGAATACCGATAGAGGTTATGAACTGACCATGACGAGAGACCATTTAGTAAGAGTGGCTGTTAAGATAACCCGTTATGGGATAAAGGAAGAATGGAAAGCGGCAGGTGAGCTTAATCCTAAGGATAAACTAATATTATCCAATAATCGAGGTATTAAGTGGGAAGGTAAAGGCTGTTTTAACGAAGGCTTATTGCTTGGTTTCTTGATCGGCGACGGGACGCTTAAGGATGAAGGTGGAGTAATTTGTATTTGGGGTGATAATGAGGAGGCTCAATCCTTGATGAAGGCTGTTGGCGAGGCTGCCCATACATTACCTCACCGTAGTGACTTTAAAGGGTTTCAGACCATGATCGGCGCTAGGAAGGAAAATCGGATGCGGATTGCCGCATTGCGCGATCTGGCCGCCAAATATAATATTGTTCCAGGGAAAAAGAAGATAACCAATGATATCGAAAAGTCGAGCTATGAGTTTTACCGGGGTTTTTTAAGGGGATTATTCGATACTGACGGAACTGTAGTTGGAGATCATAATAGAGGACTTTCAGTCCGGTTATGGCAAAATGATCTTGAATGCTTAAAAAGGGTTCAGCGGATGCTGCTCAGGTTAGGAATAGCCTCGACTGTTTATCAAAACCGGAAGAATGAAGAGATTAAGTCGATGCCCGATGGAAAAGGCGGATATAAAGATTATCCGGTTAAAAGCGGTCATGAATTAGTAATAACCCAGGATAACCTGCTTGCTTTTTCGGAGATAATCGGTTTTAGCAGCGTAAAAAAGCAAAATCGTCTCACTGAAGGCTTGGAAAGCTATAAACGGGCTTTGAATAGAGAACGCTTTGTAGCTACGATTACAAGTATTGTCGGAGCAGGGGAAGAAGAAGTATATGATGTTCAGGTCCCCGGAATAAATGCCTTCGATGCCAATGGAATTTATGTACACAATTGCGGCGAACAGCCTTTACTGCCGTATGAATCTTGCAACCTAGGTTCCTTGAATCTGGCCGTAATGGTAAAAAGAAATGAAGATGGGAAATACGAGATCGACTGGGAGGAGCTTGGCCGGGTTACCCGCTTGTCGGTAAGGTTCTTGGATGATGTCATCGAAGCCAATCGTTTCCCAATCTCCCAGATTGAAAAGATGACCAAGTCCAACCGGAAAATTGGGTTAGGGGTGATGGGCTGGGCCGATCTCTTAATTAAACTGCGGATCTCTTATCAATCGGAAGAAGCCATCAAGCTGGCGGAAGAAATATTCCAATTTATCGATGAGGAGTCTAAAAAAGCATCAGTGGATTTAGCTAAAACCCGCGGAACCTTTCCCAACTTTAAAGGAAGTATTTACGACTGCAAGGGTGGATTAAAGCTCCGCAACGCTACGACCACCACTATCGCTCCCACCGGTACCATCAGTATCATCTGTGATACCAGCGGCGGCGTTGAGCCTTTATTCAGCCTGGCTTTTACCAGGCAAATTATGGATAACGACCGTTTAATTGAGGTTAATCATACATTTGAAGAGATTGCCAAGGAAGAAGGTTTTTACAGCCCGGAACTGATGAATCGGATTGCTGAGAATGGCGGTATCCATGGTATCGAAGAGATCCCCGAAGATCTCCGTCCGGTACTGATAACCGCTCATGATATTGTCCCGGAATGGCATATCCGGATGCAGGCCGCTTTCCAAAAATATACCGATAATGCGGTCTCCAAAACCATTAATTTCCCCTCCGACGCCACTCCGGACCAAGTGGCCGAGGCCTATCATTTGGCCTTTAAGCTTGGCTGCAAAGGTTTAACCGTTTACCGGGACGGTAGTTTGGACAATCAACCGATGCAAAAAGGGGTCGACAAAAAAGCCGCTGAACCACAAGAACATACGGACGGCTCTTCGGAAACCCATCTTTCTTATGGCGAATGGGGGAAAATACTCCCGATCAAACGCCCGAAACGCTTGGTCGGCGTCACTGATGGCCGCCTGACTCCCGAAGGCAACCTTTATTTAACTTTGAACTTCCATGAGAAACACCCCTTTGAACTCTTTGCCCAGATCGGCAAAGCCGGCAGCGATATCTCCGCTTTTACCGAAGCCATCGCCCGCCTGATATCGCTGGCTTTCCGTTGCGGGATCGACCCGGAGGCAGTGGCTGACGAGTTACTGGGGATCGGCGGCAGCCGGTTTGTAGGCTTCGGCCCGAACAGGGTCCGGTCAGTCCCGGATGCGATAGGGCAGTTTTTGAATGAGAATATCAATAAGATGACGGAATCGGAAAACGAGAACGATGAATCCTCACAATTGGAACTGGGGTTGGCGGAATCGGAATCGGCGCCGGTTTCGAATACGCAACCGGAGACGGAGCATGGTCATAATGGGAATGGAAAGAACGGGAAGAATGGGAAGGTAAGGTATAACCTATGTCCGGTTTGCGGTATGCATACGTTTGGGTTTGTGGAAGGGTGCGCCAAGTGCGTGAGTTGCGGGCATTCGGAGTGTTAAGTGAAAAGACCCTATCCCTGATATGGAATTAGTTGATATCGCGACGAGTCGGCTTTTCGACCTAATTGACAACGAAGCAAAACCAGTACCCTTTAAGGGAAAGGGTCGCTTTTAGATATGCAAAGCCGGGACCTGTCAGATAGGAAAGCAGGTAATTGAAGGTGAAGATTAGGGTCAATGACCCTATCCCTTAAAGGGGATTAGCTGATCCGTTGTAGCTTAAGGACATAAAAAAAGAATGACAATAAGTAATTCAAAAACTTGAAAGCCTAAATTGCTTCGCATTGGCTCTCCGATTAAATAGACAACGAAGCAAAACCAGTACCCTTTAAGATATAATGGAAGTGTCAGCCTGTTCAGTATGCCACACGTAGGTTATACTGAAAGTGATAAACTTAAGCAGTACAGAGCTACAACGCATAAGGAGGCTGACACCTAAATGAAGTATACC
>JAEYRX010000001.1 GCA_023435225.1 Bacillota bacterium
CCCCACGCCGACACCGACCCCGACACCGACGCCGACACCTATACCTATAGTTAAGGCTCCGTTGTTTTCACTTTTTATTTATATACATTCTATAGAAAAAGTATTGGAAACAAATGGAATAATAAAATATGATGTTTGGATTAGTTATAACAATAAAAACTCAGTTTCGGTTTTAGGTGTTGTAGGTATGTTTTCTCCAGGGAAGCCAGGTTGTAATGAACCAATTATTTTTGAACCTGGATCCCATAGTAAAGCATTTAAAGTAACTTTTACAATAAAACGCAAACAACATGGTAATTCAAACAAAAAATATAGCATGCAAAGTCAAAGTGCTACCGGAACTGTATATCAATGGAATTTGAACGGTAGTAAGGTTACTGTTACATTGCCTGAAGATTGAATTATTAAATATTAAAATTAAAGAATTAATAAAACAAATCAACGTGTTTATTTCGTTGGTTTGTTTTATTAGATTACTCGCATTATATATTGACTTAAAAATAAAAATATTGTCAAACATTTCAATAACTGATATAATTTATTTATAAATTGCAACTTATCTGAAAAGGCAAATCCAGTGAAAACTGGAGACGCAAAGTCACGGATCTAAGGTGCTGATTAATTTTAGTACTATGATGGCCGGACCGCCAAAAGAGTTGTTTTTTGTTTGTTTTAAATTATTTTAAGATAAATTGATCCTCCTTACTATATTTTTTTATTTCTCCCCTAATAGGGGAGATTTTCCTTTAATAACAGCTCAAATCAATCTATTCGGTTTTTGAATGGAAGGTTAATATAAGGGAATAATTTAAGGAGGCATTACAAAATATTAGATTATTGTTTAAAGGACCAGGTAAAATAATTTGTAGAAGGAAAAAGCCTATTATCAGCGAAATATAAATTTTGATGAATTATATTATGAGGTGAATTTTGTGTTTCAACCGATTCAATCAAGTACAGTTGTTCAACAAATAATCGATAAAATTACTCAATCTTTAATAAAAGGTGAACTTCAACCTGGAGATCGACTTCCGCCTGAACCGGAGTTGGCGGTACAGTTAGGAGTCAGCCGGACTTCGCTTCGTGAAGCATTAAAGACCTTAGGTGGTTTGGGAGTTCTAATTGCCCGTAAACGGGGTGGAACATTTATTGCTACATCAGGGTCGCAATCAATGATTGACCCCTTAATTTTTAATCTAATAATTGAAAAAGGGTCAAAAGAAGATTTGTTTGAATTACGTGTACTACTTGAAGTTGACGCAATTGAATTAGTTATAAAAAAAGCGACCGACCATGATTTTTATTTGCTGGCTGCAGAATTAGATAAGTTTGAAGAAACGATTCCTAGTGGTAATTTAGAAAAATTAGCAGAATTAGATTTGCAATTTCACCTTAGCTTATTGCAAATATCTAAAAATCCCTCTTTTATGAGAATAAGTCAAGTTGTTATGCAGTTATTTGCCTATCCAATAGAAGAGGCTTTAAAAATGATTGGTCCGGAAAAAGTATTAGCAAATCATCGGGCTCTTTTTCTCGCTATTAAAGAACGTGACTTATTAAAAGCCAAAGAACATGTGGTTAAAGCTTTTGAAAGTTCGAAGCAATTCCTCTAATAATTGCGAATTTCGGATTTTAAATTGCGAATTGTTAAATACTTTAGAGCCTTAATTTTATTTTGGCTTATTATTCCAGTTTGTTTTAGGTTTTTTATTTGGGTTTTAAATCCGAAATTCGCAATCAGAAATTAAATCAATTGTATTTATCTATCTGATATCGGCAACTGGGATTCCAAAAGATCCATTCTTTAATACCGGCATCTTTTACTGCTTGGATTTGCTTTTGAATTTCCGACCTCCCATAACGGTTTCCAAGGCTGAAATCCTGAAGCCAAGGTCGGATCTGGGTTTTGGTTATTCCTGCTTTTTCTAATCTTTTTTTAGCGTCGGTAATGCCGTGAAAAACTGTTTCATAGGGATAATAATCAGGGTTTCGTAATCCAAAAGTCCCTAGAGCATAATGGGATGGATAAACCATTGGACATACAATATCTACACTTGTGGCGATTTTTTCAAACTTTTGACCAATCCCAAGATCATCGTCAGTTGAGGTACTTAGCCCGAAAATATCGGCAGAGATTGGAACTTTGTATGGTTTCAACTTTGTTTTGGCATATTTTAAGAATTCTTCTATTACGTCCTGACGTAGTTGCCCGGTACTAAATGGATAAACGCAACGTTTCAGATCTCCGTCACTGGTAAAGCGTACATAATCAAATTGAATTTCTTGAAAACCAAGATTTATTGCCTCTTTAGCAATATCAATTATATAATCCCAGATTATTCTATTGTTTGGATCAACCCAGTTTAAACCTTTTCTATCTTTCCATAACCCTCCATTAATATCTTTAACGGCCCAATCCGGTCTGGTTTTTGCAAGATATGGGTCTTTAAAGACTACAATTCTAGCAATGGGGTATATATGTTGCTCATGTAAAACTTGGAGCATTTTCCGGGGTGCGGTAATCTTTTTTTCATAAGCGCCAATTTCTCTTACCAATGGAATATCTGAAACATAACTTAAAGTTCCTGTATCATCTTTAACATCGATAACAAGAGCATTAAACTCAGTATTATTAATAAAGTTAATTAATCGGGGAAACCATTTTGAAGAGCCGGCTATCCAACCTGTTGTATATATTCCTCTAACAAATTCCGGCTTTGGCTGGCTAATTGGTTTTATATCATTTATATGCTTTAAAGATGGTTCCGGAATAATAAAATTCCTGGTTGGAAAAATTTTCTCAGCCAAATTTGTTTTATCTATATGAGGAGAAGAAGCAACAGCTATAAAAGTAAAAATTAAGATACCGGGAAATAGTAATATAAATCTTATAAATTTGGCCATTTTATCCACCTTTTATATATGTCGCAATCAGTTATTTTAAGTCCAATTTAATTGCGACAATTCCTTGATTTAAAATGAAAAAGTTTCCTTTATTTTTATTTCACATCCGGGTATTGGGGTGAAATCTATTGTTGAAATTTTTTCATTTTATATTTTTGATGTATTTCGTGAGCGAAGAGGCGTATCCCTTTGTAAACATGCAGGTAAATGCAGGTTTGAGAGTGAGTGGCTATGAAAGTTATAATTGTTAGTGATAGTCATGGTAATTTTGGGATTTTAAAAAGAATTGTGGAACAGGAAGACCCATTTGACTTAATGGTTCATCTTGGTGATGGCCTAGATGAAGTTTATCGGATTCAAAGATTAATGGAATTTCGCTTGGATGCGGTTTCTGGAAATAATGACCCACCGGGGTTGGCTCCGGAATATTTATTATTAAAATTTGGTAAGCGAAGGTTATTATTTACTCATGGAAACAGTTATCAAGTGAATCAAAGTTTAAATATTTTGTATCAGACAGCAAAAGGTTTAAAAGCCAATATTGTATTTTATGGTCATACTCATTGTTATAATGACTGCCAGTTACGGAGAATTCGTTTTTTAAACCCTGGAACTGTTTGTTCTTATTTAAGTAAAGAATCGTCATATATTAAGATGGAACTACTGGATAATGAATTGAAGTTTAATCGAGTTATAATTTGACTGAAGTTTTTAAAAGAATTATAATTAATACTGCATGAATATGAAACGTTAGATGTAATAATATTACTTTAGGGCGAAAGGATGAATCCCCTGAATAAAATTTTTATAATTTACGCTAATAGCGGAGCCGGACATCGCCGTGCAGCGGAAGCTTTAAATACTAAAGCAAAAGATTATTTTCCACAAGCGGATATTCGATTGTTTGATGCTTTAGATTATACTTCACCACTTTTTAAAAGAACTTATCCAATGATCTATCTTTTTTTGGTAAATCATTGTCCATGGTTATGGGGAGTCTTTTATTATTTTCTTGATAATCGTTATATTGATAAATTCGCTAGGATATTTCGGCGTAATACCAATTCTTTTTATGGAAAAGCATTTATAAATTTTTTATTGGATGAAAAACCCGATTTGATACTGACAACTCATTTTTTACCCAATGAATTGGTATCTTTTCTTAAGAAACGGTATCGATTTCAGACTATTTTGATAACTTGTATCACTGATTATTATCCTCATGCTTGGTGGCGAGATAGCGGGGTTGATTTATATATAGCCCCTAGTCGGGATTTAAAACCAAGATTAATCCAACTTGGTATTTCCGAAGAAAGAATAATTGTAATTGGAATTCCGATTCATCCTGTTTTTGGGGAGAAAAATGATAAAGTACTAACTAGGCAGAAATTAGGGATATCAACTAATCCATTCACAATTTTAATAACTAGTGGTGGTTTCGGGGTTGGGCCTATTAAAAAACTGGTTAACAGCCTTAAACATGTTATGACACCACTCCAGATCTTAGTGATCTGCGGTAATAACCCTAAACTTCAAAATGAACTAACGGAACTTACAAATAAAACTATTCACAATATTCACATATACGGATTTATTCAAAATATGCATGAATTCATGGCTGCCAGTGATATAATGCTGTCAAAGTCAGGAGGACTGACTTCCACGGAAGCAATGGCAATAGGATTGCCGTTAATAACGCTGAAGCCTATTCCCGGACAGGAATCCGGAAATTGTGAGTTTATTCTAAAAAATAAAGCGGGTATTAGGATTAAAACTGTTAGAGAGGCTCGTAAGGTTTTGGAAAAGCTACTTAACAATCAAGATTCATTGAATTCTATGAGGGAAAATATGTCTAAAATCGGAAGACCTCATGCAGTTAATGAGATTTTAGCTTATATTAAAGAGTATTCCGAAAAAGGTATTAGTAAATAAAGATCCTTTAATTAGGGAAGCGCTGATTAATCCGATTTTGTGCGAGCAAATATGCGGTATTAGGCATTTTACGAAGCGCAAAATCGTCACTTATTCAATTAATCAGCGCTTCCTTAGAAAATTTAACCGCTTACAAGCGGTTTTTTTGTTAAAAGACATTTACCAGGCTAAACTTCTCTCTTTCCGGGATGTGTTGAATATAATGCTGTAAGCTTCCAAGCTCTATTTGGCTTTGAGTAAAGTTTTTGCTTTTTATTGCCCTTAGTGAGCGTATTAAAGATTGATCAATCGAATCTATTTCTTGATGGTGTAGTAACATGGCCCATAAAGGTTTTGTCTTTTCCCATTTGGTTTTTAGTACATATAATTTAGTATAAGTTTTTTGCCAATTTTTTTTAACTAAATTATCTTCAATTTTAGCAATTTCTTTATCGAACCGTTTAGAATTATCTTGAATTCGGAATTGTACTAATGATGACAGAATAATAAAAATGATTAAACCGCAAATTGATAATAGCCAAGCCTTCATGGGGATGTCCTTTCATTGTTTTTAGGTTGTATAAAAAGCCTGCCGTTGGAATCTAAACTAGCTAAGAAAACTTGACTCCATTTTTCCAACCCGAATTTTTGGATTTCAGTAAGCAACCAATCTTCTGATAGATGGCATTTGCTGAGATTTTTTTTGATCAAACGACCATCAACAATTAATGTGAACGGAAGACCCTCGTAAGGAGTATCGATCTTTAAATCTTCCGGATTTACCGGCCGTTTTTGCGATTTGGGAATAACCGATAATTTACCGCTGGTTTCTAAAATTGCATATTCGACATCTGCTATATTGGGAACATCTTTTAGACGTAATTGTTCTAATAAATCATTTAAACTATATCTTAATTTGGTAAGTTCTTTTTGATTAATTATACCGTTTTCAATTAATATACTTGGCCCACCACAGATAATACGCCGGGCGGTATCGCTTTTTAACGAGATAAACGATAAGGTGATTTGGATTAGGAGTAAAGTTAAAATTGGTATAATACCGTTAATCAAAGGGATATCGGTATCTTGCATCGGAACAGCCGCCAACTCGGAGATAAGAATAGTTATTACTAGTTCATAGGGCTGTAATTGGCCAATTTGGTGTTTACCCATAATTCTTATGATTAATACAACTAATAGATAAAGAATAGCAGCCCGGACTGGAAGAATTAACACATTATCACCTAGGGTTAATGTTTGCAAAGTAAAAAAAGAATATACCGATAGTTAACAAGGAAAGAATAGAAGAAAGTGGCACTGATGGGAGGATTTTATGATTAAAAAAACGAATTGAAGATAAGTTAATTAGGAATTCAGGTCCATAGGTTAAGGAGGGTTTTAAATGAAAACTATTGAATTGGCAAAACAGTTGGTTAAGTCATTGACGGAAAGCCAAGAATATCAAAATTATAAAAAAGCTAAAAGTATTCTGGAAGAGCACGAAGCTGCTAAAACTATGCTTGAGGATTTTCGGAAAAAACAATGGGAGCTTGAACGAAAAAGAGTCGCCGGCGATAAACTTTTGGAGCCTCTTGAAAAAGAGTTAGAGAAGCTGGCTGAAATAATTGGGGTTAATCCGTATGTCCGGGATTACCTAATGGCGGAATTTCAATTTACTCAAGTAATGATGGAAATTCAACGCATTATTAACGAGGGTATTGGTTTGCAAAATCCGGAAGAAGTATTGAAAGAGAAGTAGCATCTCAAAGCGAATTAAATATTAGGCAGTGATTTTTCACATAATCCCGAGGATGAGATTTTGGAATCCCATATTTAATTTCCATAACAAAAAGAATTATTGTCAACTCTCCACTTCAATTCCCGGGATATTTAGTTTTAATTAACCAGGAATTTTTGGCGATATACGAAATATATAGATTACTTAAAATAGATCTATATTATAACTTTTCCATCCCTGAACCATGGATGGAAAAGGGTAAATTGTTGTACTTGATTTAATTTATGAATCAAGGAAAATATGTTGCAATAATCCAGGTGGTTAAAAACTTATTACAACGTATATAGATATTTTTAATCCTGTGTTCAGAAATTTTTATGAACTGGAAGTGATTTTTTGATCAAAAATAAATGGCGTTATTTAATTTTAGTATTTGGGGTACTATTAATTTGGTCAAATACCGGGTGGGCAGCCAAAGAGCAATTGGGAGAGATCAAACCAGGAATTTATTCAATGGCGGCAATCTCCAATCATACCCCGGTAATATACAAAAAAGCAAAAGAATACTGGGAATCTTTACAAAAGGTCGAATTACTAATCGCTAAGCCGGAACAATTTAAAGATATCCCTAAGTTAGGATTAAAAGAACCGTATGTTGGGAATATAGTGTTAGGCGATAAACAGCAAAAATTCGGAATAATTGTAGATATTGTAGGAGAAGAAAAGCGGCTTTATATTGATAAGAACGGTGACGGAAGCTTTGCTAATGAGTCATGGGCGCCGTTGATTAATGAATGGCTAGGTATTCAGAATTACTGGGTAACCAGTCCGGAACCTATAGATTTACAAGTTGCCTATAATTCTTTATCAGGGGGAACAGCCCCGATCCAAGTCTTTATTAGTGGAGTTTTACTGAAACCGGGAGCATTTGTCAAAGAGAAGCCTTATTTATTAGTTAAAGTTCGTACCTGGTTTTTGGCTAAGGTGCCGGAAGATGGGATAGAAAAGTATATGGCGGTAGTTGACCATAATAATAACGGATGTTTTAATGATCCTGAAGATATGTTGATTATCGATTATGATGATGATGAGATTTTTTCTTTAAAAGAGGCTGTTAAATATAAAAAGGGAATTAAGATTAGGGGTGGAAAAAATAAATTTGATGTTTCCTGGGATGTTTTCCCGAAAGAATTAAAGATAGGAGGAAAAGATCAATGAATAAACGAATTGCGCTATTTTGGGCTTTAATAGCAATTTTAATGATCTTAACTCCTTTGAGAGCTGCTAAGGCAAGTACCCAAGAAGGGTTTAAAAAGATCACTCTGTCTAATGGATTGACTTTAAACTATAAAATAATGAAAGACCAACCCATGATTTCCATGTATGCGGTAGTTCCAATCGGTATGAACCGTGAAAGAGAAAAAGGAATTGCCCATTTATTAGAACATATGATTTTCCGTGGCGGCGGGGGATATAATTTTGTTGATGTAATGAATGTTACCAATCGTCAAGGAGGGACTTTTTCAGGTTTTACGACTTTTTATGCCACTACTTATAATTATGTGGTCCCAAAAGATAAATTTGACGAAGCTTTCAATGTTTTTAACGCTAATTTATGGAGTTCTAATTTGGCAGCTTCCGATCTGGCTTTGGAAAAGAAGATTGTTTTGCATGAATCGGAAATGAGCTACTCACAAAGGTTATCCTTTTATCCGGTTATTAAATATTTTTATCCGGAAACCAACTATTCGGAAGCAACAGTTAATGCAATAACCGACAGTGAATTAAAAGAATTTTATCAATCCTACTATCAACCTGATAATGTTACTTATTTTATGGCCGGTGATTTTGATCCTAATATAGTTATTAAAAGGTTACAGCAGTTAAAAAATGTTTATGGTGAAAAAGAGGTTCCGGTTTCAGCAATTAAAGAATATGAGTTACCTCAAAAGGTAATTGTCGAATCTAGAAATATATATCCTTATCAATATCAAATTATGTTGGCTTATGAATTCGATGGATTGGACCAGTCTGAACGGATGGTTCTAAAAGTTTTATCGTATTTATACGGATATAATTTTCGGATTGATTATGAGAAGAATGAATTCAAAGATTATTATCTGGTAACCCGTTCAATAGGGAATAAAGAATATTTTGGTTTATATCATTCGGAGAGTACTCATCCTTATGAAGAAAGTTCCTTAACGGAGGTTAAAACTGCTTTATTGAAATTACTCCGTCAGTTTAAAAAGACTGATTTATCTAAGGAACGTAAAGTTATGACAAAGCTTGTGAAAATAGAGCAATTGGATAGTAATAAAACAGCAGCAGCATCAGTTGAATATGAAGTACAAAGGCTAATTGACCCTGAGAATATAACCGTTGATTCTTTGGAAATCTTAGAAAAACTACAGAATAAAGATTTGGAGAAGGTCATCGAAAAATGTTTTGCACAGCCCCCAAAAGCTACTATTATAATTAAGTCAACTGAAAAGGTGGGTGAATAAATATGTGGAAGAAAAATTTTTCGTTGACTTTGGTTTTACTGATAACGATAATCTGTTCTTATACAGCCGTTGCAGAAGAGACCGGACGAATTGAACGAACTACTGTCAGTGGGATGAATGTGATCCTGGAAAAGAATAAGTCAGAAGTAGCCGAGATTACTCTTTTATTGAAATCAGGAACCGGGATTGAACCTGAAAATAAAAAAGGCACAGCTTATATTATGAATAATATTGTTTATTGGATGCTCAACGATCCCAAGTCCAAAGTCGGTTATGTCGATGTATATACGGTACCGGATTATACAATAATTACTTTAACAACATTGTCAAATGATATAGTGCCGGCATTGGAAAATATTAAATACTTATTATCGGAACCTTTTTACGACTATGATTCAGTTCAAGATTTAAAAAATTATTTCTCCACCCGGGCAAAAGGATTATGGGCTTTGATGAAGGCTTATTCCAATTTTAACTCTATTTATTATGGAGCAAATCATCCTTATAATGATGCATTTACGCCGGAGACAATTTCCGCAATAACCGGAGTTGATGTTTATAAATGGTATCGCCAAACTTATCAACCAGGTAATGCCGTTTTATCAATAAGTGGGAATGTGGATTATGATATCACTAAATTAAAAAGCTTTTTTACGGATATGAAGACGGAAACTGTTAATCGGCGGCTATTAATACAGCCAGTTAATATAGATGAGGATAAAACTGTAGTGTTAAAAGATCCCAATGGTATGGCAGCTTCCATATGTATAGGATTTTCGGCGCCAACAATTCAAGATCCGGATTATCCCGCTTTTAAAATAATTGAGTACTATCTTAGTGAATACATGCATTATTTTGAGGAACTAAGGCTTAAAAACGGACTAATATACTCGGATTTAATTTATTATAACGGATATGAAAAACCAAAAGCTCCGACTATTATTTTTGCCAATACTACAGATCCTGATTCAGTAAGAACGTTGGAGTCTAAAACGTTGGAAATACTTAACAAACTAAAAACAGAGGGGATTGAAGAAATAGAACTGGTAAAAGTCATTAAAGCGTGGAAAGCGGAGAATGAGGCGCAAGAATCGGCAGAAAAGGGAGTTTCCTACCGTAATGCTTTAAGTTTCTATTTAAATACCCAACTGGTTTATTATGATAACTTGCTCCCTAAGCTGGAACAAGTTAAAACTGAAGATATTAAAAAAGTGGCTAACCGGTATTTCCAACATTATATTGAAGTTATATATAATCCAACTAAAATTGCGGAAGATATTAATTAAGTTAAGGGAATACCTTATAAGTTCTTATTAACTTTGGTCGGGCTGGAGATACAATCCTTTAAGATTAATTTTTCTTGACTAAATTATTTAACCATGTTAACATTTATTTAGGTTATATTTTAACTGAATAGTTTATAAAGGTGAAATGGATGGAAATAAGCATTTTTGAGAAAACTACCAAACTTTTTTGTCAGGCAATAATTTACCGGATCGTAAAACCGTCTTTGGAAGGCCTAGCTAAAGAACAATTAACTGAAGTTCAATTATCCTGTATTAATTATGTATCCGTTCATCCGGAACCATCAATAGGAGAAATTGCTGACGGTCTTGCTATAAGTAATGCTGCCTCAGCCAAATTAGTAGACCGTCTGGTAAAAAAGAAACTTTTAACCAGAGAGGAAGATCCTCAAGATCGAAGGGTTCTTAAAATTAAATTAACCTTTAAAGGGAATGAACTTTTGAAGGATATTCAGAAAATTGAAGCAAAACAATTTAATGATATTTTGAGTCGTATGCATAAAGATGAGATTGAAGCTTTAGAATCAGGTTTAAACAGTTTTTTAAGGGCAGCGCTTGAGAAACCGGAACAGATAGATGAAATATGTTTACGTTGTGGATGGAACCATATTATCAATTGTCCCGGAAACCTGCGTTACCGACAATTGACGGGAGTTGATAAAAAGAAAGTTTGATATGTAGTGTTTTTTGGAACTCTAAATTAACATCAAAGAAAGCTGGAAGCCCCAGCTTTTTTTGTGTTAAAAATATTTTCTAAAAATATAATATAAACTATGTTTAATGAGTTATAATTGATAATTAATGGATTTTCAAATTAAAGTCATAACATTAGAATAAAGAGAAAAACAACAGGAGAGATAATTATGGGGACCATTATTAATGTTATTACGATTCTTATTGGAGGGACAATAGGTTTATTGTTACGTCGTCGTTTCCCGGAGAGGATCTCCGAGACCGCCTTACAAGTTATGGGACTATTTACTTTACTGGTGGGTATTAATATGGCCTTGCAAGGGAAGGACCTTATAATGGTACTGATAAGTTTGGCTTTAGGAGCTATGATTGGGGAATGGATTAATATTGAAGATCGTTTGGACAAGTTTGGCGCTTGGATTGAAAGACGTCTGCAAATTAATGAAGGTAGTCCGGCTAAAGGTTTTATTTATGCGAGTTTGGTGTTTTGTGTAGGGTCAATGGCTATAGTTGGGAGTATTACTGATGGAGTGAAGGGTGATTACTCTATTCTTTTTACTAAAGCAATGATGGACGGGATTATTTCAATACCTTTTGCGGCCGGAATGGGTATAGGTGTTTTAGGTTCAGCGTTATCAATTTTTATCTATCAGGGTAGTTTGACTTTGTTAGCCAGACAATTACAGCCATTATTCAGTCCGCTGGTTATTCAAGAGCTAACATCAGTAGGTGGAGTCATTGTTATGGGAATCGGCATCAATATTATGGGTATAAAGAAAATCAGAGTGGGTAATTTTTTACCGGCCTTATTACTAATTATTATTATTTGTTTATATAAGTTGAACTAAATTCTGCTATTTACCCTTTCCGATACGGCTTTTGGGATGGGAAAGCCTATTCGTAAAATTTAGTTCATCTTATATATAAAGCTATTTTAATAAAAGTTTAACATTACAATGGTATAATCGGATTATTTTGTGTAATGCAGTAAGCATCTATATTTTTTAATAATTGCGTCTACATTTTCAGGAAATGAGGCGCACTTTTTTTTAAAATTGAGTTGTGTTAATATATAGTGGGCGATAAGTTGAATTTTTTTACATAAAAAATTAAATTTTATCGTTCTTAATAAAAATATGGTTCCCGACTTACAGTGGGTTGAATAACGAGTTAAGGGATTTTCATTGAAACTTTATTATTAAGATAATTATGAATCTCCCTTAGATTACTAAAATTACAATTTTAGTTACACTTTATCAACCGATCTGTCCCAAGTTTACAAAGGGGGTGTAGTTGGAGAATATTTTTAGTCCGAAAAGTAATGAAGAAAACAACCACATTTAAGGGGGATTAATCGTGCTATTAGACAAAACGGTTGAATTTTTATTTTTCCTGGTTCCACTGGGCTCATTATTAGCACTTTTTTATGCTCTATATTTATTTATGTTTGTTAGTAAACAGGAACCCGGAACAGAAAAAATGCAAGAGATTTCTGCGGCGGTTAGAGAAGGCGCCAAAGCTTATTTAAAAAGGCAATATAGTGGAGTAGCAATCTTTTTTGCAGTTATGTTTGTAATTTTGACTATTATTTCATTTATGGGATATCTACCTAAAGTTGTTCCGTTTGCCTTTTTAACCGGTGGATTTTTCTCGGCTTTAGCCGGTCTTTTCGGAATGATGACTGCTACAAAGGCTAATGCTAGAACAGCCTGGGCCGCAAGTAAGAGCTTAAACTCCGGTTTGCAAGTTGCCTTTAAGAGTGGGGCAGTTATGGGTCTGGTTGTAGTAGGCTTAGGGTTATTGGATTTAAGTATTTGGTTTCTGGTTTTAAAATATGCATTTAACGCTCCAATTGCTGATATCACAGCTACTATGTTAAACTTTGGTATGGGCGCCAGTTCTATGGCTCTTTTTGCCAGGGTTGGCGGTGGTATCTTTACTAAAGCTGCCGACGTTGGCGCTGACTTAGTTGGTAAGGTTGAAGCCGGTATTCCGGAAGATGATCCCCGAAATCCGGCCGTTATTGCTGATAACGTTGGTGATAATGTAGGGGATGTTGCCGGTATGGGCGCTGACCTTTACGAATCTTATGTTGGTTCTATCGTTGCTACCTCTGCGTTAGCAGTAGCAGCCGGATTAGGACTTCGTGGCGTTATGATTCCGATGATTATGGCAGTTGTTGGTGTATTAGCCTCAATTATCGGAACTTGGTTCGTTCGTTCCCGGGAAAAAGCGGAACAAAAAGTCTTATTAAGCGCTTTACGCAAAGGTACATTTGGTAGCGCTATTATCATTGCAATTGTTTCTTATCCATTAATCGGGTATATTCTCGGTTGGGATAAAATCGGCGTTTATGGTTCCGTTTTAGCAGGATTAATCGGTGGAGTATTAATCGGTTTATTAACTGAATATTATACTTCCGGCAGTTACAAACCAACCCAGGGAGTTGCTGAAACTGCTCTTACCGGTCCGGCAACCGTTATTATCGGTGGTATGGCTGTTGGAATGCTCTCGACATTTTTACCGGTTATAGTTGTCGCTATTGCAATTTTAATCAGTTTCTATTCAGCCGGCGGTGGAAATTTCGGTATGGGGTTATACGGGATTGCAATCTCTGCAGTTGGTATGCTTTCTACCTTAGGAATTACATTGGCTACCGATGCTTATGGTCCGGTTGCCGATAATGCCGGTGGAATTGCTGAAATGTCCGGCATGGGTAAAGAAGTACGGCAACGGACCGATGCGCTTGATTCGCTAGGTAACACTACTGCTGCCACTGGTAAAGGATTTGCAATCGGTTCTGCAGCCTTGACTGCGTTGGCTTTAATAGTCTCGTTTACCGAAAAGGTTCAAGTTGAAAGCGCTGCCTTAATTGATAAATTTACTCAATCCGGTATCGTTATTCCTCAATGGTTGGAACAAGCAAAGGATATTAATCATTTCTTAGATCTGACCGACCCACGGGTTTTAATCGGTTTATTAGTTGGCGGAATGCTTCCGTTCTTGTTCTGCTCAATGACTATGAAGGCAGTAGGACGGGCCGCCCAAACCATTGTTTTTGAGGTCAGACGCCAATTCCGTGAAATTACCGGTTTGATGGAAGGCACTGCTAAACCTGATTATGCCCGTTGTGTTGATATTTGTACCAAGAGCGCCCAGAAAGAAATGGTATTACCGGCAATATCAGCTATTATTGCTCCGATTGCCATCGGTTTATTGGTCGGAGTTAAAGGAGTTGCCGGATTGTTAGCTGGTACCACTATTACCGGATTTGTTTTAGCGGTAATGATGGCCAATGCTGGTGGAAGCTGGGATAATGCCAAGAAATTTATTGAAGAAGGCAACCATGGCGGAAAAGGTTCCGATGCTCATAAAGCGGCTGTTGTCGGAGATACTGTTGGTGATCCGTTTAAAGATACTTCCGGGCCTTCATTAAATATTCTAATTAAGCTTACTTCCATGGTTTCGGTAGTTTTTGCGGCTTTTATGTTAGCAAATGCTTTGTTTAGATAAAAGGCTTCAAATTAATAAAGCCCAGGTCAAAAGCCTGGGTTTTATTTTAATTATTTATATAAGTAAAGCTTATTCGTATGATTTAGTTCATCTTATATAGACACTATCTCGGAGAAAGTATAGATGAGTTAACGAACAACAAAAATATAAAAGTTAAATTCAGATAATAATATTTATTACTGTTGCTTATTGACACACCTATTACCTGAATAATAATCAATGAAGGAGTGACTCCGGATGGCGGCACATGAAATACCTCTTTATATCTGTTTGCCTTTTGCGTTTTTACTATTATTAATTGCGGTAATGCCTTTAACTTTTTCACATTTTTGGGAAAAAAACCGCAATAAAGCCATTATTACCGCTATTGTTAGTCTACCGGTTTTTATTTTTTTAGTTTTAAATTCCCCTACTGAATTAGTACATACATTTGAAGAATACATATCATTTATCGTCTTACTGGCATCACTGTTTATTATTTCCGGCGGAATATTAGTAACCGGCGACTTACGGGCAACTCCTAAAGTCAATACTGCTTTTCTTCTAATAGGAGCGGTTATTGCCAATTTTATTGGAACGACCGGGGCTAGCATGCTGTTAATCAGACCGTTAATAAATACAATTAATGAGCGCAAACATATCTACCATATTCCGATTTTTTTTATTTTCATTGTTTCGAATATTGGCGGTAGTTTAACTCCTTTGGGAGATCCTCCTCTTTTCCTCGGTTATCTACGAGGGGTACCATTTACATGGACATTACACCTGTTTCCAATGTGGTTGACTGCATTGACGATCTTATTGGGAATTTTTTATATTTGGGACTCATATTGTTACCGGAAAGAGACTCCTCGCGATATCCAGAAAGATATTACCAAAAGAGTTCCGCTTAAGATCTCGGGAGGAATCAACTTACTATTTTTAATAGGTGTCATTATTCCGGTATTATTTCAAATACCGGCTCCGTACCGGGAATTGGTAATGGGCTTAATGACTATTCTTTCGCTAATCTTTACTAAAAAGGAACTACGTAAAGACAATAAATTTACATTCTACCCAATTTCGGAAGTCGCGATTTTATTTGTAGGAATTTTTATTACAATGGTACCATTATTAGTGCTATTGGAGGAGAAAGGGGCATCCTTGGGGATCACCAAACCATGGCAGTATTTTTGGTTTACTGGACTATTAAGCTCGTTTCTTGATAATGCGCCTACTTATTTAACTTTTACATCTTTAGCTGAAAGTGTAACCCGAAGTTTAGGGCACGGAGGTTTTCCAATTGTTCATGGAATAGGAGTCAGACAGGATTTGCTTTTAGCAATAAGTTGCGGAGCGGTTTTTATGGGAGCAAACACTTATATCGGAAATGGCCCCAATTTTATGGTTAAATCAATAGTTGAAGAACAAAAGATTAAAGTACCGCATTTTTTTGAATATATAATGTACTCAGGAATGATACTGTTGCCGATTTTTCTAATAATTACCTTGATTTTTTTCAGGTGAATTAGACAACAGGGTACAAGCAATAGGCAACAGGGTTGAAATAAAGCCCTGTTGCCTATTTTTTTATTTCAGCATGAATGGATTATTGTAGGCATATCATTATAGAGCGGTGTTAGTATTTGTTTACCGGTAATAATAAAAGGGGATAATTGTTTTTAATGGGAACAAGGGATTCTATTATTAAAGGAACAGCGCTGCTAACCGGAGCCGGTTTAATTGTAAAAATACTTGGAGCAGCTTACCGGATACCATTATCAAGGTTGATCGGCGCTGAAGGTATGGGATTGTATCAAATGGCTTATCCGGTTTATTTAATGTTTCTGTCGCTTTCCACTGCCGGCTTACCAATTGCAATTTCAAAAATAATTGCTGAGAATTTTTTATCGGAAGATAGGTATCGGATAAAACAGATATTTAGAGCGGCATCAATACTCTTGTTTATACTGGGTTTAACAGGAACAATAGGAATGGTTCTGGCTGCTCCGTGGTTATCCCGGAAAATCGTAGCCGACCCCCGAGCGGTATATGCAATGTGGGCGCTAGCGCCGGCTATTTTTTTTATGAGTATGATAGCGGCATTCCGAGGTTATTTTCAAGGACAACAAAGAATGGGACCAAGCGCCATTTCCCAGATTTTTGAACAAATCGTCAGAGTAGGAGTTGCCTTAGTTTTAGTTGTTTTATTAATGAAATATGGGATTGAACATGCTGCTGCCGGAGCAGCCTTTGGCGCTACAGCCGGAGGTGCGGCGGGATTGATTTTTTTAATTTTTGTTTATTACCATTCCCGACAAGCAGATAAAATTACTAAAATAGAAGTATTGAAAAAGGAAGGAAGTCTGAAAGCAGGAACGGGATACAAAAAAATTGATTATCGGATTGGGAAGAAAAGAGAAAACCTGTTCTTGATTATGAAAAGATTGATTAAATTTGCCTTACCGATATCACTGGCAGTTATTTTAATGCCTTTATTACAAATAATTGATTCGATAATTGTTCCAGCCAAATTGCAGAGTATTGGGTATTCAGTTAAACAAGCCACCTCACTATTAGGAATTTTAGGAAACTCTTGGGCGGTAGTATATTTACCGTTGATTGTCACGGCGGCGATATCCTCAAATATGGTCCCCGCTATTGCAGCGGCAAAAGCCGGTAATTATAAAAAATTAGCTATTCAAAAGATTCAGGAAGGGTTAAGATTATCTTTTTTTTATTTAATGCCGGTCGCAGTTATGGTATTTATTTTTGGAAAATCAATATACCGCTTTATATACGGTACGATTGAAGTGGAGATTTTATCTTGGTTTGCTCCGGCAATATTATTTTTAGGGTTGGAACAGGTTACAGCCGGAATACTACAAGGCTTGGGGAAGCCTAATATTCCTTTAATTCATTTTACAATTGGCGCAATTATTAAAATCACTGTAACAATGATATCTACAGGTTTACCTGGGTTAAATCTGGCCGGCGCGGCATTGGGAACGGTTTGCGGCGCCGGAATTACGGCTTCACTAAATTTCCTATATATTAAAAGATTAAATAGAGTTAAAGTATCATCATTACCAGCTGCCTGTATTTCGGGAATAATATTATTGTTTGGAGGCTATTATTTAGTTCATCTCTTAAAAGTGGATTATTTTTTGGAAATGTTTTTAGTTAGTTTACTGGGTACCATATTCTATATCGGCTCTTTATGGTTGACAGGAGGAATTACCAATAAAGATATAGAAATGGTAAAAAAATATACAAGAGGGATTTTCGTAATTAAAAAGATTCATCACTCAAGCACAATATATTAGGTTAATCACTATATATTGTACTTGTATCCTTTATTAAAGTAATTATGAAATTCTCTTAATATCAAAACCTTAGAGGGAGAGCAAATAATGGTTATGGAAACTTCTTTGAAAATAGGGAAAAACTTGGACCGGCTGGTTGAGATAATGGCTATTCTTAGAAGTGACAAAGGCTGCCCTTGGGATAAGGAACAGACGCATCAGTCCCTCAAGCCTTATGCAATTGAAGAAACATATGAAGTTCTGGAAGCTATTGATTCCGGAAAAGTGGACAAGCTGAAGGAAGAATTGGGGGATTTGTTGTTACAAGTAGTTTTTCATGCCCAATTGGCTACGGAAGAAAAAAAATTTACTATTGATGACGTAATCGATGCTATCTCTGATAAATTAATCAGGCGCCATCCCCACGTTTTTGGTGAAACCAAAGTAGCCGGAGTAGCCGGGGTGCTTGAAAATTGGGAAAAGATAAAAAAAACCGAAAAGCTTAATGAAAGAAAATCGGCTATTGATGGAGTACCGAAAGACTTACCCGCCTTAATGAAAGCTGAAAAAATACAAAACAAAGCTGCTAAAGTCGGATTTGACTGGGGGAATCTTGAAGGGCCATTAAATAAAGCCAAGGAAGAATTTGGAGAGTTCGAAGAGGTATTGCAGGTAGCAAAGCTACCAGCTAAAGACACCCCGGAATGGGACCGTTTGGAAGATGAATTTGGTGATATTTTGTTTTCCTTGGTAAATGTAAGCCGATTTTTGAATATCAACCCTGAATTGGCACTGCGAAGGACTATTGATAAATTTGAATACCGGTTCCGCTATATGGAAGAAGCCGCCGCCAAAAACGGACAAAAACTTATAGAAATGACTTTGGTAGAGATGGATAAGTTGTGGGAAGAAGCTAAATAAGAGGGCTTATCAAAAAAATTGACGCTCTTTACGCTTCGGAAAATTTAAGAGCGACATACAGAGAATAAAAACAGTTAAATAAGAGATGCTAGCAGTGTAATAAGTTGAATTAAATTCAGTGTATTCAACTTATAAAGTAAGAATTTGCTGGAAGGTGAAATGATGAGTAAAAGAATGCACTGGCTGGTTTCTTTTCTTCTTTTAGCTGTTTTATTTGTTGCCGGTTGTCCGGGTAAAGAAGGCGCGTTATTTAAAAATATGGTGACCCGGTTTGGAAAACCTCCCACAATTACGGTTTTTATTAAGGAAACCGGCGAAAAAAAGCGTATGGATATTGAAGAATATCTATTGGGAGTAGTCGCCGGCGAAATGAAACCCGGATGGCCAATGAACGCTTATGCTGCTCAAGCCATTATTGCCCGGACATTTACAATGGAATTTTTAGCCAGAGGTGGCACCCGCAAGTTACATGGGACCGATATTTCCACCGATGAAAAAGAGGCACAAGCCTACAATGCCGCTAATGTAACTCCGGCAATCAGAAAAGCGGTGTCGATGACCAAAGGATTGGTTCTTACCTACAAAGAAAGATATATTAAAGGATGGTATTCGGCTAGCTGCGGCGGGATTACTGATTATGCAAATGAGGGATTGGCTTATAAAGGACCGGAGCCTCCATATATCAGTTCGGTAAAATGCCCGGAAGTAAAATACATACCTAAAGACGAATTGTTTTGGCAGGCGACCTTAAGCAGCGCTGAAATCAATTCGGCTCTAGAGAAAATGAATCAGAAAAACATCGGCGAAGTAAAGAAGATGGAGATAATTAAGCGTAATAATAAGACTCAACGAGCTGTTAAAGTAAAATTTATTGGAAGTAATGGTTCGGCTGAAGTTAAAAGTGGAGATTTTAGAGTAAATGTTGGTCCGGAAAAGATGCGTTCGATATGGATCTCCAATGATATTAGCAATAAACCGGGAGCAATAGGGCTTAAAGGCCGTGGTTTTGGGCATGGTGTTGGGTTATGCCAATGGGGAGCTTATACTTTGGCTAAGCAAAATAAAACTCCCAAAGCTATTGTTAAGCATTATTATCCAAAAGCGCATTTATCGAAGATTTGGTAGGCAATAGATATAAGAAGTTTGGACTAACTACGACCCCTTGCCCCTGTATAGGGGAAACCACCATTCATAGAAGCCTAAAATTCTATCAGCCAGGGGGTGTTTTGCTGGCCGAAAAAATTCTCCTGTCCTATTCACTGCGAAGGATGGTGGTTATCCCTTTCCAGGGACCCAGGGACAAAGGGTCTGATTTTAGGCCTAAATTATGATCCCTTGCTCCAGCAGTAATCCACACTTATGGTTTGCCATTTTTTAACAGAGAAGTCTAAAAAACTACTTTTCGATGGACTATAATATAATTGGGTAAAAAAGAGTTGGAAACCAACTCTTTTTTTATCTTTTTAAGCATTGGCATAACATTTAACAAGCGGGAATATTTTATAAAGATATTATTATTCAGCTTATTTGAACAGGAGGGTAAATGTTAATGGAAGAGAAGAAAAAGGGGGCCGATCTGTTACACCAATTAACGTTATCAAACCGGGGGCAGTTAGTAGTGGACGGTGTTTTGAATCTTGGTTGTTATGACCAAGAACAAGTCATTTTGGAAACCAGTTCCGGTGTTTTGGAGGTAAAGGGAGATAAACTGCATATCCAGCAACTGAATTTGGATCAAGGAAAAGTAATGATAGATGGCGAGGTTTATTCGTTGGTATATTCGGATCAAGATATTTTTAAAAAAGGAAAGGGATTTTTTGGGCGGCTGATAAAATAAATTCTGGGACAGTTTACAGGCAACAGGGAACAGTTAAGTAACAGATTATATTAAATATGAGTTTTTTTATAACAACTTATTTTCAAGAGAGAATGTCCGATTATTTGGCAGGATATTGGCTAGTTACACCGAAGTAAATTATTTATTTCATACCGTCCGAGGTGTAATTATGCCCTTAGGTACTTCTTTACAGGAGACCAGAAGAAGAAGAAAAAAAAAGCCGATAGCGATTGGGCGTTGGTTAATGATTGCATTGAGGTTCTTACTCAGCCCTTTAGTGTTGGTTGCCGATTCATTTAGGCGGAAAGGACCATTGGATAAGACCTGGCTTTTTTCCTTTTTTTTATTTAATACGGTTATTCTTAGTTTAGCAGGCATTGGAATCCTGGTTACCGAAGGACCGATAGTGAAAACGATGAAAATGATGACGGCTATAACGGAAAATAACGAAATTCTTTCCGGCGACTTACAACCGATTATCCGGATGATTAATAATGCCGCCATGAAAAATAAAGTCGATCCAAACTTGATTTTTGCCATCGCCAAATCGGAGAGTAACTTTAGAGCTACTGCCGTCTCCCGTAAAGGCGCCCGTGGAATAATGCAAATAATGCCGGAAGTATGGCTGGAATACCGGGAGGATTCACCGTGCTCCGGACGACATAGCAATAATATTATTTGCCATACCGGTGAATGTATCTTTTCTCCGGAAGCCAATATCCGGGTGGGGACAAAATATTTTAAAGAATTATTGGATAAGTACCAAGGCCGGGTTGATTTGGCGCTGGAAGCTTACAATGCCGGTATTTCAAATGTTAGACCCGGTAAAACTCCAAAGTTCAGCGAAACTAGAAGATATGTCAAAAAAACCTTGAGTTTTTGGCAGGAATTACGCCGGGAGTCTATCGCGCGGCAGCTGGAGCTATCTCTATATTTGCAACAAAGTTTGAAATATTTGTTTGGCGCCTCCTTCATTTGTTGGTTGATTTTATTTTGGTGGGCTCACCGGAAACTATTTGATAATGTTAAGAAATAAAATATAAAATGAAGAAAATTCTGTTCTAAAGTTTCACCTCCCTAAGGAAGCGCTGATTAATTGAATAAGTGACGATTTTGTGCTTCGCAAAATGCCTAATGCCGCATATTTGCTCGCACAAAATCGGATTAATCAGCGCTTCCCTAATACCGGATGTGAATTAAAAGTTAAGGTATTTTCTTCATTTTATAATTGAGGAAATATATTGAATTCTAAAGATTAATTCAATATATTTGTTTTAGAAATACCTCCAAAAGCATATTTTGATTTGGAGGTATTTTTAGATGGAGTATGTCAATCTTCAGTTCAGCGCTTTTTTATTGTTACTATTTAGTGGTATGATTTTAGGGAGCTTTTTTGACTTTTACCGGGTTTTCCGCAGCCAAATCAAGGTGAATAAAATAGTCGACTTAGTTGGCGATTTAATTTTTTGGTTTCTAACCGGTATTTTAATCATTCCCTTAATTTATTGGAGCACTTGGCTGGAGTTACGGTTTTATGTCTGGGTATCGATTTTTCTGGGTTTAGTTCTTTATTTTGGATTATTCAGCCAAATTTGCATTCCGATTTTTAAGAAGTTTTGGCATTTTGCCGGCTGGCTTCCCCGGATTTTGTTTAATTGGCTATGGCGGTTGGGGATGATCTTTAGAAGAATAATTAGGATTTTTTTACGGAAAAAAACCTGATCCCTTGCCCTTTAAAAGGGAAACCACCATCCTTCGGAGTTAAAGTTATTTAGGCCCGCAGCGAACGGCTAATTCCCTTTAAGATATAATGGAAGTGTCAGCCTGTTCAGTATGCCACACGTAGGTTATACTGAAAGTGATAAACTTAAGCAGTACAGAGCTACAACGCATAAGGAGGCTGACACCTAAATGAAGTATACC
>JAEYRX010000037.1 GCA_023435225.1 Bacillota bacterium
CGGAATACCTTGAAAATTCCTATCCCGAGTTTCAAAATGCAATCCTGGTAATTCATACAAAAAATAACGGTGAAATATCCGAAGCTGACTCCAAAAAAGATAAGGAGGAGTTAGAAAAATTACGGAAAGCATCCAACCAGATAGACAGTTGGGAGAGTCCATATAAAGTTATTGTTTCAGTTCTTATGCTGAAGGAAGGTTGGGATGTACGGAATGTTACCACAATTGTTGGTTTACGGGCCTATTCCGCAAAGAGTAACATTTTACCGGAACAAACGCTTGGCCGTGGTTTAAGGAGAATGTATCCTGGAACTGACACTACGGAATATGTCAGTGTAGTTGGAACGGATGCATTTATGGATTTTGTAGAGTCTATCCAAAGTGAAGGTGTTGAACTCGAACGCAAACCGATGGGTGAAGGTACAGAACCTAAAACTCCAATTATCATAGAAGTTGATAATGAAAACACTAAAAAAGATTTAAATAAACTAGATATTGAGATACCCGTGCTTACCCCCCGGATTTACCGGGAATATAAAAACCTTGAAGAATTAAACCCGGCTACATTCGGCACTACTAAGATTAATTACAAACAATTCTCAGAAGAAGAAAAGCGGGAAATCATCTTTAAAGATATTACTACAAATGAAATAAATCATACTACTTTTTTAGACTCAGCCTCTGTAACGGATTATCGAAGCGTTATTGGTTATTTTTCTCAAGTTATAATGAAAGACCTACGTTTAGTAAGCGGTTATGATGTTTTGTACGGAAAAGTAAAGGAGTTTATCACTGATCATCTGTTTAATTCAAAGATAGAAATAGATAACTTAAATACTTTACGTAATCTTTCCGAGCTTGAAGCAAGTAAAACTATTATTGAAACATTTAAGAAAAAGATTAATGAATTGACAATCCAGGATAAGGGCAGCGCGGAAATAAGAGATTACATTAAATTACAACAGACCCGGCCATTTGTTGTCAAAGATCAAGGTTACCTAATTCCACAGAAGAGTCTTTTTAATAAAATTATCGGAGATAGTAAACTGGAACTTTTATTTGCTTCCTTTCTTGAAAAATGTACGGATGTTATAGCCTATGCCAAGAATTATCTGGCAGTCCATTTTAGCATTGACTATGTAAACGCTGACGGAAATATATCTAGTTATTACCCGGATTTCTTTGTTAAAACGAGTGAAAAGGAATTATATATTGTTGAAACTAAAGGTCTGGAAGATCTTGATGTCCCTTTAAAGATGGAACGGCTGAAAAAATGGTGCGAAGATATTAATAACTCACAAAAGAAAACCCATTTTGATTTCGTCTTTGTAGAAGAAGAGGATTTTAAAAAGTACAATCCTGATTCCTTTAATAGCTTAGTAACTAATTTTAAGAAGTATAAAGATAAGTAATGCTCTTATACTATGCGGATTTAGGGGGGATTTTTAAATGGGACAAAATAAAAACCACCGTGGTAATGCAAGCCAATTTTTTGTTGCCGGAGAACTTTGCCGTAGAGGTTTAGTGGCAGTAGTTACAATGGGAAATTGCCCGAATACGGATATTTTATGCAGTGATATTAAGGGTACTAAGTTTGTTCATATTCAAGTAAAGACATTTATTCCTGGTAAAAGCAAAACATGTAGTGTTGGCCTTAAATCTGAAATAGATTACGGTGAAAACTTTTTTTGGGTATTGGGTGGGATTCCCGAACCGGAACAAGATGAAGATTTTGTCTATTATATAATTCCTGTTGCAGAAATGGCTGCCAATATTAAGGCAGTATACGAATTATGGGTGAAAAACCCTAATCATAACCCGGAAAATCAGATTAGAACAGTGCCAATTCCACCCAAGAAAGAAATAAATGGTTGGGAGATAAGCCGATTTTTAAATCGGTGGGACTTAATTGAGGATAAATTGAAATAGAATTTGAAGTGGGAGTAAAGCTTAATTAAATATTCTTATTCCAAGTAGGTGATCAAATGTTACTATACAAAGATTTATCTCCAGAACAAAAAGAAACAGTAATTGCGAAGATGGAAGAACTATATCTACAAAAATATAGTGACCAAGAAATTGCTATAAATATAAGCGAATTCTTAGGAGATCATTTTCCTTCAAGCGCTGTTAGAAATTGGCGCCGGTATGGCGGATTAATCAAATTTAACAACTTTAATCAGCAAGAATGGGCAGAACGATTTGCGTTATATAAAGCAAAAGCATCCAAGGAAAAAGAAATAAGTCTTCCCACAAAAGAACGAGAAAATGAAACCAATAAAATCCGTTTTGATTTATATAATCAGGGATATTCGGATCGGGAAATAGCTGCCTTTACCAATACTAAATATGTAAATATTAAATATTGGCGGGAAGCTAATAAATTATTTAAAAATGACAATAAAATTATTATTACCGGCACGGTATCAGATAAGCCAACCATAAGTCATAATGACAAAGGTGATTATTATAGCTTTCGGTTTTCCTATTACGGTATAAATAAAGCACCGGTATTGATAGAGGCCATAGTAAGAAATGAAAAACTCTTTGATACAGTCCAACGAATTCGGGAGAAAACAATTATTAAAATTACCAACGGGGAATTATATTTCGAAGTGGATAATGATTCCGGCCGGCAATTGATTTACCCCAAAATACTTGTTTATGAGCTTAAAATTATGAAGTATTAATATTTACCCCTCATTTTCTTACATTAAAAATCCGCCAATCTTTTCAAACATCAAACAATTCCAAAAATATTTTCTCAAAACAACCGATTTTTAGCCGGTTGTTTTTTTATCAACATTTTCTACTCCCACTTTATCCCTTTCATTCCAACCTTATTTCCCAATCTAACAAATTTCTGTAAAAAGTTTCGTTTTCTTGCAGGGATTAATTGACAAAACTAGAAATTAGCATTTAGTTGGTTTTCTAAAAATTCAAAAATATATAAAATGAGGAAAATTTGTAACCGAATTTCACATCCCTAATACCGGCTTTAGTTGTTTATCCAGCTTCCATGATATTAAATAAAAATGCTGGATAAACAACAAATCTCACTGAGTAAGGTTTAGAGTAATAAAACGTGGTGTTTTCTTCATTTTATAAATTAAGGAAATATGTTGAATTCAAAAACTTAATTCAACATATAAAGGAGGTGAATACAATGTTTTCGATCTTTTTTGCACAATCAAATGACAATGAACCGGTCGTCAAACAAATAGCTCTGCTTCAAAAAGTAAAATTGATAGCAAATCGGCCCGGTTAATCATCAATACTCTGATAAATTCCGCTAAGACAGTCGAACTTACCGGAATAGGCATCGTTAAAGTCGAAGCCGAAAAAGCGCTCAATGCGGCGCTGGCGGTGTTGGTGAAAGCCGTCAAGGCAGTGACCTGATTGGGGGAATGAAGTTAAAGAAAATTTTACCGGCTTTATAAAATGATTAATCTGTTTTAGAAAAGAAATCAAAGGGGTAAAGTTTGAAATCAACTTGTTTGTTTAATTATTGAAGTTAATAAATATAAAAACAATGTGGATAATTGAATAACTGATGTGGATAATTAAATAATGCACATGGATAATATAACAAACCACATTGATAATTACAAAAACCACATGGATAATCGAATAAATGATATCAATAATTGAATAATCAATATTGATAAATGAAAAATCCACCTGGATAATTAAATTATTCACATGAATAACAAAATTATCCACATTGATTTAAAAGAAACCACATTTTTTTTTGCAAAAAGCACATTGATTTTAATAAAACAACATTAAATTTAAAGAAAAGAGGTAATTTATCATGGCAAAATCAAATTCTTATGCGGAAAAGATTAATGATGTCAAAGTAATGCTGGCCGGTTTAAACACTAATACCGAACGTTTGGCCAAACGGGGTATCACCGCCGAATTTATCACCAAATTACAGACTTTACATGACGAAGCCAAAGCCCTTGATAATGAACAGGAAGCCCTGAAAGCCCGGCAAAAAGAGAAATCCGACGCCCTCAACAAAA
>JAEYRX010000054.1 GCA_023435225.1 Bacillota bacterium
CTTATTTCTAATGGTCTTATAAAGACCGACGATATTTCCGTGGCTTAAATCATGTCTTGATTTTTAGACTGCTTAAAGGCTTTAGTTTCGCACGCCCTTTTTTATTTATCCGGTATTTTTCACGCTACCTCTCCTCCTCCGGCGATAAAGTTTCTGACTGCAACATGACCGGGCTTGACAAAAATATCGCTGGTACGGCTAAACTCAATTAATTGCCCTTTTTCAAGATAACCGGTATAATCTGAATAGTTTTTAGCCTGATCTAGAAGGTGGGTAATTATTAACACGGTCAAGCCAAACTGCTTTTGAAGTTCTTTAATTAGCTGTAATATTCCGGTAGCTGAGGCCGGATCTAAAGAAGCGGTCGGCTCGTCCAATAATAACACTTCCGGATTATTGGCCAAAGTTCTGGCAAAAGCCACTCTTTGTTGTTGCCCAACCGATAATTCTTCTCCACTGCGATCAGCTAAGACGGGATCCAAGCCAACCATTTTCAATAATTCGGGTACCGGTCGTAACCGACCGGCTGATTGGCAAAACCTGACGGCATAGTGAATATTCTCCGCTACAGTACCAGGAAACATCACCGGTAACTGAAAAACCATCCCCACCCGACGCCTTAAATCAAATATATTATAAGAATCCAATGGTTTTTCCGCTAAATATATTCTACCGGCCGTCGGTTCTTCCAACCGGTTTAATAAACGCATCAAACTGCTTTTCCCTGCCCCGGATGGGCCGATTAAAGCGGTAACCTTTTCCGAATATATATCCATTGTTATACCGGATAGGATAGATACTTCTTTTTTATTAGAGAATTTACTCAAGCTAACATTTTCAAAGCGAAACATGGGATGCCCTCTTTCGATTAAAAAAATAAGCCGAGAAGTATCCCGGCTAATTATCGTAATGAAAAATCCTATTAATCCTGTTATTTCTATCAAATTACATTTTTAGACTGGATTTATAAGGATTAACACAGATTATAAATTTCTATAATGGCTGACCATACATATATTCTTCGAGATACCGGTTTTTAACTTGAATCTCTTCCAGTTCAAACTTAACAATATCACCGATGGAAATAATTCCTTCTATACCATCTTTGGTGACGATTGGTAAATGACGGATCCGGTTTTGAGTCATAATACCCATGATGTAATCAACGTCATCCTCCGGAATAGCTACAATAAGGTTAGTAGTCATTAAATTGGCTACTTTTTTGGATTTTAGAGTATCATAATCCGAATAAGCGGCCCTCATGATATCTCTCTCGGAGATAATGCCGACAATTTTTTTCTCGGCATCAACAACAACTAACGAACCAATTTTATGCTCAATTAATTTTCCCATAGCATTGAAGATCGGTTCATCGGGACTTACAGTAATAACAGTTTGGCCTTTACTTTTCAGTAAATCAGCTACTTTCATACGTATCATACCCCCTTAAGTCCTTTTGCTATTATTATTAGTCGTAGGAGGTAGAAAATCCTTTCTAATTCAGTAAGTTCATTTTTTCACAAACGGGAAAATTCATTATGCATTTTCCCGCTTCAAGATTTCCGTGGTCAATTGCTGATAAAGTTCGAATTGAAGGTAATGATATACTCTGGTAATTACAAATTTCGGCTGTCGGGAATTAGCAAGTAAGAATTCAAGCAACTGTTTTTGATGACTCAAATTCGGGTAAATATATTTTTCAATTCCAGTGGCCAGCCTTAGCCAGGCAAAATTGGAATAATCATCAACCGTAGTTACTTTTTGATTAATAGTATAGCCAATCGCATACTTCACTTCCAACTCTTCCGGGACCAGACGGGTTTTTAAAATCAACTTGCCGTAATAATCCCGGTACGGCTTGAAAGGGTTTAAACCGAACCGCTTTTCCTTTATAATCGGTTTCTCAATCAAACCGGCATTTTTTTGGTCATCTTTGGTCCCGATAAATTGAAATCCCTCGATGGAAAGATTGGAAACCTCATACCACTCTTTTGGTTTAATTAAACGGTCTATTAAGCTAAGAACAATAGCACTTGACACCAATAAACACCTACATTTTTTTATTTTTGGTTAAAAAATAAGTAATAGAATACAGAAGCCAGAATCCAGTAGTCGGAAGAAACCCTAAAAACAGTAAATTTGTAAGCCAAGCTCAAATAATATTGGAACTTCTGGATTCTGACTCCTGACTTCTGAATTCTATAGATCCATCAATAAACAGAACTTTATAATTGTTGCTCCGCTCGGAAACATTTGGCAAAATGTTCACTATTTCTATAATGAACCGGTGGTTCTTGCTGCCGGCAGATATCCATCACTACAGGGCAACGGGAGGCAAAACAGCAACCTTTGCTATAGTCCAGTGTATTATCGATTTCTCCCGTTAAAATAATCCGCTGTTTATTAGCCTCCGGATCAGGCACGGGAATTGCCGATAATAGGGCATTAGTATAAGGATGAAGCGGTTCATTGAACAATTCATCCGCCGGAGCGGTTTCAACTATCTGTCCCAGGTACATTACGGCAATCCGGTTGGATATATGTTTTACCACCGCTAAGTCGTGAGCGATGAAAAGATATGCAATCTTTAATTCATTCCTAAGTTTAATCAAAAGGTTAATTATTTGAGCCTGGATGGAAACATCCAGAGCAGAGACGGGTTCGTCACAGACAATCAGCTCCGGTTCAAGGGAGATCGCCCTGGCAATAGCCAGCCTTTGCCGCTGCCCGCCGGAGAATTCATGCGGATAACGGTAAAGAAGTTGGGAGGACAAACCGACTTTCTCCAAAATCGTAGCTACTTTTTCTTTTTTCTCATTAAGATTTTTTACAAGGCCATGTTCGGATAAACCTTCACCCACCAAGTCAAGTACCACCCGGCGTGGATTAAGGGATGAATAAGGATCTTGAAAGATAATTTGCATTTTAGTTCGTAACCGGGACATTTTTCGTTTTGATAAGCCCACCAGTTCGGTCCCAGCGAAGTTTACCGAACCACCGGTAGGTTCAATCAGTTGTAAAATACTTCTTCCGGCGGTTGTTTTTCCGCAACCCGATTCCCCAACCAATCCCAATGTCTCTCCGGGACGAATATCAAAGCTAACCCGGTCAACCGCCCGGACCCACTGCCGAACCCGCCCTAGAAAGCCGGATTTGATGGGGAAGTATTTTTTTAAGTTGTTGACTTGGAGTAATTTGTCCATGATTATCTCCGTGAAATTTATATGAATGTATGCTATACTTTGGCTAAAAATTCAGATCCCTCGCCCTTTAAAAGGGTAACCACAATCCTCCGAGGTTTAAGATCTGCAAAGCACAGCTAGTACCCTTTAAGGGATAGGATCCGTTTTTATGCATCTTTGACTTCCGAATTCTAACTTCAAGATTTAAACATGCAGCCAACACGCCACCTCATGTCCCCCTGGTTTGGAGACCGCCTCCGGATACTCTCGTTTACATATATCCATCACCTTATCGCAACGGGGGGCAAAATAACATCCCGGCGGCAAATTTAGCGGGTCGGGAATCATACCTGGGATCGCATATAAACTCTCTCTCCGGGTCGGATTAGGGATGGATTTAAGTAAGCCGATAGTATATGGATGCAACGGGTTTCTAAATATCTCTTTGACACCGGCTGTTTCCACAATTCTTCCGGCATACATCACCGCTACCCGCCTGGCGACTTTGGCTACAATTCCCAAATTATGGGTAATCATTAATAACGACATATTGTTTTCCGCTTGCAATTGTTGTAATAGCTCTAATATTTGAGCCTGAATCGTTACATCAAGAGCGGTAGTCGGTTCATCGGCTATCAACAATTGAGGATTGCAAATTAAAGCCATGGCAATCATCGCCCGTTGTCGCATCCCTCCCGAGAGCTCGTGAGGGTATGCATTATATTGCCTTTCCGCATTAGGGATTCCTACCTTGGCTAAAGCCTGAATTACCAAATCTTTTATTTCATCCTGGGCCGACTGAGTATGAATTAGCAAGGCTTCGCTTAATTGGAGGCCGATTTTTTGAACCGGATTGAAACTGGTAAGGGGTTCTTGAAAAATAATGCCAATCTCTTTACCTCTTATCGAAATCAAATCCTTAAGCGGTGTTTTAAGCAGATCCCGGCCTTTCCAGGAGATAGATTCAGCTGTAATCCGGCCCGGCGGAGACGGCACTAGTCTTAAAACAGATAAAGCCGTTACCGACTTCCCACACCCTGACTCTCCAACCAAACCAAGGGTTTCACCCTGATTTAGGCTAAAAGAAACTCCATCTGCCGCTTTTACCACTCCGGCTTCAGTTGAAAAATGTATTTTTAAATCTTGAATATCTAATAAATTATCAGCCATAACATTCCATCCTAATATGAATGATTTCTCTGTGTCTCTGTGGCTAAATCATTATTGGCCACGGAGACATAAAGACACAGAGTTAAAAACCTATTTTCATACTTTTAGGTGTGCAGTGGAAACTGGCGTAAACGACTAATAAGCCTAAGTATATCCTCATTCGTATTTCTGATATTCTCTTGGATCAAAAGCTTCCCTAATACCTTCTCCGACAAAAGCAATCAACAATAAGACTAAAAATAACATCAGCGCCGGATATAACGATAACCAATATGAATAAATGTTAGCCATCCCCTGCCGCATTAACTCTCCCCAACTCGGTGTAGGCGCCGGTAGACCAAAGCCGAGAAAGTCAAGCGCTGATAATGAGAAGATTGCTCCAATCAGGTTAAATGGGAGAAATGTAATAATAGGAGTCAATGAGTTCGGTAAAATATGCCGGAACATTATCTTACGCTCTTTAACTCCCATGGCTTTAGCTGCTTCTACAAACTGGGTCTCCCGTAACTTTAAGAATTCCGATCTCATAAAATAAGAGATCCCGATCCAGTCAAATATGGTGAAAATTATCAATAAGGTTATAAAACTAGTCCCTAATGAACTCCCGATAATAATCACAATATACAAGAATGGCAAGGCTGAAAATATTTCAATTAGCCGTTGCATAGTTAAGTCAAAAATACCACCAATATAACCCTGCAACGCGCCTATTATCACCCCTAAGAACATACTGGCGAAGGTGATTAACAAGGCAAAACTGAAACTAATCCGGTAGCCGTATAGTAAACGGGTAAAAATATCCCGCCCCCGGTCATCGGTTCCCAGCCAATTTTTAAAAGTCGGCTTGGTAGGAGGATTACCCGGCAATTTCAAAAGAGCTTCATTTGGGCCATAAGGGATTAACGGAAAGATCATAAAATTATGCTTATTATCTTTAAATACAGAAGTATGTTGGAGTCTTTTATAATTTGGAATATCGGTAGAGCCTAGCCCAAAGTTATCCCCGGAATAAAATTTGACTACCGGGAAGAAGAACTTTCCTTGGTATTGAACCAGCAACGGCTGATCATTGGCGATAAAATTCGCGAATAAAGAAATAACATAGATAACCAGCAGTATCCATAATGAGATATAAGCCCGTTTCATTCTCTTAAACTTCTGTAAACGCCGTAAGGTTATTGGGGAAAGAGGCACCAAGGATTCTCCTTTCAGGATATCTATAGTATACAGGAGCCAGTAGTCAGGAGCCAGCATAATGTAGGCTCATTCTTTATGTCTATCACAAAGGAATAAGCTAACGACATGAGTGTGAATTAGATGCGTTGACGCTTATTTTCGTATGATAAAAAATTTGGCGTAGATCTCTCTCTTGCTCTCCCCCATGGTGGAAGAGTAACCGATGCCTTCGCAGTCAATCTTAAAACCTTCTAAACCAATCTGTTTCTGATACTTATATCCATCTAGTATTCCTGAAAACTCTTTTATATCAATGATTCACAACGTTATTTTTAAACTTTAATTTTGGTTCCGACTTTTTCCGGGATAAGGTAAAATAACTTATGTCGCTATAAAATAAAATCTTTTAGAGATCAACGGCTTTTGGTTACTCTCCCACTCGAGGGAGAGCAAGAGAGAGGTGCTTTTTGACACCTCCTGACTTCTAAATACTGCATCACTTAAACTTTATCCTCGGATCAACCAACACCAGACAAAAGTCGGAAATAATCCGTCCCACTAGAACCAGCAAACTGGAGATAACAATTAAGCCAAGCGCCACCGGATAGTCGCGGTTAACGATGGATTCATATCCCAATAAACCCATTCCGTCAATGGTAAAGATGGTCTCAATTAACATGGAGCCGGAAAGAATAACACTGATAATCATTCCGATATTAGTCACGATTGGGATTAGCGCATTCCGTAAGGCATGTTTAAAAACAGCCTGTTCATAAGTGAGCCCTTTGGCTAAAGCGGTCCTAATATAGTCCTGATTCAACTGTTCCATCAAAGAATTCTTCATTAGTAAGGTCAAAGTGGCAAAACCACCAATGATATAACAAAGGACCGGTAAAAACATATGAATGATATAATCCACTATTTTGCCCATAAGTGAAAACTGTTCATAATTATCGGAAACCACCCCGCTAACGGGGAAGATATCCCAAAAACTGCCGCCCCCGAAAAGGACGATTAGTATCAATCCTAATACAAATGAGGGAATGGAATATCCGGCAAAAATCAATATACTGGTCCAGTTATCATATGGCTCGTTATGTTTCAATGCTTTCTTGATGCCCAGCGGTATACAGAGCAGATAGGTAAAAAACATACCGGTAAGGCCAAAAGTTAGTGAAACCGGAAAACGGCTGGCGATTACTTCAAGAACGGGCTTTTCATAAGCATAAGATGTTCCGAAATCAAGTCTCAGCAATTTACTTAACCAGGAAAAATACCGGACTAAGACGGGTTTGTCAAATCCATAATATTTCTTAATGTTTTCCAATTCATCCTGAGTCATTGCCGACATTGACACAGTATTCCCAGCCACTCCATTTCCATCTTGAGCAGCATGCTTAATTTTCTGGAGCGCTTGTTCTACCGGACCACCGGGCACCATTTGCATTACTAGAAAACAAGCTATGGTAATACCCAGGAGAGTTGGAATAATTAATAAGATTCGTTTGATAAAATAATCCCGCATTTAATTTCTCCCAGAAAGGTAATAATTAAAAATCTATTTCGCCAATTTATCATAAAATATTTCTTCCTGAACTGACCGTAAAGAAGTTTTACTTTTTAAAGCTTCTTCGTATTTTTTATATTTTACCGGATCAAACCGCCAGTATACAATAATGTCGCTTAAATATCTTGATGAGTTATACTTTGATAAAACTGTCTTCGGCGTATCAAAAATATTTTTATAAAAGAGAGGTGAATAATTCCTCCCCCAAAACAAAACATAAGGTGTGTCACGATATATAATAGTATCAATCTTTTTAATGATTTTATTTCGCTCATTAACATCAAAAACCGGTGGCATAGAATCAATCAGTCGGTCAACCTCAGGATTTTTATAACCCGGTAAATTGCTTCCGCCTAGTTCTGCTGCATACTTGGAATGCCAAAGCTGTTCGGGTTCACCAAATAAAGTACCCGACCAACCCATCATTACCGTATCAAATTTATATTCATCCATCTTTTTAATTAAAGTAGCCCATGAAATCCGTTCTAAATTAACTTTAACTCCTATTTGTTTGCAATCCTCAACAAACAAGGTTAAATGTTTTTCATAGATATCTGTTGCATATGAAATAGTAAACTCCAAATTCTTTCCCTGATCATTGATTAAATAACCATCCTTATCCAGTCGAGTAAACCCAGCTTCCTTCAATAGTTTTTTTGCTAGAATAGGGTTATATTCTATAGATGGATTAGATTTATTTGAACCATATAGTGAAGGCCAATATGATGAAAGAGATTCAAATTGATTATACTCAAACTTTTCAAGCATAGTCTTCCGATCTAAAAGATGAAAAATAGCTTGTCGTACTCGAAGATCTTGAAAAAGAGACTTACGCATATTCAGCGCCAATCCATAAATGCCTTGAGGAGCGTAATTGTAAATTTTTTGTTTTACAATCCAATTCTTCTGAAACTGTTCCGAATTAGTCTCAGTAGCCCAACGCTTACCGGTAATATCAACAAAGATATCAAAATCTCCCTTTTTAAAGGCTTCAAAGGCAACCTCCTCATCACGGATAACTTTAAACTTGATTCTTGCAAAATTATAAGTTCTTTTATGATGTGGGAGCTGATCTGCCCAATAGTCCTTTCGCCGTGTCAATTCATAATATCTTCCTTCTTTAACCTCGCTTAAGACATATGGTCCGCTTCCTGGAGGAAGGTTCATCGTAAAACTTTTGTTGAAATCCTTACCCTCAAAAAGATGTTTGGGAAGAACACTAAAATCAACCAGAGCTATTAAATTATTGTAATGAACCGTCTTAGCTTTAAATAATACCGTATATTTATCAATAATCTCAGGTCGTTCAAAACGGCTATAAAACATCCGTTGAACCGGTGTCAAGTTCTTCGGATCCATAATCGTATCAAAAGTAAACAATATATCGTCTGTAGTAATTTGTTGACCATCAGCCCATTTGGCTCTGGAGTCAATTATAACAGTAAAACTCTTTTTATCTTTTGAGGTTTCAATCGATTTTGCAATCAAAGGTTGATATTCCAGAGTATTCGGATCAAGTTCCATTAAGGTTTCATAAACCAATCCAAATACGATTGCAGAGTCAACCGAACCATCTACAAAATAGTTGAATGATTTTGGAAATTCCGAATTATAGAGTGATAACTGATTTGGTACATTACCAGAACCACCGGATGATATTTGTTTATTCTGTTTGGAAATATATGAAAAAAAACCGATTAGCATGATTATACCTACTAAAATAATAATCGTTCTTTTATTTTTCATAACCGCACCCCCGGAAAAATCTTTTGGACTTTATTCGACGCTTAAAGTAAAATCCCTGTTAAATAATCACCCATTAAATTATGGAAGCTAGATAACGATCTCCTCTTCATCCCGCCCCACGCGCTCAATCCAATAGCATAACATTTTCTCAGCGTATTCCGTAGGAATCGTCGGGGGCCGCGTAGGAACCATTTCGTGTCCGTTAGAAACCGTTGGGCGACCCGTAGGAACCGTTCCGTATCAGGTAGGAATCATCCGGCGTCCCGTAGGAATCGTTGCGCATCCCGTAGGAACCATTGAGCGCCTCGTAGGAGTCACCGAGTAACTCGTAGGAGTTGTTCCGTAGATATAAATAAAAAACTTGCCCGGTATGGACAAGTCCCTAGATTTTTGAATACGGTATTCGGATAATGCGATAATCCTCTCATCCATAAATCGGGACCCTTCGTTTGGACATTCATGTAAAATGGTAATACATTCTTAAGATGTTTTCATCCTTGATTGGCAGATTGTCTTTCATTTTAACATCATTCCCGAAGATATTTTGGAACCATTCATATATGTTGCAACAATTTTTTAAGACTATTTTTCCCCGGTTGAAAAACAGCGGCAATTTTTTGGTTGAGTCCGGTGATCTCTAATTTAACTCCGATTTATTAAGTATAATCATTCGGGAAACACTAGTTTTATATCAATCGACAACTCTTCCATAATCCCTACTTTTATTAACCCTTCATCATAAGATTCAACCTTATAAAACCCTGTATCAAGCCTGTAAACCGTAATAATTTTTTCATCCGGTTCGATAATCCAATATTCTTTTACCCCGGCGTCACGATATTTCCAAAGTTTTTTTACTTTATCGATCCGCGCATTTGACGGGGAAACAATTTCTACAATCATATCAGGAGTTCCTATAATACCGGCGGAAACAATTTTTTTTGGGTCACATACTACTACGATATCCGGAATTATATAATTTTTTGAATTTTTATCTTCTGCTTTACCATCCAGCCAAACAGCAGGTTCAGTAAAAACTTTACATGGTTTACCTTTTAAGTAATTATAAATCTGATTTGAGATTTCCATCATGATCCCTTGATGTTCAATTGATGGTCTTGCTTGTAAATAAGGCATTCCATCTATTAATTCCCATCGTTCATTTTCCGGAAATTTTAAAATTTCTCCATATGTATAGATACGATTTTCAATTTGATAACTCAAGGTAAACATCCTTTCTGCTTCGATCCCGCCTTGGCTGGTCGAAAGTAATTTTACTAAAGAGTTATTATGATAAATTCAAATTCTTATCGGGTCGATATCGAAGAGAATGAAAATCCCGTCGGTGACTCCGACCCAGATCGGTCAATTTAAAATTTAATTCCTCGTTTATTTATACCATAGGGTCCAACACCTTATCCATACTCCCGTATAAGGAGCGAGTTTCATCTTGATTTAAGTATAACATAAATCAAAAATGTTTCAATCTACACTCCCATACAGGAATAAGCTAACATAACCCTGCTTACCTGTGATCACAAAGATAAATTATGAGGGTAACCAAATTTCAAAATAACCTTAATCGCAAATACTTTTCTTTAACGAAATCAAAGCGGCCGATTTTTCCCAAAGCCTCCTCCATCGATTCTTCCGAAGCCTCATGTGTTAAAATTACCACCGGTACATAATCATCTTGCAGATCCGTCTCCAATTGAACCACCGAAGCAATAGAAATCCCATTCTCCCCTAAAACTCCGGCAATCTTCGCTAAGACCCCGGGAATGTCCTTGGTAAAAAATCTTAAATAAAAACGGTTTTTAAGTTCTTTAAGCGGAATAAGCCTTAAACTATGATTTCCCGATATTACCATATCATTTAAAATGTTGGACTCCGGATCTAGGCTTTTTCGCGAGAGACTAATAATATCACTCACAATTGAGCTGGCAGTCGGTCTTTCTCCGGCTCCCGGACCATAAAACAAGGTTTCCCCGGCATAGTCTCCTTTCACAAAAACAGCGTTTAACTCCCGATTAACAGCTGCCAACAAATGGGAGTCCGGCACTAATGTCGGGTGGACCCTTATATCCAGTCCTTCAGATAATCTACGATAGACAGCCAATAATTTAACGGTATACCCGAACTGTTTGGCGAACTTGATATCCAGTCCGGTTATATTGGTAATTCCTTCAACATATAACCGGTTAAACTCCACCCAACTATTAGAGGCGAGTAAAGCTAAAATCGTTAATTTATGAGCGGCATCTCCACCTTCAACATCCAAACTTGGGTCAGCTTCGGCAAAACCTTTAAGCTGCGCTTCCTTTAAGGCCTCAGCGAATTCCAAATCATCCTGATGCATCCGGCTTAATATATAATTAGCTGTCCCGTTTAAAATCCCGTACATTTCCTCGATCTCATTAGCAGCAAGTCCCTCCCGCAAACTTTTGATAATCGGTATCCCTCCACCTACACTTGCTTCGAAGAGTAACTCCACTCCATTTTCGTCAGCGGTTTTAAAAAGCTCCCGGCCTCGTACAGCTATCAAAGCTTTATTGGCCGTAACCACATGCTTCCGGTTTTGCAATGCTTGGCTGATATATTTAAAAGCCGGTTCAATCCCACCAATCGCCTCAACAACAATCTCAATCTCCGGATCAGCAACTATCTCTTCCACTTGAGAAGTTAATTTAATTCCGCTTAAATCAACCTTTCTTGGTTTCGCCAAATCAGACACTAAAATAGTCTTCAGCTTGTAACTCTCCTGCCGCTGTGCATTCAACTTTTGTAATAGCCGGACTACTCCGGTCCCGACCGTTCCTAATCCCAATAAACCAATACTAATCGCTTTCATAAAAAACCACTCCTTTTTTAATAGGCAACAGGCAAGAGGCATTAGGCAGTAGTAAAATATAATATTAGTGAATGTTTTTCCTTAAAAATATTTGGCTTTTAAAACTAGTGCCTAATGCCTAATGCCTAATGCCTAATCCCTAATGCCTGAAATAAAAAAACCCTTCATCCTCAAAGGACGAAAGGTTCACTTCCGCGGTCCCACCTTTTTTGGTTAAAACCCACTTAATATTAGTAAATAACGGTTACTGCCGGGATACCTTTAGTAATATCCGGTATCCACTCAGGGGTGGTATGATTAGCTGCTCTTTAAAGAAGGCTTTCAGCCGCCGGCCTTCAATCTCTGATAAATAGTCCAACTAATTTTTGTCCCCATCATCGCTTTTAAATTATTGGAATTCAATCCCTTTTAATCCGTGTCAATCCTGTCAAAATTATTTATGGAAGCGCTGATTAATTGAATAAGTGATGATTTTGTGCTTCGCAAAATGCCTAATACCACATATTTGCTCGCACAAAATCGGATTAATCAGCGCTTCCTTAGGCCCCAAACACCTGCTTTAAAACAATCTCAATCGTAAATACTGATCCTTTACGAAATCAAACTTCCCAATTTTCGCTAAAGCATTCTCCATAGCCTCTTCAGAAGCTTCATGCGTTAAAATCACAATTGGAACATAATTATCCTGTTCATGGGTTTCCAACTGGACCATGGAAGAGATGGAAATTCCATTTTCCCCAAGTACGCCGGAGATCTTTGATAAAACTCCCGGAGCATCCAAAGTGTAGAATCTTAGATAGAACCGGTTGACAATTTTTTGAACCGGTAGAACTTTAACCACTTTCTCCGGATTAACCGTCCGGTTACAGAACTGCTCTCCTTCTTTCAAAAGCAGATCCCGGGAAAGATCGACAATATCACTGACAATAGCGCTGGCAGTCGGTCTCTCTCCGGCTCCCGGACCGTAAAACATGGTATTACCGACGAAATCCCCTTTGACAAACACTGCATTCAACTCATTATTAACTGATGCCAACAGATGAGTATTCGGTACTAAGGTTGGATGAACCCTTAAATCCAAACCTTCCGGAAAAGAACGGAATATAGCTAAAAGTTTGATGGTATACCCGAATTGCTTAGCAAAATTAATATCTAACTTCGTTATAGCAGTTATTCCTTCAACATAAAGTTCATTAAAATCTACAAATCCAGTAGAAGCGATGGAGGATAAAATAGTAAGCTTGTGAGCGGCATCTCCTCCGCCTACATCCAAGGTCGGGTCAGCTTCGGCAAAACCTTTAATTTGAGCCTCTTTCAAAGCCTGCTCAAATTCCAGATTATCCTGGTGCATCCGGGTCAAGATATAATTAGAAGTGCCGTTTAAAATCCCATACATGCTTTGAATTTTATTAGCGACAAGTCCTTCCCGTAAACCTTTTATAATTGGAATACCTCCACCGACACTGGCTTCAAATAACAAATCCACGCCATTTTCAGCGGCAATTTTAAAAAGTTCCCGGCCCTTAGTAGCAATTAGTGCCTTATTAGCAGTAACAACATGTTTGCGTTTTTTAAGAGCTTGGGACACAAAACTAAAGGCCGGCTCATAACCGCCAATAGTTTCTACGACAATATCGATCTCCGGGTCATCAAGTATTTCATTTACTTGATCGGTACATTTTACTCCATTCAAATCCAGATTTCTATTACGGCTCCAATCCTTCTCGGCGATTGTCTTTAACTTGAAGTTAAGAGCGGATCTGGTATTTAAGAGTTCTTGCTGTTCCAATAATACCCGGGCCACTCCGGTTCCGACTGTTCCTAATCCTAAGATTCCAATATTCACTAAATGGTCCTGCATAAAAATCACTCCTTTTTTAATAGGCAACAGGTACTAGGCATTAGGCAACAGTAAAAAAACAAAATAATGATTTTAAGTGTTTTACCTGAACATATTTACTTGTAAAAACTAGTGCCTAATGCCTAATTACTAATGCCTAAAATATAAAAAAACCCTTCATCCTCAAAGGACGAAAGGTTACTTCCGCGGTTCCACCTTTTTTGGTTAGTATTGCTTCAATTTTCATTCCGGCAACACCAGACCCAACTCATACGGATAACGGCCGTTCCGGGCAACCATACTAAAGCATTATCAATAAAATCTTCTATTTCCGGTTGCCACTCCAAGGTGGTATCGTTACTTTACATTAAGGAAGGCTTTCAGCCGCCGGCCTTCCATCTCTACTAACTTCGGGAAACGACATATCCTTGTCATCGTTTTAGTATACATTACCACTTGGCTAAAAAAAAATCAAGAACTTTCTTTACTATATAGCTTAAGTTGCAAAAATTTAACATTTTGAATTGTTACTCATGAAAGAGAAATAATAGTAATTACTATTAAAAAAGGAGGAATAAAAATGACTGTCGACTATATAATAACTGCTATCGGCATTGTGGTTGCCCTAATCGGTTACCTGATGCGCCCGACCGATATCGGATGGTTCCTATTAGGCGTTGGTTCCGCCTCTATCATTTTAGGTATTCTTGACTTAGTATTCCGGCATCCGGGCGAAAAAGTGAACCATTGATCCGGACAACAGTTAGGAGTCAGAAATTTAGGAGCCAGGAGTCAGGAGTCAAGAGAATAAAAATAAAAGCTCCAAACTTCAAAATCTTTAATGACTATAAAAATTTACTTACACTACTGGCTCCTGACTCCTAATCTACTGGCTCCTGATTTTGTCATTCCCCAATAATCTTTACCAGCACCCTCTTCCTGCGCCGGCCGTCAAATTCTCCGTAGAAAATCTGTTCCCAGGGGCCAAAATCCAATTTACCATTGGTTACCGCCACCACAACTTCCCTCCCCATAACCTGCCTTTTTAAATGGGCATCACCGTTATCTTCCCCGGTCCGGTTATGAAGATATTGGGACAATGGTTCATGAGGCGCTAATTTTTCAAGCCAGTTCTGGTAATCCTGCCATAGCCCGTTTTCATGATCGTTAATAAAAACACTGGCGGTAATATGCATAGCGTTGACCAAACAAATACCTTCCGTAATACCGCTTTCACCTAACGCTTCATTCACTTGGGAAGTAATATTGATAAATTCCACTCTTTTTTCGGTCGCAAAAAAGAGCTCTTTCCGGTAAGATTTCATGCCCATCCTCCTTAATTACTTTTGTCACAGAGGCACAGAGATACAGAAAATTACTATTTCTTTCTCTGTGTCTTCGTGTCTCTGTGGCTATTATTTATTTTTAATGATTACTCTTGAAACTATGATATAATAATATTTAAATATTTACTATACAAGTTAAAGTTGAAGGTGACGAACTGATGAATTCCAATAAACAAAAAATCGTTATTAAAGAAAACAAAAAAAGTGATATAGCCCGTTTTTTCATCTCATATAGCTTAAACCGGAGCAAAGCGGAGAATAAGGAAAGGAGTTTTCAAATTATATCCGCATTAGTTAAAGATCACGATATTATTATGGAACTAGATAGTTCACTTATCGTATTAAATTCAGCCAAGGAAAAAGAGACTTCCGTATTAGGAATTGTTAAAGACCTCCGCGAATTAGGAATCGATTACCGGTATCAGAAATCCGAATCACCGTCCAATAGTAGGAGTTTGCTCGACTTATTCAGCTTTAATAAAAATGTTACCGTCCATAAGGTCCTAGCGCATATTCCTAATAAGACCTGGAAAGAAGCTGACTTATTATTTATGTTGCCCACCTATGGAGTGCGTTATTATATCTTTAAAGAAACAATCGACGGAGCAAATTTATTAGAGGATATATATTGCGGTAGAATTACGGAGGCTGAAAAAAAAGATTACTTTGATTATATAATTTACGATTGCAGCGACTTCGGACAGATGGGGCTAAATTCCGACATTTCAAAAGAAGAGCTCCGGAAGGCGCTGGAGGTCTAATTTAATTCTATAGAATTCAGAATATAGAATTTTAAATCCAGAATAAACCAAAGTATTGAATATAGACTTTAAGCATTTCTGCCGGCTTCTGGATTCTGATTTCTGAATTCATCTTTACTGATCATTTTGCTTGTTTCTACTTCTTCTCCCCTTGCATTTTTCCCAGGCGTTGCTCAATCAATTTGGTTGCATGAAGGACATGGGTCTTTATTGATTGTGATAAAGAAGTAGTTAACGATTTCTGTAACTTTAGAGGCTCGTTAGTTGCTACCTGAATATTAATAAATAAATTAGTCTCATGAATATTATTTAACTCCGTAATTGGGAAATAACTGCCTGCCTCGGTTCTGGAGATCAACTTACATACAATATTTATCCGTAAACTGTCTTTTTGGAAAAATACATCTACTCCTAGATCATTTATTTCTACTTGGGAAGCCTCATCTCTAATGTAATCATCGCTCCAGGCAAATATTAATTGCGAAAACTCTTGTAAAGAGCTTAAAGGATACAGATAATAACCTTGAACTCCCATAGATACAATATCGGCCGGAGTCAAAAAAGCGGAGATTTTTTTTAGTAGAGACTCCAAAACCTCCACAAAATGCTCATAACTAATACAAGAATTCATTGTAAAAATGAATTTCCGCGACCGGAATACTATGATTTCCCAGTCTTCCAAAGAATTGATATCTTTTGGTTTTACTGAAAATTCATCTTTATTGTCGGAAGTGATTACTTCTAAATTTTTGGCTTCCGGGTTTACATTCTCGCCAAAATTGTCGAAGGACTCCACAAAAGTACATCTGACTTCAGCGAACATTCGTAAATTTGATAGATTCATTGCGGATGACCCTCTTTTGGATGAAACAATGTTTTCATCAATTTCCCCGCTTAATACTTGAATATATTCCCTCTTAAACCGCTTTTTCCTGCTGCATACTCTTTACACTACATATTAAAATCGGCTAAAAACGCCTGGACCTTTAATTTTTCATTTGAGAAGTAGCAATAAGTTTTATGTTGAAATTTAATTAATTCAATCCAAATCAATGACGAAATCGGCACTTTTTAAAATTAATATAAAAAAATCCTGTTAAATCCTGTTAATCCTGTCAAATTAAATTTTTTTGACAGGATTTACACAGATTAACATGGATTCATAGATTAAAGATTTATGGATAATTTTTTACTGCCACTCAACTGTTGCCGGTGGTTTACTGGTTACATCATATAGTATCAAATCAATCTCCGGCAACCCCTTTTCAATTTCGGCGACTAAATCGCCTAACATTCCTTTGGTAATATCCCCACCGATGAAAGCAGGCCTTCCGGTCATAAAATCATTAGTTACAAATGTCCGGATCGCCACCGAATATTTTTTGGTAACTCCTATTGGTAATAATACTGCAAATACTTGGCTTATTGGGGGTATGTTCAGCTTCTTAACCACTAAGTCATCAACTTCCCTTAATAGCTCAACATTATCATGATTGATATGCATCGGATATGTTTTAATCTCTCCCTTTAACCCGGTCTGATTTAAAACATAAGCCACCCGGTTTACAAAATCAACTTGATTGGGCAGGCTTCTCCCGATATGATAGACCTTATCCCATTCCAAATCAAGGCCTTTACCGGAAGCAATCGCCAAGTAACGATAACTACGGCAATCTCCCTGTACTCCAACAGTTTTAATAGGTACAAGCGTTCCCTGGTAACCGGCCCCGATCGTTTTGAATAAATCGTTAAATTTTACAAGTTGTTCGGAAGTTATTTTGTCGGTTCCTTCATTGCACATCATCCGGACTGCCAAACCCGGTCCGGGGAAAGGTTGCCGGGAAGCGATACTTTCTTCTATCCCTAAGGCTCTGGCCACTTGTCTGACTTCATCTTTATGCCAATCCCAATTTGTCTCGACCACCAGTCCTTTTTCCCGGGCCCGTCTGACAATATCCACGTCATTATGGTGGGTTTTAATCTTATGGGCATGGCTGCTAACATCGGGGTTGCCGCTTTCAATCAGATCCGGCCTAAGCGTACCCTGAGCCCAAAAAGTTTTATCAAAATCCAACTCTAAGTTCTCAGCAGTTTTCCTAACTACCTTAATGAATACTTCCCCGATTAGATTTCTTTTAGCTTCCGGATCCACCATTTTGGTTAATGGACCGATTTGTTCGCTGTTTACCTCAATCACGCTGTTAAAAAAATCCGTTTCGGCATTTTCCCGGATAAGATTCTTCAAACCTAAATCTTTTAAGTTTTCACAAACCAAATCGCTCTCATTTTTACGCATCAAACCATGGTCAATATGGATGGCATATACATTATCGGGATTTAGAGCTTTAACTAATAAAGCCGCGCTAACCGCCGAATCAACTCCACCGCTCACCAAAACTAAAATCTTCTCATCCTTTACCTTTTCCCGGATCTTTTCAATCGCCGTATTAATCCGGTCTTCTAAGCGATAGTTCCCGGTTAATCCGCAAATTTTCATCAAGAAATTATGAAGCATCTCTTTACCATTGACTGTCAAATCGACTTCCGGGTGGAATTGAACCCCGTATACCTTCAAGTCCTCATTATAAATACCGGCATACACATCTTCGGAAGTCGCTGCGGCTTTAAAACCTTCGGCCAATTTGGTGACAGTGTCTCCATGGCTCATTAATACCTGCTGTTTTTGTTCAAGTCCGTGAAATAAAGGACAATCGGTTTTAATCTCAATTGTGGTCTCCCCGTATTCGGTTTTATGACCTGGTGATACAACCCCGCCGTAATGCTGATTAATCATTTGCATCCCATAACAAATACCTAATACCGGGATTTTTAGCTCAAAAATTTCGTGGTCATATTTCAAAGCCTGTTCGCTCCAGACGCTGCTTGGGCCGCCCGATAAAATAATTCCCTGAAATCCCTTGAGAGTTTCCGCCGGTGTCATAATTGAGAAAATTTCCGACTTCACCGACATTTCCCGAACTTTTCTATCAATCACCTTAGTATATTGGCCACCGCAATCAAGGATGGCAATTCTTTCAACTTCCACCAAATTCACCTCATGTATTAGAAAATAAAATTATTTATTCATCAAAAATATTTTTCATTATAACAGATATTTATTTTTAAAAACAAGGGTTTTAGAGAATTGTAATATTCTTATAAGGATAAAATTGCCCTGCCTAATATAAAAACCAAGGTCCAAAGGTTAAATTCATAATATTGTTTTGTAGGATTCCCATAATCTATTGAATAACCGTTAAAAATAGTTTATATTATATCTTTCGCATATAATTACTTTTTGAGGTAAACACCCCAAAAACTACAATGAATGCCCGCTTAATTGGATTTTTTGGTCTTTCATTCGAATACGAAAGGATGTTAATGATTTGAAACTGGGAATTGTCGGATTACCAAATGTCGGTAAAAGTACTTTGTTTAATGCAATCACCAAAGCAGGGGCGGAAAGCGCCAATTATCCATTTTGTACTATAGAGCCGAATGTCGGGATAGTACCTGTTCCGGATGAACGCTTACAGAAACTAGCCGAGATTTATGACCCCGAAAAGATAACGCCGACGGTAATTGAATTTGTAGATATTGCCGGACTAGTTAAGGGCGCTAGTCGAGGTGAGGGTCTTGGTAACAAATTTTTAGCCCATATCCGGGAAGTCGATGCCATTGTACAAGTGGTGAGATGTTTTGAAGATGCTAATATCGTACATGTTGACGGCAGTGTTAGCCCAAAACGTGACGTCGAGACGATCAATTTGGAGTTAATCTTTGCTGATCTGGAAACATTGGAAAAACGGATTGACAAAACAACTAAATTACTTAAAGTCCAAGACGCCCGCTTGAGGGCGCAGTATGAAGCGGAAGTGACTGTTTATGAACGAATCAAAAAAGGTTTGGAAGAGGGGTTGCCGGTAAGGACATTACAGTTAAACGAAAATGAAAAAACCATTACCCGTCAGACCTTTTTATTGACCGATAAACCGGTAATCTATGCCGCTAATGTGGATGAATCGGACTTGGCAAACGGCGGGGCCAATAATCATTTGGTAAAGGAACTTCAAATGATAGCTGCTGCCGAGGGAGCTGAAATGGTTATTACTTCAGCCCGGATTGAGGAGGAAATCGCCCAACTGGAAGAGGCGGAACGGAAAGAGTATCTAAAAGAATTAGGTATTGAAGAATCTGGATTGGACAAAATGATTAAAAAGAGTTACCAATTACTTGGTTTAATCAGTTTTCTTACGGCTGGTAAACCGGAAGTCCGCGCCTGGACTATTTCCAAGGGTACTAAAGCACCTCAGGCTGCCGGAAAAATTCACTCCGACATCGAAAGAGGTTTTATTCGTGCTGAAATTGTGAGTTATAACGATTTGATCAGCTGCGGTAACTATAATGCGGCTAAAGAAAAAGGGTTAGTACGTCAGGAAGGTAAAGATTACATAATGCAGGACGGTGATGTAACTTTGTTCCGGTTTAATGTTTAAGGAAGCGCTGATTAATCCGATTTTGTGCGAGCAAATATGCGGTATTAGGCATTTTGCGAAGCACAAAATTGTTGCTTATTCAATGAATCAGCGCTTCCTTAAGAATACTGTTGGATGATTTTTAGTGAAAATACAACTTTCGCACTTTAATTTTAATGCAGTAAAATCAATAATTTAAGGTATCAACTTTTGAAAAAATCGTTAAAGCTTTCGATGTTTTCAAAAGTTAATTTTAATTGATATGACTTTACTGCAA